>CAZIQR010000069.1:0-13508 GCA_964541055.1 uncultured Eubacteriales bacterium
GCGCGGAACTTTCGGGGGGTGTTCGGATGAAGACTGATCATGACATCTGTCCTCCGGGGCGTATTCGAGGGAATTATACACAAATTGCCTGCCGGGGTGTGCGCGAGTTTATGGCAGGCGCGCCGAGGAGGATCGTAGGGCCGCCCGCTCCTCTCGGCGCGGGCGGCCCGGCCGGATGTTCAGTTCGCCGGCTGCGTCTCCGGGATGGGTTTCCTCTTCTTGAAGCGGCTCTCGAAATTGTCGATGATGACGTAGAACACCGGCACGATGACCAGCGTCAGGACCGTCGACGAGATGACGCCGCCGATGATGGTGAAGCCGATGCCGGCCCGGAAGTTCGAGCTCGCGCCGAGGCCGAAGGCGACCGGGATCATCCCTAGGATCATGGCCAGCGAGGTCATCAGGATGGGCCGCAGCCGGGTCGCGCCGGCCTCGAGGATGGCCGAGGTCCGGTCGTGCCCGCGCCGCCGCAGCACGTTCGTGTAGTCGATGAGCAGGATCGAGTTCTTGGTGACGAGGCCCATGAGCATGATCAGGCCGATGAAGGCCACCATGTCGAAGAGCTTGCCGGCCGCGAGCAGCCCGAGGACGGCCCCGACGATCGAGAGCGGCAGGGCCAGCATCAGGGAGAAGGGCTGGAGGAACGAGCCGAACTGGGAGGCCAGGATCATATAGACGAAGACGATGGCCAGCCCGAGCGAGAGGGTCAAGGTCTGGAACATCTCGGCGTTGGTCTCGACCTGGCCGCCGAAATCGTACGTGACGTCCTTGGGCAGGTCGATCGCCTTGAGCCGGGTCTGGACCTCGCGGGTGATCTCGTTGAGGGCCGCGCCCTGGAGGATGTTCGAGACGACCGTGACCTGCCGCACCCGGTCCTTGCGCTTGATCTGGGTCGGGCCGTTGACGACCTTGAACTTGGCCACCTGGTCGAGGGTGATCAGGCCGCCCCGCATGGTCGGGACGTAGACCTTGGAGAGGCGGTCGAGGTCGTCCCTTGTGGTGTCGTTCGCGAGAACGCGGATGTCGTAGAGGTTCTCTCCCTGGCGGAAGCGAGAAGCGATGTCGCCGTCGACCAGGCTGCG
This sequence comes from uncultured Eubacteriales bacterium, assembly GCA_964541055.1. Classification (GTDB taxonomy): domain Bacteria; phylum Acidobacteriota; class Aminicenantia; order Aminicenantales; family Saccharicenantaceae; genus RBG-16-66-30. The sequence continues at coordinate 1,083 of CAZIQR010000069.1, forward strand.
CATGGCCGAGGCGATCTGCAGGGTGTTGGCGCCGAGCTGCGAGGCCCGCTCGCGGTCGATCTGGATCTGGATCTCGGGCTTGGGGGCGCGGTAGTCGGAGTTCAGGTCGACGAGCTGAGGGATGTCGGCGAGCGAACGGCGGATCTCGTCCGCGGCCGTCGTCAGGCTCTCCAGGTTGGGGCTCTTGATGTTGATCTGGATGGGGAGCTGTTGGAAGCTCTGGGCGGAATTCCCGCTGAGGGACATCGATTCCTGAAAGGTCAACCGGGCCCCGGCGATGCCGGCCAGTTTGGGCCGCAGCATGTCCTGGTAGACGTCGGCCCCGCCGCGGCTTTTCAGCTTGACGTTGACCGTGGCCTCATCGGACGAGCCGTCGGTCGTGCCGATGACGGTGAAGACGTCCTTGATCTCGGGCTCGCCCTTGAGGATGTCCTCGATCTCCCGGACGACCCGCTCCGTGCTCTCGAGCGAGCTGCCGGAGGCGACCTGGACCTTGATGTTGAACTCGGGCCGGTTGCCGTGAGGCGTGCCGCCGATGCCGACCAGGGTGAAGAGCCAGCCGCTCAGGGCGAAGATGGCCAGGGTGATGGCGAGGACGCTCTTGCGGTGGCCGATGGCCCAGTTGAGGACGGGCTGGTAGCCGCGGCCGAGGCTGTCGTAGGCCCCGGTGATGGCCTTGTCGAGCCGGGAGGTCAGGGATGTCTTCCCGTTCTTGCGGCTCTCCTTGAAGAAGTAGGCCGAGAGCATCGGGGCGAAGGTGAAGGCCTCGAACAGGGAGATGAGCACGGCGGCGGCGATGGTGATGCCGAACTGCTTGAAGAACTTGCCCGCGATCCCGGTGGCGAAGCCGACCGGCAGGAAGACCGAGACGAGGGTCAGGCTGGTGGCTAGGACGGCCAGCCCGACCTCGGCCGTGCCGTCGCTCGCGGCCTGCATCGGGTGCTTGCCGAGCTTTTCCATGTGGCGGAAGATGTTCTCCCGGACGACGATGGCGTCGTCGATGAGCAGGCCAATGGAGAGGCTCAGGCCGAGCAGGGTGATGACATTGATGGTGAAGCCGAGAGCGGCCATGACGGCGTAGGTGCCGACGATGCACACCGGCAGGCCGGCGATGGTGATGAGGGTGTTGCGGAGGTCGCCGAAGGACAGGAAGACGACCAGGCCGGCGAGGAGGGCCCCCTCGATGAGGCTCTTGAGCACGTCGTCCCGGGACTCCTTGATGAAGACCGACTCGTCCGTCGATTGCTTGATGTCGAGGTCGGGAGTGTCCTCCGCGACCCGGGCCATGGCCGCCTTGACGTTCTCGGCGACCTTGACCGTGTTCGTGCCGGACCTCTTCTGGACGACGAGGGTGATGTTCTCGACGCCGTTGACGCGGGAGATCGTCTGCCGCGTCTTGGTGCTGTCGATGACCGCGGCGACGTCGCGGAGATAGATCGGGTTGCCCCCGAGGTTGGCGACGATGACCCGGCCGATCTCGTCGACGGCCTGGAACTCGGCCTTGGTCCGGATCAGGAAGTCGTAGCTCTGCTGGGTGACCCGGCCGGCCGGCAGGTTCAGGTTCTCGGCCCGGATGGCCTGGCTGACCTGGGCCAGCGAGAGGTTGAACAAGGTCAGCTTGTCGACGTCGACCTTGACCTTGATCTCGCGCTCGAGGCCGCCGACGACCTGCACCTGGCCGACTCCGTCGATGCGCTCGATGCGGGGGCGGATCTCGTCGTCGATGAGCTGGCGCAGGTCGACGGTGTTCAGCCGCCCGTTGCGGCTGATGATGCCGTAGGACAGGACAGGCGCGGCCGAGGCGTCGAACTTGTCGATGATCGGCTCCTGGATGTCCCGCGGCAGGCTCCCCCGGATGGTCGAGATCTTGTCGCGGCACTCGTTGGCGGCCTGAGTCGCGTCCTTCTCCAGCTTGAACTGGGCGACGATGACGGAGACCCCTTCCGACGAGGTCGAGCTGATCTTGTCGAGGCCGTTGATCGAGCTCAGGACGTCCTCGATGGGCTTGGTCACCTGTTGCTCGACCTCCTCGGGGCCGACGCCGGGATAGGGCGTGGCGACGGAGACGATGGGCAGGGTGACGTCGGGCATCAGGTCGACGCCCAGCCGGGTATAGGAGACCGCGCCCAGGACCATGATCAGGGCGATGACCATGGTGATGAACACGGGCTGCTTGATGGAGATATCGGCGATCTTCATGACTTCTCCTTGCCGGACGCGGGGCGGCCCGGTCAGGACTTGACCACGGTGACGCGGTCCTTGTCCTCGAGCCGGTCGGCCCCGGTCGTGACCACGGTCTCGGTGCCGTCGAGGCCCGCGGTGATCTCGATCATGTCGCCGGCCACGGCCCCCGTCGTGACCTCCTTCAGGACGGCCCGGTCGCCGGCGACGGTGAAGACGAACCTGCGGCCGGCCCGGTCGACGACGGCCACGATCGGCAGGACGCGGCCGCTGTGCTGGCCTTGCTCGAACTCGGCCTCGGCGTACATGCCGGGCTTGACCCGGTGAGAGGCGTTGGGGATGGTGACTTCGACCTCGACCGTCCGGCTGACGGGGTTGGCGACCGGGCTGATGTTCGTCACCCGGGCGTTGAAGACCTCGCCGGGGTAGGCCTGGAAGCGGACCTTGACCGGCTGGCCCATCCGGATGAAGCGGATCTTGAGCTCATCGACGGCGGCCACGGCCTTGACGACGTCGATGTCGACCAGGGTCATGAGCGGCGTCCCCGGCCCGACCATGGCCCCGGGGTTCTGGAGGATGCGCGAGACGACGCCCTTGACGTCGCTCTTGACCTCGTAGGTCTTGAACTGGTAGCCGACCTCGTCCCGGTTGACCAGGGTCACGGTCAGGCCCGGGGTTACGGCGCTGCCCATCTGGACGTTGTTCTGGATGATCTTGCCCGGGACCTTGGAAAAAAGGGCGACCTCGGCGTTGGCCTGGACGTTGCCGGCGGCCTTGATGGTGTCGACGAAGGTCTGGGCCTGAGGGACGGCGGTCCGGACGGGGACGATCTTCTCGGCCACGGGCCGGTTGGCGGCGGCGCGCTTGGCTTTGTAGTTGACGGATGCCCGGTAGCCGATGAAGCCGACGAAGGCGAGGGCGACGACGGCGGCGGCGATTCTCTTGATCATGGCGGTCCTCCTCACGAATAGATCTTGCGGCCGGCGGCCTTGAGCAGGCCGTAGCGGCCGAGGACGGAGTTGAGACGGAGCTGAAGAGAGCTCAGGCGCGCCGCATCGAGCGAATCCTGGGCGTCGACGAGATCGGTCGTGCTGATGAGGCCGCGCTGATAGCGCTCGTCGGCGATGGCCAGGGCCCGCTCGGCGTGGGCGATCTTGGCCTTCTCGATCTCGATCCTCCCGGCCAAGGTCTTCAGGTCGGACAGAGCCTGGTCGATCTCCAGCGCGAAGGCCTGCTCGAGGTCGGCCCGCTGCTCCTCGACGGTCCGCAGGGCGACCTGGCCCTGGGCCACCTGGGCGGCCGTGCGATGGCCGTCGAAGAGGGGATAGGACACGGCCAGGACGGCGTTCCAGTTGCCCCGGATGCGGTCGACGCTCGGCAGGAAGCCGTTGCGAAGCTCGTAGTTGAACGAGGCGATGAGGTTCGGCTTGTTGGCCGTTTGGGCCAGGGCGATCTGGGTCTGGACCAGGCGGCGCTGGTTCCCGTTCTGCTGGGCCTCCGGCCGGTTCTCCAGGGCCTCCTGGAGCAGGCCCTTCGACTCGGCCTGGAGCATCTCCAGGCTCTTCGCCGCCTCGGCGTCGATGTCGCCCTCGAGGACGAGGGGGCTCTCGAGGGGACGGCCGGCGATCCGGTTGTAGGCGAGGACGAGCTTGCGGATCGTGTTCTCGAAATCGAGCTTCTGGGCCTCGAGCCCGTTCACCTGGACCTTGAGAAGGGAGATGTCGAAGTCCGAGGCCAGCCCGGCCTGGTAGCGCTCCTCGAGGATGGCGACCTTCTTGTTGAGGCTCCCGAGGGTCTGGTCGACGACCTTGACGGCCTCCTGGGTGAAGAGGATGCCGTAGAACATCGGCACGACCTGGTAGGCGAGGGCCTGCTTGGTCAGGGCCACGCCGTTCTCGGCCAGGTCCTGGCCGACCCGGCTGAGCTCGACGGTCTTGCCGACGCGGCCCCAGGTGAAGACCTGCTCCGAGGCCCCGAGCCGGAGGTTGTAGTTGTTCGGCGAGGCGAACTTGAAATGGCCCAGGTTCGGGATGTCGAACTCCTGGACGAGGCTGATCCGGGTGTAGGACGAGCCGAGGTTGACCTGGGGCAGGTACTGGCTCTTGGCCTCGCGGACTTTGAGCCCGGCCCCGGCCACGCCCTCGCCGGCGATCTCGACGGCGGCGCTGTTCTGGACCGCCTGGTCGATGAACTGCTGGAGGGTCATCCGGTCCTGGGCCCGGAGGACGGGGGCCGCGAGACACCCCGCGGCGAATACAGCGATGAATCCAATCCGGTGTCGACGCATGAGTACGCTCCTTGACAGATCCGTCTCAGAAGGGGAACGGGCTCCCGGCCGCTTGATCGTGCCGCTCCAGGATCCGGGCCAGGGACTCGATGGCCCGGACGAGGTCCTCGCGATCGTCCTCGGCCAGGCCCTCGAGGTAGTGCTCCAGCTTGTCCATCAGGCCGTTCTCGAAATCGCGGATGGAGGTCCGGCCCTGCGGGGTGATGCGCAGGAGCGTCACACGCCGGTCGTCGGTGGCGAAGGACCTCCGGACCTGGCCGTCCCGGACCATGCGGTCCAGGAGCTCGGACAGGGTGTTCTTCTTGATGTTCAGGACACCGGAGACCTCGGCCGCATGGCAGATCTTCCGACGCTCGAGGCACTTCAGGATATGGTAGCGGACGACGTTCGTCTTGGCCCCGGGCCCGGTCCGTCCCGCGGACGCGTGCATCTGGTCCAGGCGGAGGACGCCGTGGAAGAAGCCCGTCAGCGTCATCAGCTGGGACGAGAAACCGGCCAGGCGGCCGAGATGATTCATGGCACGAATATATCGTAATACGAACTAAATGTCAAGCCGGCCCGGCTCATTCCCCTCGTCGGTGATCGGAGATGAGCTTGATCAGCTCTTTCCAAAGGACGATGAGAACGAAGGCGACGCAGAAGACGAGGCCCAGCTCCCCGGCGGACACCCGCGTCAGCCGCAGGGGGGCGTTCAGGGCCGGGACCTGCGTCGCCAGGAGCAGGAAGCCGAAGGCCGCGCCGGCCCAGACGTTGATGGCCCGGTTCGTGAAGAGGCCCAGGCTCGAGAGCGGCTGCTTTTCCGACCGGGAGACGAAGGCCAGGAGCACATGGCCGATGATCCACGCGGAGAAGGCGATCGTCTGGGCCTTGACCGGCGGCACGCCCCGGCCGAGCGCATAGCCGTAGGGCACCATGACGGCCGCGAACAGGCTGATGCCGGAGACGGCGATGCGGCGCACGACCGCGGGGGAGAGGAACTTCTCCCGCGGGTCCCGGGGCGGCCGGCTGTAGATCGTCCGCTCGGCCGGCTCGGCGACAAAGCCCGCCGACGCCGCCAGGTCCATGAAGAGCTCGAGAAGGATGATCTGGACGGGCGCGAACGGGAAGGAGACGCCGGCCAGGACGGGCAGGAGGAAGGTCAAGATGAGGGCGACCTTGACGGACAGGTAATAGGCGAAGCCCTTGCGCAGGTTGTCGAAGAACTTGCGCCCTTCGAAGATAGCCCGGGCGATGGTGTTGTAGTTGTCGTCGGCCAGGACGACGTCCGCGGCCTCCTTGGCCGCGTCCGTGCCCTTGATGCCCATGGCGATGCCGATATGGGCGCCCTTGAGGGCCAGGGCGTCGTTGACCCCGTCGCCGGTGACGGCCACGATCTCCCCGTTGGCCTGGAGGGCCCGCAGCAGCCGGTACTTGTGCTCGGGCGATGTCCGGGCGAAGACCGAGATCTCCCGCACCGTTCGCCGCAGGTCCTCGTCGGACAGGGCGTCGAGCTCCGGGCCAATGACGGCCTGGCCGGCCGGGATGCCGACCTCGCGGGCCACGGCCAGCGCGGTCTGCGGATGGTCGCCCGTGACCATGACCGTCCGCACCCCGGCTTTCCGGGCCGTGCTCAGCGTCTCGGCGACGCCCCGGCGCGGCGGGTCTTCGATGGCCAGAAGGCCGAGGATGGTCGCTCCTTTTTCGAGGGCGGCCAGGTCCGGGGCGGGACGGCCGGGAGCGACGGCCTTCGAGGCGACGGCGATGACCCGACGCCCGAGCCGGGTCTCCTTCTCGAGCTCTGGCTCATAGGCCGAGGTGTCGCCTCCGGCAAGGCCGAAGATCTCCTCGGGACTGCCGCTGAGGTAGAGCGTCGCCGCGCCGCCGCTCCTGCGCAGGGCGGCTTTGGTCTTCCGGCCGTCGCCGAAGCCCCGTTCGCCGATGATCTCGCCCGCGGCGCCCACGCCCCGCCCGCGGGCCTTGTCCAGCACGGCCTTGTCGGTGGCGAAGAACGAGACCCCGGACAGGGCCGAGGCCGCGCCGGCCAGGATCTCCTTTTCCCGGTCCGGGGGATAGACGGCCACGACGGCCATGTCGTTCTCGGTCAGGGTGCCCGTCTTGTCGGTCAGGATGACCGTGGCGTTGCCGAGCACCTCCGCCGCCCGGACCTTCTTGACCAGGAAATTGTTCTTGGACAGGCGGTAGGAGCCGAGGCCGAGGATCATGGTGATGATGATCGGGCCCTCTTCCGGGATGGTGGCGAAGGCCAAGGCCAGGCCGATCAGGATCATCTCCCGCATGTTCTGCCCGCGGAGGAAGCCCAGGAGGGGGATGAGGACGCTGAAGAACAGGGCCACCCAGACGAGCTTCAGGGCCAGCTCCTTCATGGCCAGCTGGAGCGGCGTCTTCGGCGGTTTGACCGACTGGGCCAGGGCGGAGATGCGCCCGAGCCGCGAGTCGAGGCCCGTGGCCGTGACCTCAGCCAGGCCCTCGCCGGCGACGACGAGCGTTCCGGCGTAGATCTCCTCGCCGGCGGCCTTGGCGGCCGGCTGCGACTCGCCGGTCAGGGACGATTCGTCCGCCTGAAGGCTGTAGGCGGAAAGGAGCCGGGCGTCCGCGGCGACGCGCGACCCGGGCCCGACGGCCAGGACGTCGCCGGGGACAACGGCCTCGGTCTCGACCTCGGCGAAGGCGCCGTCCCGGACGACCTTGGTCCGCGGCGCGGCCAGCGTCGCCAGCGCGGCGATGGCCTTCTTGGCCCGGAACTCGTTCCAGACCTCGACCAAGGTCAGCACGGCGATGATGCTGAAGATGGTCAGGGCGTCCTCGAGCTTGCCCCAGACGCTGTAAACGACGCCCACGCCGATGAGGAGCAGGATCATCGGTTCCGTGACCTCTTCACGCGCGATGGCCAGGAACTTGACCTGGTAGGGTCGGGCCAGGCGGTTGAGCCCAAACCGGGCGAGCCGGGCCCGGGCTTCGGCCGGGGTGAGGCCGGCGGGGCGGTCTTCCTGATGGGGCGGCGTCGCGGTCGGCACCCGTTCCCTCGGTTCAGGAGCCGGTGAAGGCGCCGAGCCGGTGGGCGATGCGGACGGCCCGTCCTTTGACCTTGACCTTGAGATCGATGAAGGTCCCGGGCGGCGCGCTCGTCGACGGCGTGTAATACAAAAGGTAATAAGGATCCGAAGCCCGGAACGCCTGGGCCAGCGAGGTGGCCGGGTTCTGCCCGGCGCTCGTCCCCCCGCCCGTGGCCTCGGCCGCGGCCGAGAGGGCGCGGAAGACGTCCTCCGACTGCTCCCGCATGGCGATGCCGGCGATCCGCTCCGGCTCGCGGTTCACATAAAGGAACTGAAGATCCATGCCCGAATCCGCGAAGGCCTGCACGATCCGCTGCCGGTCGATGTCGACGGGCCGGTGGTAAAGGGCGAAGGCGCTCTGGAGCGCGGCCAGGATGTCCGGCCGGTCCTGGTTCGACATGTTGAGCCTGTCCATCGTCTGGGAATCGATCTCGGGCCGGAACTCCCGCTGGTAGACGAGGAACGCCAGCTTGCGGCCGGGCAGGGCCTTCATCCGGGTCGCGAACGCCACCAGGCGCGATTCGTCGACCGTCCGGAGGGTCTCCATCCGCGATAGGTCGTCGGCGTATTTCATGAGGTTCTGTTCGAGGCTGGTGCCGTCGTCGATCTCGCCCTCGGTGTCGCCGAGCCCGGTCCGGCCGACGCCTCCGATCTGGCGCACGGCCCGCTTCAGGTCCCGCAGGGCGCTGTTGTAGGCCGTGCCGCCTTCGAGGATGTCGCGGCGGACGATGTCGGCCAGCTCCTTGGCCAGCACCGCCGGGGGCTTGGAGGCCAGGGCCGCGCGGGCCAGCACGTAGTTGCGCATCGGCGTTTCGACCTCGAGCGTGTCGGAGGGCCGGAGCTCGGTCTCGAACAGGGCCTGGAGGGCTTCCGGGATCCGGCCGTGGTATTCGGTCATCTCGAAGAGGAGCACGATCCGGCGGCTGAGGTCGGGCAGGGGCCCCGTCTGGCCCTCCCGCCTCACGGCGAGGTCCTTGTTGACGAGAACAAGGGCCTGGGGCCTGACCTTCATGCCGGCTTCGTCGATCTCGAAGTCGGCCAGATTGAGATCGGACACGAAGCGGCCGTTGTCGAAGACCCGGACCGGGATGCTGGACAGGGGCCTCGCCGCGGGCGATTGCGGCGGCGCGGCCGCGGCGGCCGCCCCGGCCAGCAGGACGAGTCCGGCGGCGACGCGGCTCAGTCGACGGACGGTTTTTTGCCTCATAGCTGCTCCTCAGGCTCCCTCTTCAGTGTATCACAAGAGCCCCGCCCCGCGCCCCTCGCCCGGACCGGGGTCCTCAAAGATCGATCAGAGCCAGGACGTCGGCGACCATGGCCGGCTTGTCCGCCCCTTCGAGCTCGATCGTGTTTTCGACCGTGACCAGGACCTTGCGGAAGCCCCGCTTCTCGATCTTCTTCAAGACGGACCGGTTCCGGATGCGCGAGCCGGCCCGGACCGCCTGCGGGAAGCGGACCCGGTCGAGGCCGTAGTTGACGGCCATCCGGAAGCGGCCGGCGAAGACCTCGTTCGAGAAGTTGAAGAAGGGCACGAGCGAGAGCAGGAGGAAGCCATGGGCGACCGTGCCGCCGAGCGGGCTTGCCGCGGCCCGCGCCGGATCGACATGGATCCACTGACGGTCTTCGGTCGCGTCGGCGAAGGCGTCGATACGCTCCTGGGTGACGACGAACCAGTCGGAGAGACCGGCCTCGCGGCCGAGCATGGCCTTGAGCTTGCGCAGGCTCAGACGGTTGCCGAACAGGGACATGAGATCCTCTCCGGGCGGAACGGGCCCCATGATGACAGAAACGGCCGGCCCGAATCAAGCCGTCCCGCGAGGGTGTATAATCGGAGCCGTCATGAGCGCCTCCTTCCATGTCATCGCCAAGCCGACGGGGGCGCGCTGCAACCTGGCCTGTGATTACTGCTTTTTCCTCAAGAAGGAAGGCCTCTATCCGGGGAGCGATTTTCGCATGAGCGACGCGGTCATGGAGGCCTATCTTCTCCAGGCCACGGGCGGCCGGGACGCTCCCGAGGTGACGATCGCCTGGCAAGGCGGCGAGCCGACCCTCATGGGCCTCGACTTCTACCGCCGGGCCTTCGCGGTCGCGCGGGACCGCGCCCGTCCAGGGAGGCGCGTCGGCCACTCTTTCCAGACGAACGGCGTCCTCATCGATGAGGACTGGTGCCGTTTCTTCCACGACCACGGCGTCCTCGTCGGGCTGAGCCTCGACGGCCCGCGGGCGCTCCACGACGCCTATCGCCACGACAAGGCCGGCCGCTCCGTCTTCGACCGGGTCGACCGGGCGGCCCGGCTGATGCAGGCCCACGGGGTCGAGTTCAACATCCTGTGCACGGTCAACGCCGTGAACAGCCGGCGGCCGCTCGAGGTCTACCGTTATTTCCGCGACGAGCTCGGCGCCCGCTACGTCCAGTTCATCCCCATCGTCGAGCGGGCGAACGAGAGCGGCGATCAGTCCGGCGACCGGGTCACGGAGCGGACGGTCGACCCGGACCAATACGGCCGGTTCCTGATCGAGATCTTCGACGAGTGGGTGCGGCGCGACGTCGGCCGGATGTTCGTCCCGTTCTTCGACGCCGTCCTGGCCTCCTATCTGTTCGGCGTCTCGTCGCTCTGCGTACTCCGTCCCGCGTGCGGCGAAGCCCTGGCCCTGGAGCATAACGGCGACCTCTATTCCTGCGACCATTTCGTCGAGCCCGCCTACCGGCTGGGGAATATCCTCGAGACGCCGATGGCCGAGCTGGCCGCGTCGGAGCGCCAGCGGGCCTTCGGCCGGGCCAAATCGGAGACGCTGCCCGACCTCTGCCGGGGCTGCGCCTACCTCTTCACCTGCCACGGTGAATGCCCGAAGAACCGTATCCTGAAGACGCCGAGCGGCCAACAGGGCCTGAACTGGCTTTGCGCCGGGCTCAAGGCCTTCTTTTCCCACGCCGACCGGCCCATGCGGACCATGGCCGGCCTCCTCCGCCGCGGCCGGGACGCGGCCGAGATCATGAACGCATGATCCCGGCCCCGCTCGAGGGCGGCGATCAGGCCAGATCGAACCGATCGAGGTCCATCACCTTGGCCCAGGCCGCCGCGAAGTCCTGAACGAACTTGGCTTCCCCGTCCCGGCTTCCGTAGACCTCGGCCAGGGCCCGGAGCTGGGAGTTCGAGCCGAAGACGAGATCGACGCGCGTCGCGGTCCACCTGACCTCGCCCGTTTTCCGGTCGCGCCCCTCGAAGAGGTCCTGGGCGCCCGGGACGGCCGTCCATTCCGTGCCCATGTCGAGCAGGTTGACGAAGAAGTCGTTGGTGAGCGTCCCCGGCCGCCGGGTGAAGACGCCGTGCCGGGACTGTCCGAAGTTGGCGTTCAGGGTGCGCATCCCGCCGACGAGGACCGTCATCTCGGGTGCGGTCAGTGTCAGCAGCTGGGCCCGGTCGACCAAAAGCTCCTCGGCCGAGACGGCGTACGGGGCTTTCTGGTAATTGCGGAAGCCGTCCGCCTTCGGCTCGAGCACGGCGAAGGACGCCGCGTCGGTCTGCTCCGGCGTCGCGTCCGTGCGTCCGGGCGCGAAGGGAACGGTCACGTTGAAGCCAGCTGTCTTGGCGGCCTCTTCGACAGCCGCGCAGCCGCCGAGGACGATCACATCGGCCAGGGAGATCTTCTTCCCGCCGGGGGCCTTGTCGTTGAACGCCTTCCGGATCCCCTCGAGGGCTTGCAGCACGACCTGCAGCTCGGCGGGCTCGTTGGCCTCCCAGTCCTTTTGCGGGGCCAGGCGCAGGCGCGCCCCGTTCGCGCCGCCGCGCTTGTCGGAGCCGCGGAACGCGGACGCCGAGGCCCAGGCGGTCGAGACGAGCCGGGAGATCGACAGGCCCGAAGCCAGGATCTCTCCCTTGAGCTGGGCGATGTCCTTCTCGTCGACGAGCGCGTGATCGACGGCGGGCACCGGGTCCTGCCAGATCAGCTCCTCCGCCGGGACCTCCGGGCCGAGATAGCGGGACCGCGGCCCCATGTCGCGGTGGGTCAGCTTGAACCAGGCCCGGGCGAAGGCGTCCGCGAATTCGTCGGGATTCGCCAGATAACGCCGGGCGATCTTTTCATAAGCCGGATCGAACTTGAGGGAGAGATCAGCCGTGGTCATCATGGGACGGTGCTTTTTCGATGGATCATGGGCATCGACGACCATGTCCTCTTTGGCCACGTCCTTAGCCAGCCAGATATAGGCCCCGGCCGGGCTTTTCGTCAGTTCCCATTCGTACTTGAAGAGCACCTTCAGATAGCCCGTGTCCCATTTGGTGGGGTTCGGCTTCCAGGCGCCTTCGATGCCGCTGCCGATCGTCTGGCCGCCTTTGCCGCTGCCGAAGCTGGACTTCCAGCCGAGGCCCTGCTGTTCGATGGGAGCGGCCTCGGGCTCGGGCCCCACGTGGGTCGCGGGACCGGCGCCGTGGGCTTTGCCGAAGGTGTGGCCTCCGGCGATCAGAGCGACGGTCTCCTCGTCGTTCATGGCCATCCGCGCGAAGGTCGTCCGAACGTCCTGCGCGGATTCGGCGGGCAGGGGCTGACCGTTCGGCCCTTCCGGATTGACGTAGATCAGGCCCATCTGCACGGCGGCCAGGGGATTCTCGAGATCCCGGTCGCCGGAATACCGCTTGTCGCCGAGCCACTTGTCCTCGCTGCCCCAGTAAATGTCCTCTTCCGGCTCCCAGGCGTCGACGCGCCCGCCGCCGAAGCCGAACGTCTTGAAGCCCATCGACTCGAGGGCGCAGTTGCCGGCCAGGACTTGAGCCTCTGACTTCTACCGTGTGTAGGAAGCGGCGGAAAAACGTAAAGCGCAGATAATAGTAGTAATCCGCGGAAAACGGGCTGTTCTCGGGGCGCTTTGGATTTCGACGGAGTTCGATATTGTTAGATATATTTTGA
>CAZIQR010000070.1:0-13365 GCA_964541055.1 uncultured Eubacteriales bacterium
GACGGCGCGATGGAACGGGGCCATAAGAATATCGGACGCCGTTGGCGATCAAGATTCTCGCCCGCACGGAGGCTTGCCGCAGCGATCGTCCCGTCCGCAGCACGTTTTGCCACCTCGTTCCAGGGAACATGAGCCGGCGCGGTGTTCGGCCGGTCTGCCACCCGGCCCTTTAACAACGAACCCAACCCCGCCGCTGACCAACCGGCGGACCTCGCCCCCGCATTCAGGGCATTCCGCCAGCGGCCCGTCCGTCATGGGCTGGCGCTTTTCGAACCGCAGGCCGCACTGGCGGCATTCATATTCGTAGGTCGGCATCGGTCCTCAGCTCCTCTCTTTGGTGTTCTTTCGCAAGCACGATCACATCGTGCTTATGGCCGCTCAGGCGGGCCTCCACCGCGAAGCCCCTCATGGAAAGAAAGGCCGCGGCCGACTCAGGCGTGACCCCGCTGACGGAATGCTCCCTCCCCTCCCCGCGGTGAACCCGGGCGACGAGCTCGAGCCCTTCCGCCGAGAAATCCGCCAGGATCACGATCCCGCAGGGCCTCAGGACCCTGGCCGTCTCGCCGAGCACCGGCACCGGGTCCTGCAGATGGTGCAGGACCTCCACCAGGGCGGCACAGCCGAAGTGTCCCCCGGGAAAGGGCAGGTCAGAGGCGTCCCCATGGACGAAACGGATCCGGGCCGCCAAGCCCGCCTCGTCGGCCAAGACACAGGCCAGGGCCTGTTCGTCCGCATCGGGGTCGACAGAGACGACCTCCAATCCCCGGCGGGCCAAGGCCATGGCCGTGAGCCCCTTGCCGGTGCCGACGTCCAGAGCCGGGCCTGAGAGCCGACCGCCCGTCCCGATCACGAAATCCGCCGCCTCGAAACGGTCGAAGCCCAAACTGGCGTAATGTTCCGTTCGGGCGCGAAAAACGGCCTTTCTGCGCGACAGGCCTTCAGGCTCTTTCATGGCCATTCCTTGCGTTGTCATCATCGGACGGAGCCCGGCCCGCAGCCTCCCACCGCTTCCGGACAGCCTCCCGGAGCCGCTGAAAATGAGCCCGGTACTCCGGCAGGGCCTCAACGATAAGTTCGCCCCTCGAATAAGCCTCGGCGATCCTCCGGTCATCCGGAATCTCCAAGAGAATGGGGATGCCCTCATTTCCGCAGAACACATGCACCCGGTCGTCACCGATCCCGACCCGGTTGACGACCAGGCCGAACGGAATGCGGAGCTCCCGCACCATATCCACGGCGAGCCTGAGGTCATGCAGGCCGAAGGGCGTCGGTTCCGTGACGAGAACGACAAGGTCCGCTCCCCGGAGCGTCGCGATCACCGGGCATGACGTTCCCGGAGGCGCGTCCAGAATCGCGGGCACCTCTTTTCGCAGACGGGCCTTCACCGCACGGATGAGGGGTGGCGACATGGCCACGCCGACGTCGAGCCGACCTTGGATCAACGTGACGTTTCCCGATTCCATGGTCTCGACCAAGCCGATTCTTTGCCCCCTCTCCCGGATGGCCTTCTTGGGGCATACCTTCGCGCAGCCCCCGCAACCGTGACACATCTCTGGAAAGACAAGCGCGGCGGCCCCGAATGAAACGATGGCGTGGTATTCGCAGAAACGGCCGCACTCACCGCAGCCGTCGCAAAGGGATTCATCCACTTGAGGAACTGGGATGGTGACGGTTTCCTCCCTGCGCGGGGTCCCCTTGAGAAAGAGGTGGTCATTCGGCTCTTCCACATCGCAGTCCAGAAGCCGCACATCGGGGCCGAAGACACGCGCCAGGTTCACGGACACGGTTGTCTTGCCGGTTCCTCCTTTGCCCGAGGCGATAGCGAGAATCATGAGACCGCCTCGCGGGTCTCATTTTTTTTGAACTGGAAAGTCCGTCGATTGCCACCGGCAAGCAGGAAGAGGCTGCCGCCCGTGATCATGGATAGCAGGGGCTCTTTTTTCATGTGATGATCGCTGACCGAGAGGACGCCTCCTGGCTTGAGGATCCGATGCAACTCCATCAAGATCGGATTGGGCTCGTGAAGGTCATGAAGAACATCGTAAAGCAGGGTTATGTCGATGCTTTCTCCCGGAAAGTCGGCTGGGCTGCCTTCAAGGATCGTGTCTATATTGCGGAATCCCTGCTGCCTGGCAGCTCTCTGGACCGATCTCACTGCCAGGGGGTTGTGATCAACGGCATAGATATGGCCTTCCGGGCCGACCAGCTCCGCCGCAGCCAGGGAAAATCCGCCCGGTCCGCAGCCGAAATCTAAAACCGACATGCCATTCCGGATGCCGGCCTCTCTGAGAATCCTCCCAGGCCTCCTGAAAAAATCCCGCACTCGGAATTCCAGCGACATCACCCGGAAAGAATAATCGCTCTGCATAGGCTGTCCCTGTATCGCTATTCCTGTCCTAGAGCCAGGATACGCCGCCGCATGTCGCGGAGTTCGGCTTCGAGGCGTTGAGCCCGGAGGCTTAGGGCAACGGACCGACGCATGACGGACTGTCTTAAGTGGCCGCTTACGCCCAATGCCCGTCCACGTCGGCGGCCTTGGCCTCCGTCAGTTTTCCGGAGCGATATAGCTCCAGGGCCGCGGCCACGGTGGGCGCGTCAGTGGTGTAGACTTTGATTCCGGCAGCCAGAAGCACGCGAAACGCTTTCGGCCCGCAATGCCCAGTCACGAGACTCTGGACCCCCAGGCGGGCCACGGTCTCCGCCGATTGGATTCCGGCCCCCTGGGCCGCGTTCATGTTCTGCCGGTTATCGACCGCTTCAAAGGTCCCGCCGTCCAGATCGTAGACCAGGAACTGCGGGGCGCGGCCGAAGCGCAGATCCAGCGGCGATTCCAGGGTTTCTCCCGAAGTGCTAAAGGCAATTTTCACTTTCATCTCCTCTCTATTCTTTCAACGAGATTCTAGGTATCCGACCTCGACGGCTCAGTTATAAGCTTCCATAACGCCGCGATCCTCATCCAACAGCTTCCCTGCGGTCCCGCGCATGTTGGCCTCGTCCCAGAAGGGCAGGCGGCTGTGCGCTTCCAGGTACTTCAAAGGGATGGGATGTGTGCCGACGACGACGGGTATTCCGAACTGCGCTTCGATTAAAGCCTTGAAACGCCGGATATTGGGGCACGGCGGATAGCCCACTACCAGGCCGGTAGCCAGGTGGATGGCCTCGGCACCGTTTTTCTTCATCTCGGCCGGCACATACTCGACGTTTCCGCCCGGACAGCCGCCGCAGGTCGAGTAGCCGACGATCTCAACGGGTTCTCCGGCAGGGTAGATGGAGAACGCGCCTTGCCGCTCCCACAGAGCCCTGAAACACTTGCCGCCGCCGCAATCCTTGTAGCGCGCGCAGATGATGATCCCGATCCTTTTCATTTCGGGCATTTCTTAAGGCACAGGAACCAGTCCAGACAGCGGACATCCTCGGCCGGCTGTTCCATCCTCTCCTTGGCCGCCCCGCAGGAGCCCGGCGGGGGCACGATGACGTCCTCGCCCATCTGCCAGTTGGCGGGGGTCGCCACCTTGTGCTTGTCGGCCATCTGCATGGCCACCAGCAGCCGCTTGATCTCTTCCATGTTGCGTCCGTTGCTGAGCGGGTAATACAGGATCGCCCGGACAACGGCCGCGGGATCGATGATGAAGACGGCTCGAACGGCTTGAGTCGTGCTTGCCGCCGGCTGGAGCATGCCGAAGGCCTTGGACACCTCCATCGTGAGGTCACTGATGACCGGGAAATTTACCTCGACGCCTTTCATGCCTTTGAACTCGATCTTTTCCTTGATGGTCCTCAGCCAGGCGATGTGGCTGTAGGTGCTGTCGATGGACAGGCCGAGAAGTTTGCCATTGAGCTTTTCGAACTCGGGCTGCATGGACGCGAAGGTCATGAACTCGGTCGTGCAGACCGGAGTGAAATCGGCGGGATGGGAGAAGAAGATCACCCATTTGCCCTTGAAGTCGTCGGGGAAGTTGATGGGTCCCTGCGTCGTTTCCGCCCTGAACGAGGGCGCCTTTTCGCCGATCAATGGGAGTCTTGCTGTCTGTTCCATGTTTTGTTCTCTCCTCTGTTCAAATCGGCCTCACGGCGGCAGCATCGATCAGCAGGCCGCCGCGGGACTCGTGCAGATCCGCCTGCCCTGCTCCACATCAGGGCAGGCTTATCGCGGTCATTCCGCCGCGGTCCCGGTCTCGATCTCGGAGAGTCGCTTTTTGATGAAGTCCAGCTCCGACTGCAGGGCCTCAGCTTGACTGTTGAGCGCCTGCTTCTCCGTCTCGGGGTCGGCCTTCTGGTACGGCGATCCGTAAGGCGCGGCATACCCACCAAATCGGGCCCAGCCCGGCAGGCCCGTGGCATAGAACATGTGCCGCCAGCCGCGACCGCCGCCGCCGAATCCGCGCCCCCAGGCGCCGCGGCCTCGTCCGAAGCCCATCCCGAAGGCCCGCCCCGGAACGGGATTCGCGTACCCCGGCATCCCAAACCCCGCGCAGAACCCGGCTGCGCGTCCGCTCCTGGCGCCCATTCCCATGGGCCCGGTTCTGTCTCCTAATGGCATAATAGCCTCCTTTATATTTATTTCATTCCCTGATCAAGGCCGTGCCGCACTTCGGGCACCGCTTCTGTACGCAGGGCACCCCGACCTCATGCGGTTCACGATGCCCGCATTTCGGACACAGGCAGGCGCCGCCGGCCCCCGCCGCAAGGGGACCGCCCATACGACCTCTGCTCCGTCCGCCCCGGCCGCGTCCCTGGCCGCCGCCGGGTCCCATTCCGCCGCGTCCACGTTCATTCGTGATGGATCTCTCCTGGTTCATGCCGCAGATTCCTCCTCGACGGCCGCGCCCGCGCCCCCAGCAGCCCGGCATGGTGAAGTCCCCGCCTTCGAGACCGCCGCCGAGCCAGGCCTGTATAACCTCGCTCAGGTCGCCGGCCACGAACGGGATGACCAGGATCCCGTAAGAGGCGACGATCGCGCACAGAGACCTGGAGATCGCACCGCAGACCAGCGTGCCCACGCCGAGCTCGGCCAGGCGAAGCGCTTTTCGAACCGGCATATCATCCGCCAGGACTTCCTCCGTTTCGGCGACGATCCGTCCCGATTCGGTCTCGGCGACATGGATCCGCCGAGCGGTGTCAAAGACCGGCGCGATCCGATGGTCCCAGTGCGCGAATGCCGCTTTCATCATCCGGAATCCTGTTTCTCGTTCACGCATGGAATAAGAGCAGTTGTTGTGCCAACATCAAAAAATAATGCATAATAATCCCAACATATGGCAATTCAATGAATTAGATCCGTCCGCGACGATCCGGGGGTCGGCTATTGAGTAGCGATGACGCTACTATATCCAAGCGCAGCAGGCGCGCTGTCGCTACTATCTGCGTCGGCGCTGCGAACGGCCGTCCTTCTCGGGCAGGGCGATCCCCAATTTCTTCATTCTGCGGAAAAGCGTGGTCTTGTGGACGCCGAGCTCCCTCGCCACCGCCAGGCGATTGAAAGCGTTATGCTCGAGCGCGGCGCGGATGGCCTGGGCGTCGAGGATATCGTGGGCAGACCGCGAATGGGAATCCAAGCCCCTCGTCGCACCGTGGGCCGTCAACTCCCCGGGCAGGTGCTCGATGCCGATGCGCCCCTCGTTGCAGAGAATGAAGGCGCGCTCGATGACATTCTCCAGCTCGCGGATGTTTCCCGGCCAATCGTGAGCTATAAGGAGGGACAGGGCTTCCGAAGTGATCCCTGGCACCGTCTTTTGCTGCAACCGGTTGAACCGCGCAATGAATTGCTCCACAAGCAGGGGAATGTCTTCTTTCCTGCGGCGCAGCGGGGGCAGCTCGATACGGACAACGTTCACGCGATAGTAGAGGTCCTCGCGGAAAACGCCCCCGCGCACCCGCCCGGCGAGGTCTTTGTTGGTGGCGACCATGATCCTCGCGTCCGTGCTCTCGGAACGGGTCGCTCCGAGCGGGTCGTAGGTCCTGTCCTGGAGCACCCGTAACAGGCGGGCCTGCAAGGCCTGGCTCACCTCGCCGATCTCATCGAGGAAGAGGGTCCCTCCCCTGGCCAGGGCAAAACGGCCGGGCTTGTCCTTGTTCGCGCCGGTGAACGCTCCGGCCTTGTAGCCGAACAACTCCGACTCCAGGAGCGTCTCGGGCAAAGCCCCGCAGTTGACGGCGATGAACGGGCCGTCAGGGCGGGGACCAAGAGCATGGATCGTCCGGGCCACCAATTCCTTGCCGGTCCCCGTTTCTCCGATGATGAGGACCGTACTGGGGCTGGCGGCGATGGCGGGCAGGACCTCGAACACCCGTTGCATCAGGGGACTCCGGCTGGTCAGATCTCCGATCTTGTATTTCCCCTCCAGCTCCCGGCGCAGCTCTTCAACCTCGGAGAGGTCGCGAAAAGTCTCGGCGCCGCCGGTCACGCGTCCCGCGGCGTCCCGCAGCACGGCGGTGGAGACACTGATGGGAAGCCGGTTCCCGTCCGAGTCGATGATGTATCCAGCTTTGCCGATGATCGGCTTCGCTGTTTTCAACGTCCTGCGAAGCGCGCATTCGGCCTCGCACATGCTGGAACGGAAGACCTCCGAGCACCTTTTCCCCAAGGCCTCCCCGCGCGAAACCCCCGTGATCTCTTCGGCCGCACGGTTGAACGACGTGATGCGCCACTCCGGATCTACCGTGAAAACACCGTCCGAGATGCTTTCGAGGATAGCCTCCGTCGGGGCACCTTGGTCGGAAGCCTTTTTTGGAGGACGATATGTCCGTTGTTTTCGCGGTGATTTCAATATCTTTCCCATTTTACGCGGCGATCATACACTAGACACGCTCATCCGAATATGACTAATGCAATCGGGATCTGATTTTGCAATCCTTATCATAACCTTTCTCTATCCGCCTGAAAACACCTAAGCCTTCATAATTCAACGAGCTACCAAGGAGCGGGGCCGTATTTAATGAAATATCAAGGCCAGAGCTCTTGCTGCAACACCGCCGGCCACGATTGCCATCCCTGTGTTGGCTCCGATGATGGCCCAGGAGGCTTTCCAGCCAAATTCTTTAATTAGCACGCCGGCAGTCGCCAAGCAAGGGTAAATGGTCCCGACCAGAGCCAGGACGATAAGCTGAACCGGGGTGAGTGAGCCTGCTATGTTCGAACCGAATATGGCAACTGCCATAAGCAGTATTAACTCTTTTCTAACCGCTCCAAACATAAGCAGCACTCCTGCAGCCACGGGCAACCGTAACCAGCCGACGGTGAGAAAAGACAAGGCCTTATTCACCGGTCCGAACCAACCCAGAGCATAAACTCCCTGGACTATCGCAGTGCCCGCCATGTATATCGGGAAAACCAGGGTGATTAAGGATTTCGTACGCACCCACGTCTGCCTGGTGACCACGGACAGAGAGGGCCTTTTAAAAGAGTGCATTTCCATGATCATTCCGGTCAGTTCACCCGGAACTGCCTTGACCGCTATTTTGACAACAACCACCATAAGCAAAATGTCGATGACATAAAGTGCCAGAGCCCACCCGATACCCACGAAAGCCGCCACCAAACCCATAATAATGATCGTCCGGGCGGCACAGGGAGCGAAGGTTATCGCGAAAGCCGCCAGCAGCCGCTCGCGGCGGGTACCCATAATCTTGGTAGAGCAGATCGCCGGCACATTACAGCCCAAGCCCAGTACCAGAGGGATAATCGCCTTCCCATGCAGCCCGATCTGGTGCATGGCACTATCCATCATGAAGGCCACCCGGGTCAGGATGCCGGAATCCTCCATCATCGCCAGCATGATATAGAAGGGAACGACATAGGGTACGACGAGGGTTACTCCGGCCACAAAACCGCCGAATACACCGTTCCACAAAACGTTGAGCAAATGCCCGTTCACCCTCGGGTCTACCGGCTGGAAGAAACTGAATGCCCGTGAAAATAAATTGGAAAGAAGCGTTCCGATCGTAAAGGTCCAGATCAGCAAGAGGCCAATCACGCCCAAAGAGACAACATAGCCGAATATTTTGTGAGTGGCCAGGCGGTCTAGACGGTCGAATAATGACAGCTTCACAGTTTTCCGGGTTTGGACATCATGGACAATCTGATTCGCTAGGGCATACCTTTCGGAAGCGACCACAACAAAGCTCGGCTCTTGATGAAGCTCTTCCAACCGTTTTGAAAGGGTTGCAGCAGCACGAATGACGTTCGTTGATTTCGAGCCGACGAGTTCCTTTATTGTCGGATCACCCTCCAGCAATTTTATAGCCACCCAGCGGGAAGCATATTCCAGCTGCAATTGTTCAGCCTCGATCATCCCGCTCAGCTCTTTGGTATCTGCCTCGATGTCATGTCTGAACGCGATCGGCTGCCGTTGGACAGGACGCCCGACGACCCCGATCGCTTTGGCGATGAGCTCGCGTATGCCTTTGCCTGTGGACGCGACGGTGGTGACCACAGAACGCCCCAGTATTTCCTGGAGCTCTTGGCTATCTATCGTTATCCCCATATCCTCGGCAATATCCATCTGGTTGAGGCAGATGACCAACGGTACGTCCATCTCGATCAGCTGAAGAGTAAAAAAGAGATTGCGTTCCAAGACTGCAGCGCCGACGACGTTGATAATGACGTCCGGCTTTTCGTGAGCAATGTATTCCCGGGTGACCAGTTCTTCCATCGAATACGTTGATAGGGAATAGATTCCCGGCAGATCTACAAGGTTAATATCGTAACCATCGATATCCAGAGAACCCTCCGCCCTTTCTACGGTCTTGCCCGGCCAGTTGCCGATTATTTGGCGTGAACCGGTCAGCTGGTTGAAGATCACACTTTTGCCGACATTGGCGTTGCCGGCCAAAGCGATGGTCAGCCGCCTGCCCCAATGATGTCCGTGCCTATGACGATGCCTGCCCGCCCTCATCTTATCCGTCTTGCCCCGGCGTTTATCTGTTTTTCAACAAAAACATTACACGCGATCTTTTCGCCGAGAGCCAGACGAGACCCTCTGACATTAATCTCCACCGGACCTCTAAGGGGCGCAACGCGGCTAATCCGAACCTTCGTGCCCGGGGTCAGACCCATATCCAGCAACCGGCGCAGAGCCCTGTTATCGCCCCGTATAAAAGCTATCTTTGCTACCTGTTTTTCTTTTAAAGCGGCTAACGATACGACGTTTGTCCTTCGGTGACCGACTTTCTCCAGGCCGTCTCCCCATTGTTTACACTCTTCACAACTGGAAAACCCGAGGTTGCAGGCGGGAATCACTTTCTTATCATCCGGGCACTTATACGGTGATTTCAGAGTTTGGCAGATGGCCCGCTCCGTGGTGTCCGAGAGCGCATGCTCCATTTCACAGGCTTCCTTATGTACCCTATCATTTCCGATTTTCAGCACATCATGTAAAAAGCGTTCCAGCAGCCGGTGCTTGCGGGTCATTTTCTCGGCTATTTCATAACCTTTAGCCGTCAGCGTCACACCTTGGTAACGTGAGTAATTGACGTAACCGGCGCCTGCCAACTTCCTCAGCATCTCGGTTACACTGGCAGGAGTAATATTGAGCCTCTTCGAAATATTCGAAGTTGTTGCCGTTTTGTTATCCTGTGTAAGAGTATATAAGGCTTCTAAGTATTCTTCAGTGCTGGTACTCATCATGGTTCCCTATTTAGGTAATCCTAATATTTAGGAGTGACTAAATTATGACGGCAATATAGCAAATTGTCAAGTCTTTTCACGGCGATGTTGAAGCTGAAGGTCTATGAAATAGACCCGCTGGTCTGTCTCCGATGAGGAGGGAACCATGTTCGATTTCGACTGAGCGACCATGGCCGAAGCTTTTGCTGGGCGGGGGCTGCGGGTGACGGGGGTCGACGTCCAGGAACCGATGCTCGAGGCTGCTTGGGCATATATTCCGGCAGTACGCTTCGAACGCACTGCGTCCAGGCCGTCCCGCTGACCCACCTGATCCTCTTCCTGCTCGATAAGTGAGCCGACCCTCCCGCCCTTGATTTATGAATATATATTCATTATAATGGGCGGCGTAATAAGCCATGGAAAAGAAGATCGCCGCTTTCGGCCTGATCGCCAACATCGTCCTTGCCGCCGGGAAGATCGCCGCCGGTTTCTTCTCCCGGTCGACGGCGGTCCTGGCCGAAGGACTTCACTCCGGGATGGACGTCCTCTCTTCGGGCATCAGCCTGATCGGGATCAGCACCAGCCGGAAGCCTCGGGACGAGGGTCACCCATACGGGCACTATAAAGCGGAGGTCCTGGCCGGACTATTCATCACCATCATCCTCTTCTTGACGGCCGCCTGGATCATCTACGAAGCGGTCGGCTCGCTCGGCTCGCCGCGGACGCCCCTCGTCGGCGTCGTGCCCCTAGGCGTCATGGCCTTCTCGGCCTTGACCAATGAGGTTATGGCCCGTGTGAAGATCCGGGCCGGCCGGACGCACGACAGCCTCAGCCTCCTCAGTGACGGCGTCCATTCGCGGCTCGACGTCTTCACCTCCCTGGCCGTCCTGGCCGGGTTGTTCCTGACAAAGTGGTTCGCCCACGCCGACGCTCTCATGGCCCTGCTGATCGGCCTCTACATCCTCCGGGAGTCCGTCGTGCTCGGGCGCAAGGCGACCGATTCGCTGCTCGACGCCTCGGCCGGCGAGGACGTCGAGCGCAGGATCAGGGGCATCGTCGAGGGGCGGCAGATCGCCCTGGCCGGCCTGCGCACACAAAAGAGGGGCCCGATGGTCACGGCCAATCTCGAGATCGAGCTGCCCGCCGCCTTGACGATCGATGCGGCCACGCGGACGGCCGACCTTCTGAAGGACGAGCTGATGAAAAGCCTCGCCAATCTCAGTTACGTCGCCATCCAGATCAGAAGCCGCGAGATCTCGACGGTCGCCTATCAGCCGCGCCTGATGTTGGGGCGGGGCCTTGGATGGCCGGGCCGGCGCGGAGCGAACAGGGAGCCGGGGCCGGGTGGCGGACCGTGCATTTGCCCGAAGTGCGGGACGGAAGCTGTCCATGAACGGGGCGTGCCGTGCTCGTCGGCGAAATGCCCTAAGTGCGGCGTCCCCATGACGGGGAGGATGTGACATGCCCCGGCCGAGACTCTGCCGAAGAGTGTGCTTCCCGCCGGGCCTCACCTATTTCAAGCCGGCGGGGATCCGATTGGTCGACCTCAAGGAATCGGTCCTGACGGTCGACGAATTCGAGGCCTTGAGATTGAAGGACCTGGAAGGACTGGAGCAGGAAACGGCCGCGGGGAGGATGGCCGTATCGCAGCCGACGTTCCACAGGATCCTGTCGTCGGCTCGAAAGAAGATCGCCGATGCCATCGTCAACGGCAAGGCGATCCGGATCGAAGGCGGAACTTATCAAGTGAACGGAAAGGAGAAACCATGAGAATATGCGTCCCCACAGCGACCGCCGAGGGAGCGAAGGCTCCGGCCTACGGCCATTTCGGCAGCGCGCCCCATTTCACCCTCGTCGATACCGTCACGGGCTCCTGTGAGATCATCGGCAATGACGGCCAGCACCACGCCCATGGGATGTGCCACCCCCTGGCCATGCTTGAAGGCCGCAGGATCGAGACCGTGGTCTGCGCCGGTATCGGCGCCAGGGCTTTATAGAGGCTCAACGAAGGCGGCATAAGGGTTTACCGGACGATCGACGGAACGGTCGAGGAAGTCGTCCGGAGATTCGGGACGGGCGAGCTCGAGGAATTGACCCTTGAGAACTCCTGCGCGGGCCACGGCTGCCATTAAGCGCGGCCGGTCTAGCAGGAGAGCCGTTCGTCGCCGTCGAGGAGGAACGATGACAAAGATCGGCATCATCATCTGCGGACGCTACCAGAGCTGCGGCGGCGGGAAATGCTTCCGGGCGCTCCGCGAGCGCGCCGGGGCCTTCGCCGTTTATCCCAAGGATGAGCCTGTCGAGGTCGTCGGCTATTCGACCTGCGGCGGTTGTCCGGGCGGGAACGTCGAATATGTCCCGGAAGAAATGATCAAGAATGGGGCCCAGGTCATTCATTTGGCCACGGGGCTCGTCGTCGGCTACCCCCCGTGCCCGCGGATCCGGCAGTTCAAGCAGTTCATCGAGGCCCGCTACGGTGTTCCTGTCGTCATCGGCACCCACTCTATCCCCTTGAAATATCTCAAGGTTCACAAGCAATTGGACTTCTGGAGGGAGATGGGCATGGAGGAGATCGCCGGGGCCCTCTTGAAGGAAGACAAAAAGATCATGGAAGCTTACAATTAGAAATCAGGGACATGCATCGTGGCGGGGCCTGCGAGGATATGAATAACGGCCTCGATCAAGCCCTGGGCTCCCGAAACGGACCATCTGTGGCAGGCCGCCGGCGGGGACTTCGGCATCCTATGCACGAACACTATGCATAAGGTTTTTGACGAGATCCGGAAGAACGTCCGCATTCCGCTTGTCCACGTCGTCGACGTCACGGGTCGGGCCATCACCGCTCGCGGGCTCCGGCGCGTCGGCCTGCTCGGCACCCGCTTCACCATGGAGCAGGAGTTCTACAAGGGAAAGCTCACCTCGGATTACGGCATCGACGTCCTTATCCCAGGCGAGGAGGAGCGGCAGGCCATCCATGGCATCATCTATAACGAGCTATGTCTCGGCGCTGTGAAGGACGCCTCGCGGGAAGCGTTCAGGATAATCATCCGGGGCCTGAAGGAGCGCCGCGCGCAGGGCATCATCCTTGGCTGCACCGAGATCCCGCTTCTCGTCAAGCAAGAAAATCACGCACTCCCGCTTTTCGACACGACGGATCTTCACGCCAAGGCCGCTGTCGACCTCGCCCTCCGAGACCTAGTTGGCATATAATCCCGCCTCAATGACTACGTGAAACTCCTCCTCCTTAAGAAATTGAACCTGAGGGGTCAAGCTTCGGGGGCGACCTCCGAAGGCTCGGCAACTTAGGGAGGAAGAAATTCCGTTTGTAGTGTGCTAGACTCTCCTTGAGCTTCCGTTGCCGCCGACAGTTTCGAAAACGGGAGGGTGAAGGATCCGGTGATCCTTCCGGACTTCAAAGGGCTTTCTTGGGGAACTCGATTTTGCCCGATTCTCCCCTGTTGGGCTCCTTTATCATTGAATATCAGTGATTTCTGATTGTCTTTCGTTTAGGCACCTTTAGTCTATTTTTAGCGGGTTTAGGCACTTTCTGTTACACCGGCGTTACACGGGGATTAGTCTGCATCTCGACCGAATGTCAGTGGACTAGATTTCCCTGCGCAACCTCGCCACGTCCTTTACGGACAGACGTTCGGATGGCGGCTACTATGGTCTTACCCCCTACGCCACGTCGCGAATGCGACGCTAGATTAGCTAAGAGCGCTCGGCCAAGGGGAATAGTCGTAAAGCTGCGGCGGTCCCGG
>CAZIQR010000071.1:0-13285 GCA_964541055.1 uncultured Eubacteriales bacterium
AGCGCGGCGTTCCGGCGGCTGACCGGACGTACTCGAGGTTCATCTCCAGGACCTTGCGGCAATCGCCGGTCAGGCCCTCGATGCCCAGTCCTTCCTCGAGGAGCTTACGGGCCGCGGCCAGGTCGACGCTCGGGTCCAGCCGGTGCATCTTGATGATCATGTAGGCCGCGTTGTTCTTGCCCCAGGCCACCCGGGCCGGGCTGTTGAGGCCCTCGGCCTGGCGGGTGTATTCGAGATAATACTGGAGCGCCGTGATCAGTTTCCCGGCCGCGTCGTTCTCCTCGGCCTTGGCCTTGGCCGCGAGCCAGGCGTCCCACGAGACGGGCTGGATGGTCTTGGACGGTGTGGCGGGCGCCTGTCCGGGACTTGCCGCCGCTGCGCCGGCCGCCAGGAGGACGGTGATGCTAAACGCGAGGGCTTTCCTCATGTCCGCCTCCGACCGCCCGCCAGCCGCCCGTCCGACGGCCCGGCCGGCGAGAGCGATCTCAGAACTGGGCGTCCAAGCCGCCCGACAACATGCCTTTGTAGCCGACGCCGGCCTCGAGGAAGAAGCCGACCTTGCGTCCGAAGCGTAGGCCGATCACGTTGAGGTGGAAGGTCGGCAGGACCTTGCTGACCGTATCGGCGGCCTCCGCCGTATAGGTCCCCCGGCGGAAGCGGACGCCGAAGCCGAGGCCCGAATACATCTGGAAGCTCGGCTTCATGAGCCAATGGTAATCGAGCTCGACGGCCGCGACGTAGTTCCGTTCCTTGAACGTGCCGACGGTATCCCCGGCGAGCTGCAGGTCGCCGGAGGCGCTGTAGCCGCCGATCGCGCCGCCGAAGCCGAAGCGCGAGTTGGCCGAATAGTGATAGGTCAGGAACGGCACGCCGGTGAACTCCTGATTGACCTTGCCGAACGTGCCCATGGTCAGCACGATGGTGATGATGTCGGTGAAGATGTCGGCGGCCTGGTCGATCGACAGGACGCCGTAGCCGAGGGCCAGGTCATGCTGACGGGTCTGCCCGAAGCCGGCGGTCGCGCAGAAGAAAACCGCCAGGACGAGGACGATGATGGGGCGAGCGGCACGCTTGAGTGACATCGGTGGGCCTCCACGTTCGAATATCGCAAACTCCATGATATTAGTCGGTTTAGCGTGCCGCAAGTGGAATTCCACAGGCTGCGTCGGGCGCCCCCCGTTGACAGAGAGAGGGGAATGATGGAAGAATCCCGGAAAACCCACACGAGAGGTGGCCCGTGAACACGATCCCGACCCGAACGTCCGCTTCGCGCCTCGCCCTGCTCCTGGCCGCGGTCCTGACCCTCCTGGCGGGTGTTGCCCCGGCTCAGACGCCGCTCCCGGCCTCGCCTCCCGGCCCGGTCGGTTCCGCCTGGACCTCCGAGGACGTCCTCCTTCTTGAGAACGCGTCCGACTGGCAGATCTCGCCCGACGGGAAATGGGCCGTCTGGACGAGGAGCCGGATGGACAAGGACAAGAACGGCCGCCTCGCCAACGTCTATCTCTCGAACCTCGAGACGAAAAAGGAGATCGCCCTGACCCGCGGCACGGACCTGAACGCCGGGGCCAAGTGGTCGCCGAACGGCGAGTGGATCGTCTTCCTGAGCACGAAGGCCCTGCCGAAGCCCAACCCGGACCTCTCCCGGTCCCAGCTCTGGCAGATGAGCCCGTTTGGCGGCGAGCCCTTTCCCCTGACCGAGCTCGTCCGCGGCGTCCAGGGATTCGAATGGATCGATGACGACACGATCATCTTCAGCGCCCAGGAGGATCCGGCCTTCTTCGAGCAGGAGATCAAGCGGAGGAAGGACACGACCCGCGTCGTCGACGACGTCCTCCACGAGCCGCCGGTCCGTCTCTTCAAGCTCGCCCTTAAGGATAAGAAGGTCAGCCGCCTCACGGATAACACCGATTTCATCCAGTCCTGGGCCGTGACCCCCGACGGCAAGACCGCCCTGACCGTCAACGGCCAGTACTTGAGCTTCGAGTGGGACAACAAGATCCTGCCCAAGACATTCGTTTGGGACCTCGCGGCCGGCACGCATCAAGAGATCGTGGCCGGCAAGCGCATCGTCCCGTCCGTCCTCCGCGCGGCCCGCGACGGGGCCGGCTTCTATTTCGCCGCGCCCTACTCCTCCGATCCCCGCTTCTTCACGGCTACGATCAGCCTCCTTTATTATTACGACATCGCCGCCGCCCGGGAGACGAAGGTCGATCTCGGCTGGGAGAACGGCCTGGGCTACGGCCTGGAGACGACGCCCGACGGCTTCGTGGCTTTTCTTGACGACGGCGTCCATTCCCGGCCCGCCCGTTTTGTGAAGACGGGCCCTTCCTGGACCCGGGCCGATGTCGCGGGCGATCATGTCCGGAACATGTTCGGCTTCGCGGTCAGCCGCGACGCCAAGGCCCTCGTCTACAACTATTCGACCGCGAGCCGGCCGGCCCAGTGGTACCGGGCCCCGCTCGACGGGGCCAAGCTCGGCGCCCCGGCGCAGCTGACCGACCTCAATCCCGGCCTCAAGGACAAGGCCGTGGCCCGGACCGAGATCGTCCGCTGGAAGGGCGCTCTCGGCGAGGAGGTCGAGGGCCTGCTCTATTATCCCCACAACTACGTGGCCGGCCGGAAATACCCGCTGCTCACCGCTCCGCACGGCGGCCCGGCCGGCGCCGACGTCGACGGCTTCGACGAGAGCTGGGCCTACGCCCACCAGCTCCTTTGCCAGCGAGGCGCGTTCATCCTCAAGCCGAACTACCACGGCAGCACCGGCTACGGCCTCAAGTTCGTCGAGTCCATCTGCTGCGGCCATTACTACGATTATCCCGTCGAGGACATCGAGAAGGGCGTCGAGGCCATGATCGCCCGGGGCTTCGTCGATCCCGACCGCATCGGCTCGTTCGGCTGGTCCAACGGCTCGATCCTGTCGATCGCCCTCTCGGTCGCCAACCCCGCCCGCTACAAGATCATCTCGGCCGGCGCGGGCGACGTCGAGTTCATCAGCGACTGGGCCAACGTCGACTTCGGCCAGGCCTTCGACGCCTATTATCTCGGCAAATCGCCGCTCGAAGATCCGGAGCTCTACCTGCGCATCTCGCCCCTCTTCCAGATGGACAAGGTCCGGGCGCCGACCATCATCTTCTTCGGCACCGAGGACCGCAACGTCCCGACGAGCCAGGGCTGGACGCATTATCGGGCCCTCTATCATCTCGACAAGGTCCCGGTGAAGTTCCTGCTCTTCCCCGGCGAGCCGCACGGCCTGCAGGAATACGCCCACCAGCTGCGCAAGCTCGACGAGGACATGGCCTGGTTCGACCGGTATTTCTTCAAGACCGAGAAGGCCGGGAACGAGGCTCTCAAGCCCGATTCGCCGCTGGCCCAGGCCGTCCGCCGCAAGGCGGTCGCCCGGGCCGGCCGGCTCTACGGCCTCGCGGCCGGTCCGGCCAAGACCCTCGTCCCGGAGACCGTCAAGAGAGGCGATCTCGAGGTCGGGCGCTTCGAGGTCACCCGGGCCCAGTTCGCCGCCTTCGATCCGAAGCGCGCCTTCGCGGCGGGGACGGAGAATTACCCCGTGACGGGCGTGACGTTCGCCGAAGCCAAGGCCTATGCGGCCTGGCTGTCGAAGCTGACCGGAAAGACGTGGCGCCTGCCGACCGAGGACGAGGCGGCGAAGCTGGCCGAAGGCGCGAGCGGCGAGAACACACTCGACCTCTGGGCCGGGTATGCGCCCAATCCCGACGACGTGCGGCGCCTCGAGGCGAAGATCAGGGAGATCGGCGGCCCGGCCGCGCTCATCAAAGAAGCGGGAAGCATGCCCGGCGCGGGCAAGGAGGGCGAGGAGCTCGTCTTCGACCTCGGCGGGAACGCCGCGGAGTGGGCGGTCGCCAAGGACGGGACGGGGAAGGCGGCCGGCGGCAGCGCCGACCGGCCGGCCGATCCGAAGGCGCGCGTCGCCGCCGCGCCGGAGTGCACCGGTTTCCGAGTCGTCCGCGGCGAGGCCAAGAAATAGTATAATGGCGGCGGCATGGCCTTGAAGAGATTTCCGGTTTTGCGCTATGTTGCCGGGATCTCGTTCATGGCCGGCCTGCTCTTTCTGGCCGCGGGCCGTCTCGATTATTGGCAGGGCTGGGTCTTCTTCCTCCTCAACCTCGCCGTCGTCGCCTGGAATTGGCGCTTTCTGCGCGGGAATCCGGGCCTCGTCGCCGAGCGTCTCCGGCCGGGGCGGGGCGCGAAGTGGTGGGACAGGGGCTATCTTCTTCTCTCGACGCCGCTCTCCATCGCCGTCCTCGTCGTCGGCGGGATCGATGCGGGCCGCAGCCGCTCTGGCGCGGCCTTGGGCGCGGTCCCGTATGCGGCCGCCGTCCTGGTCTTTATCCTGGGACAGGCCCTGTATACCTGGGCCAATAAGGTCAACCCGTTCTTTTCGAGCGTCGTCCGCATCCAGGCCGACCGGGGCCAGGCGGTCTGCCGCGAGGGCCCCTACCGGTTCTGCCGGCATCCGGGTTATCTGGGCGGGCTCCTCTTCGGGCTC
This sequence comes from uncultured Eubacteriales bacterium, assembly GCA_964541055.1. Taxonomy (GTDB): domain Bacteria; phylum Acidobacteriota; class Aminicenantia; order Aminicenantales; family Saccharicenantaceae; genus RBG-16-66-30. Next base: position 4,523 of record CAZIQR010000071.1, read on the forward strand.
GCGACGCCGGTTCTCCTGGGCTCGTTCTGGGCGTTCATCCCGCAGGGACTGGTGGTCCTGCTGCTCATCGCCCGGACGCTTCTCGAAGACCGTATGCTGACCCGGGATCTGCTCTGGTATGCCGAATATAAGCAGACCGTTCGCTCCCTTCTCCTGCCGGGCTTCTGGTAAGCTCTCGCCGGCGCGGCTTTGACAGCTTCGCGCGTCCTTTGATATAGAACGTCATGCCACTCGCCTCAGGAGGTGTCCCGTGTTCCATGCGTCCCGCCTTCGTCCCTTCGCCCGGATCGCCCTCGTCGTCCTCGTCCTGACCTTGGCCGCCGCCGCGTGGCCGCGGCCGGCCGCCGCCGCCCGCATCACGTCCCCCAAGGAGCAGTTCGGCTTCGCCGTCGGCGCCGACTACCAGCTCGTCAACTACAAGCAGCTCGCCGCCTACTGGAAGAAGCTCGACGCCGAATCCGACCGGATGACGGTCGTCGACATCGGGAAGACGGCCGAGGGCCGGACGATGATCATGGCCGTCATCACCTCGCCCTCGAATCAGGCCCGCCTGGCCCGCTACAAGGACATCGCCAGGAAGCTGGCCCTGGCCCAGGGCCTGACCGACGCGGCGGCCCGCCGCCTGGCGGCCGAGGGCAAGGCCGTGGTCTGGATCGACGGCGGCCTGCACGCGACCGAGATCCTCGGCTCGCAGCAGCTCGTCGAGCTCGTCTACAGGATGGTGAGCGCGAACGACGCGGAGACCCGCCGCATCCTCGACGATGTCATCCTCCTCGCCGTGCCGGTCAATCCCGACGGGCTTGATCTTGTCGCCGACTGGTACATGCGCGAGAAGGACCCGCAGAAAAGATCCATGGCCGGCGTCCCGGTCCTCTATCAGAAGTACATCGGGCACGACAACAACCGTGACTTCTATATGAACTCCCAGCCGGAGACCAAGGCCGTCAGCCGGGAGCTCTATGTCGAGTGGCACCCCCAGATCGTCTACAACCAGCACCAAACGGGCCCCGCGGGCACGGTGCTTTTTGCCCCGCCCTTCCGCGATCCCTTCAACTATGTCTTCGATCCGCTCGTTCCGATGGGCATCGACCTCGTCTCGGCGGCCATGCACAACCGCTTCGTGACGGAAGGCAAGGCGGGGGCGACCATGCGCTCGGGCTCGGCCTACTCGACCTGGTGGAACGGCGGCCTGCGGAGCACCGCCTATTTCCACAACATCATCGGCATCCTGACCGAGGCCATCGGCAGCCCGACCCCGGTCGATATCCCGTTCCTGCCCGAGCGGCTGCTGCCCAAGCAGGACTATCCAGACCCGGTCGCGCCGCAGAAATGGCACTTCCGGCAGTCCATCGAATACATGATCACGGCCGACCTGGCCATCCTCGATGTCGCCGCGAAGAACCGCGAAGACTTCCTCTACCGGCGCTACCTCATGGGGAAGCACGCCGTGGAGGCCGGGAGCAAGGACTCCTGGACGATCGTGCCCGACACGGTCGCCCGGGTCCAGGCGGCGATCGAAAAGGACCGGGCCGCGAGCCAGGGGCAGGGGAGAGGAGCCGGGGCGGGGCAGCCGGGCGCGGCCGGCGGGCGCGGCGAGGGCGGTTTCGGCCGCTTCCGCGGCGCCGACATCAAGTATTATGAGGCCATCTTCGACAAGGCGACGCGCGATCCGCGCGGCTACATCATCCCCTCCGACCAGCCCGATTTCCTGACCGCGACCAAGTTCGTCAACGCCCTCATCGAGAGCGGCGTCGCCGTCGAACGGGCCAAGGCCGATTTCGCGGCCGGCGGGAAGACCTATCCCAAGGGATCCTTCGTCGTGAGGACGGCCCAGGCGTTCCGGCCGCACATCCTGAGCATGTTCGAGCCGCAGAACCACCCGAACGACATCCCTTATCCCGGCGCGGCGCCCACCCCGCCCTATGACGCGGCGGGCTGGACCCTGGCCTACCAGATGGGTGTTCTCTTCGACCGCGTCCTCGACGCCTTCAGCGGGCCGTTCGAGACTCTGGCGGGAGTGGCCAAGCCTCCGGCCGGCCGGTTCGAGGCGGGGAGCGGAACGGCGGGGTATCTCCTCGACCACCGCGTCAACGACACGTTCATCGCTGTCAACCATTTGCTCAAAGCGGGCGCGAAGGTCTATTGGCTGAAGGAGCCATTCGGGTCGGGCGGCAAGACCTATGGCGCCGGGACGATCTGGGTGCCGGCCGCGACGAGCGCGGCTGAGCTCCTAGCGAAGGCGGCGAAGGAGCTGGGCCTTGTCGTCGATGCGGCCGAGGCGGCGCCCAAGGGCGAGGCGTTCGAGCTGCGCCCGGTCCGGATCGGCCTCTGGGACACCTACGGCGGGTCGATGGCCTCGGGCTGGGTCCGCTGGCTTCTCGAACAGTTCGAGTTCCCCTATGAGCTCGTCTTCGCCCCGGCCCTCGACGCGGGGAACCTCAAGGACCGGTTCGACGCGCTCATCTTCGTCGGCGGCTCGATCCCGCGCCTGCCGGGGGCGGGAGCCGAGGGGCGCGGCGGGATGCGGGATTTCCAGCCGCAGATCCCCGAGAGCATCCCCGAAGAATTCAAGGGCCGGATCGGACGGATCACGGCCGAGAAGACGATCCCCCTGCTGCGCCGGTTCGTCGAGGCCGGCGGGACCATCCTGGCCCTCGACTCCGCCACCGTCATCGCCGAGCACTTCGGACTGCCGATCGCGAACGCCCTGATCGAGAAGTCCCCCGACGGCGCGGACGTGCCGCTGCGGCCCGAGAAATTCTACATCCCGGGCTCGCTGATGCGGGCCCGCGTCGACAACACCGATCCGCTCGCCTGCGGCATGCCGGACACGATCGACGTGTTCTTCAACAACACGCCGGCTTGGTCGCTTCCGCCGGATGCCGAGCTCAAGGGCGTCAAGCCGGTGGCCTGGTTCGATGACGGCAGGCTCCTGCGGAGCGGCTGGGCCTGGGGCGAGACCTACCTGCGCGGCAGCGTCCAGGTGGCGGAGGCGGCGGTGGGGGAGGGGAAGCTCTTCCTCTACGGGCCCGAGATCGCCTTCCGCGGCCAGCCCCACGGCACGTTCAAGCTGCTCTTCAACGGGATTCTTTACGGGCCAGCGAAGACAGTGAGCCTCGACTAGCCGGACTCGGCTTGGCGCTCGCGCGTAAACCTGGTCCCTTCTTAGATGACTTGGCGGAGGAGCATCACCGCGCCCATCAACGCGAGCGAAGCATAGACGAGCTTGGTGAAGAGCTCGTGCGGGATCCGCTTGTTCAGAAGACCGCCCAGGAGGACCCCCAGCACGATCCCGGGCAGGGCGTAAAGGTAGGTCCGGAAAACGAGCGGCGTCCAGAGCCCGGCCAGGCCGTGCCCGGCCAGGATGGCCAGTCCCGTCGGCAGAAAATAGCCCTGGAGCGTGGCCCGGAACGATCCGGGGGGCCAGCCGCGGAGCATGCCGTAGGCGACGATCGGCGGGCCGTTGGTGTTGTAGGCCCCACCGAGCACGCCGGCCGCCCAGCCGATGATCCAGGGAAAATGCTTGGGCTCGTCGGCGATCATCTCGAGCCGCTCGGCCAAGCCGACGAGGCCATAGCCCAGGATGATCGCGCCCAGGGCGATCTTCAGCGGCGCCTCCGGCAGCCGGCTGAGTCCGTAGACGCCGAAGGGGATGCCGACCAGCGTCGCGATGATCAGCCGCCCGGCGGTCCGGAACTCGACCTTGCGCCAGTTCCCGGCCAGGATCAGGATGGAGATCGTCGGCCCGACGAACGCGACCAGGGGCGTCGCCGTCCTCAGCCCGAGGATCATGGCCAGGATGGGCATGGCCACGACCGCGTCGCCGAAGCCCAGGGCCGAGCGGACGAGGGCCGCGACGAAGAGGACCGCCGCGACGGGGATCATCAGGCGTCCAAGGCTCCGGCGCCGGTCGCGGCGTCCGGCGCCTGGCCGGCGTGGATAACGTCCGTGTAAGGGCTCTTGCTTCTCGTGTGACCCAAAGGACCTCCTCGGGGACCCGTCAGTGACAGCCGTGGCCGGCGCAGGAGTTCTCGAGGGTCATCTCCTCGAGCTCGCCCGCCGCATACTTGGCGGCGACCTCCTCGACCGTGCCGGCGATCGTCCGGTAGACCTTGATGCCACCGTCGTTGAGCCTCTGCAAAGCCCGCGCGCCGATGCCGCCGACGACGACGGCGTCGATCCGGCGTCCTTCGAGCATGCCCAGGGGATGGCACATGCCGTGGGCGTGGTGCTGCCCGGCGTTGTCGACGACCTCATAGGTTTTCGTGTCGGTGTCGATGATGGTGAAGTGGGGGGCGCTGCCGAAATGGCCGTAGGCGATGGCCTGGGCTCCTTCGGCGGTCGCGGTGGGAACGCATATTCTCATGGCTTCTCCTTTCCGTTCACTTGATAGATCCCCCCTTCGATCCGGATGGCCTTGCCGTTGACGATGGCGTCGGCGATCTTGGCCCGCGCCGAGGCGAGGATCCTGTGGAACGTCGGCTGCGAGACCGCCATCCTCCGCGCGGCCGCTTCCTGCGCCAATCCCTCGAGGTCCTTCAACCGGACGGCCTCGAACTCGTCGACGGCGAGGACCGTCTCCTCGAGGTCGACTAAACGGATCCCGGCCGGCTTGAAATAGGTCATCCCGGGAGGGAAACAGACTCTTCGACAATGCTTGGGCCTGGGCATAAGAGAGGATTATATTGAATATATATTCATAAATCAAGAGAGGGGAAGGGGCCTACTTATCGAACAGATAAAGAACGAGAACGTTCAGCGGGAAGGTCTTGAGGGTTGTGAAACCGGCGTCGGAGGCCAACTCGACGACGGTCTCAGCTTTCATCCGGTCCCCCAGAGGCGGGCCGGCCGGTTGTGGCTCGTAAGGCCATTCCAGGACCGCCGTCCTCCGGACGCAGGTCCGACAGGCCTCTTGAAGGGCCCGGCCGGGCTGCCGCGTCTCGTGGAGGACCAGGCCCAGGAAGCAGAGATCGAACGCGCCGTCAGGGAAGGGGAGGGCCTCCGACGCGGCCCGCTCAAAGCGGGCGGAGGGAACATGGGCCCTTGCGGCTTCGAGCATGGCCTCCTGGAGATCGACGCCGGTCACCTCGAGGCCCCGTCCCGCGAAAGCCTCGGCGAAGATGCCGCTTCCCGTCCCGACATCGAGGACCGTGCACGCGCCGAGGCCGTCGAGCGTCGCCGAGACGACGCGGTCGACCTCGAGTCGGGCCAGGCGTTCCGGCGAGCGGAGTTTCTGAACGTCGCGATACACCTTGTCGTCGTTCATGGCGCTCCTCCCGCCGCAAGCGCCACGGCCTCGGTCCAGTCCCCGGCGGATAGTCCCGGCGATTGGACGGAGAGGGTCCGATAGACGTCCTCGACGGCGGCCAGGACGGCCGCCCTCTCCGCCGGGACCCCGCGCAGAGACCGCTCGATGACCGCGACCGCCTCCCTGGGCTCGACCATGAAATCCCCCGATAGGGCGACGTCGTCGACGCACCCGTCCCTCAACATGAGCGTGACGCGGATGAGCCCGCCGGGGGCCTTGTAGGCCGCCTCCCGGACGTGGACGTCCTCGTGGATCTTGACCCCGCCGCGCCGGGGAGCGCCCTTCTCGGCCAGCCACTCCGCGGCGCCGAGGGTCCGGTCGAGCTCCCGGGCACGGGCCTCTTCCTCGGCGGTCCATTCCCCGGGAATGAGCTCGGCCCCGAGGACCGCCGCCAGCTCTCGCCGGTAGATCCCGACGACTTCGCCGCGGTCGGGCGTCCGGCCCAGCTCGTCCCGCAGCGTTGTCATGTAGTCCCGGAGCCCCTGAAAGACCTTGTCGCGCATTTTTTCGGACGAGAGCTTGAGGACGCGGGCCATGGCCTCCCGGTCAAAATCGAACATCAGGCTGCCGACGACGACCTCGGCCCGGCCGATCCGGGCCGCGCCCGTGCCGCCGATCTTCCGGCCCCGAACGTGGATGTCGTTGACGGGCCGGTAGACCGCCTCGACACCGAGGGCCCGATAGGTCCGGACGAGCGGCTCGACGTAGAGCCGGTAACGCGCGTCGACGCCGGACGGAAGCGACCCCGGATGGAAGACCCACTGGATGAAGACCTGGTCCCGGTCGAGATAGACGGCGCCGCCGCCGACCTCTCGCCGGAGGACGGGCAGGCCGTGCTCCCGGCAGTAGGCCCGGTCCACCTCCCGGTCGACCTCCTGATGGAAGCCGACGCAGACATAGGGGTCCAAGGGGCTGACGAGGATGACCGTATCGGGCGTCCTTTCGCCGAGGACATAGGCCGCCGCGTGATAGCAGGCTTGCGAACGGGCCGGCGGGACCGTGCCCAGATCGAGCAGCCGGACGGTCCTCATCCTAGATGAGACCCCATCGGTCCAGAACGGCGAGGGCTCGTTCGGTGATCTCCGGGACCAGCGCCTCGATCGCCGGGCTCAGGCCGTAGCCGGTGGAGATGTCGGCCGGCTGGGCGCCGACGAGATGGAGACGGCCGGGCAGACGGCCCCGGACGCCGGCGAACTGCAGGACTTCCTGGAAGCTGACCTGGTGCCAGGAGAGCTTGAGCCGCGAGAACAGGGGGATCTCCGGGCCGTCAAGCTCCGTGATGGTCCCCGGCGGCCGGCCACATCGACGGCATCGAGGAGATCCAGGACCAGATCCAGCAGATGGGCCTGCCGGTTTTCCTGACGACCCAGGTCTGAGCCCGGCCCGGCCTCCATCGCGGTGATGCCCAGGGAGAGCTCTCTCTAACCCATGGGCGGTCCGTCGACCTTGACGGGCCTCGTCATCCTGATAGAATGAACGGGATGACCGCCCTCGTTTACGGCGCCCTGTGGGGCCTGGTCGAGGCCACCCTCGGACACCTCCTTCATCTCGCCCGCATCCCCGGCTTGCCGGGCTTGGTGATGGCCCCGATCGCCGTCCTGATCATGGCCCGGACCGCGGCCTCGGCCAAGTCGCATGCCGCGGGCGCGGTCTTCCTCGCCGGCGCCGTCGCGGCCTCGTTCAAGCTCTTCGATCTTCTTGTCCCCGGGACGGACATCCTTTCCCTCGCGAACCCGATCCAGGCGATCCTGCTCGAGGCCCTGGCCGGCGCCCTCTGGGTCAAGAACGGGAACGTTTCTTTCTTCAGGAAATGGGTGCTGGGGAAGCCATGACCGGCGCCCCCCTCAAAAAAGAGATCGAATCATCGAAGATGAGCCGGCGCGGCTTCCTGCGCTGGAGCGCCCTCGTCGGCTCGGCCGCCGCCTCCGCGAAAAGCCTTTCGGCCGCGGGCTTCCGCCGCCGCGACCCGAACCACGTCTTCGCCGAACAGGCCCCGCCCGCGGAAGAGCGCATGATCCGGACCGGCTGCCCGTCCCACAACTGCGGCGGCCGCTGCCTGCTCAAGGTCTTCGTCCGCGACGGCCGCATCGTCCGCATCGAGACCGACGACCGCCCCGGCGACACGGTGGCCGACCCGCAGCTCCGGGCCTGCATCCGCGGCCGGGCCTACCGGCGTCGTCAGTATCATCCCGACCGGCTCCAATATCCCATGAAGCGTGTCGGGAAGAGGGGCGAAGGGAAATTCGAGCGCATCACCTGGAACGAGGCCCTCGACCGCATCGCCGCCGAGTTCAAGCGCATCAAGGCCGCCTACGGCAACGAAGCCTTCTACGTCCCCTACGGCACGGGCAGCTACAACCAGATCAACGGCCGGCAGACCGCCCAGCGCCTGATGAACCTCTACGGCGGCTCGCTCGGCTTCTACAACAGCTATTCCTGGGCGGCCATCTCCGCGGCGACGCCGACCGTCTACGGCACGAGCGTCACCGGCAACCAGCGCCAGGACTGGCTCAACTCCAAGTACATCCTCATGTGGAGCTGGAACCCGGCCGAGATGCGCGACGGCACGAACAGCGAGTGGTTCGTGCAGAAGGCCCGGGAGAAGGGCGCCCGCGTCGTCTGTATCGACCCCCGCATGACCCTCAGCGCAGTCTCGCTCGCCGACGAATGGGTGCCGATCCGCCCCGGCACGGACGCGGCCCTGATGTCGGCCATGGCCTATGTCATCGTCAACGAGGACCTGCACGATGCCGCCTTCGTCCGCAGCCACTGCGTCGGCTTCGACGCGACGCAGATGCCGGCCGGGGCGGAGGGGGCCGAAAGCTATCGCGACTATCTCTTCGGCGCGCGCGACGGCGTCGCCAAGACCCCCGAGTGGGCCGAGAAGATCTGCGGCGTGCCGCGCGAGACGATCGCCCGGCTCGCCCGCGAGTACGCCACGGCCAAGCCCGCCGTCCTCTACCAGGGCTACGGCATGCAGCGCCGGGCCTACGGCGAGCAGGCCGTCCGGGCCGGCTGCGTCCTCGCCGCGATCACCGGGAACGTCGGCATCCCCGGCGGCTGGGCCAGCGGCATCGCCCTCCAGGCCCCCGACGGAGGCCCCTTCTGGCTCGTCTTCCCGACCGGCGAAAACCCGGTCAAGGTCATGATCCCGAGCTTTCTCTGGACGGAGGCGGTCCTCCGCGGCAAAGGCATGGGCGCGGCCGACGGCGTGCGAGGCGCCGAGAAGCTCCCGACCGATATCAAGTGCATTTGGGCCGTGGCCTGCAACTGCCTCGTCAACCAGCACGGCAACGTCAACCGCACGGCCCGCATCCTGGCCGACGAGAAGAAGGTCGAGTTCCTGCTCGTCCAGGACAACTTCCTGACGCCGACGGCCCGCTTCGCCGACATCCTGCTCCCGGTCTGCACCCAGTTCGAGACCTGGGGCCTCGAGGACGGCTGGAAGTACGGCG
>CAZIQR010000072.1:0-13263 GCA_964541055.1 uncultured Eubacteriales bacterium
TTTCCGGATACCATGGCCGTGTGCTCGTCGCCGACCTGACGCGCGGCGACGTCCGGGCCGTGCCGCTCGATCCCGACACGGCCCTGCGCTATCTCGGCGGCCGCGGCCTGGCCACCCGGCTCCTCTACGACACGATCGATCCGGGCTGTGATCCGCTCGGCCCCGACAACGCCTTCGTCGTCGCGTCTTCGCCCCTCGTCGGCTCGACCGCGCCGACCGCCGGCCGCGGGCACATGGTCTTCAAGTCGCCGCTCACGGACGTCATCGGCACGTCGAACTCCGGCGGGACATGGGGCGCGGCGTTCAAGTCGGCCGGCTATGACGCCCTCGTCGTCACGGGCGTGTCGGCCTCACCGGTGATGCTCGACATCCGGCCGGGAAAGGCCGAGCTCCGCCCGGCCGACGACGTCTGGGGAAAGACGACCCACGAGACGAACGACCTCCTGGCGGCCGCCTCGGAACCGGGCCATCCGGTCCGCGTCCTCTGCATCGGACCGGCGGGGGAGAACCGGGTCCGCTTCGCCGTCGTCGCCAACGACCGCAACCGCGTCTACGGCCGAGGCGGCGCCGGCGCCGTTTGGGGCAGCAAGAAACTCAAGGCCATCCGCGTCCAGGGGCGGGAGAAGATCGCCGTCGCCGATCCCGAGAAGTACAAGTCCGGCCTCGACCAGGCCGTCTATCTCATGAAGCAGGCGCCGGTCACGAAGAGGCTGATGCGGGACCTCGGCACGGCCGGGCTCGTCGAGCTCATCAACCTCATCGCCATGCTGCCGCACAAGAACTTCCAGGACTGCCTCCACCGCGACGAGGACGTCGAGCGGGTCTCCGGCGAAACCCTGGCCAAGACGCTCCTCGAAAAGGCCGGCTCCTGCTATCTCTGCCCGATCGGCTGCCAGCGCCACACGCGCGTCGCCGGCCGGGGCGGCGGCGAGGAGCGCGGCGAGGGGCCGGAATACGAGACGATGGTCCTGATGGGCCCGCTCTGCGGCATTTACGACATGGCCGCCATCACCCGGGCCAACTACCGGGCCAACGAGCTCGGCCTGGACACCATGAGCTACGGCGGGACCCTGGCCTGCGCCATGGAGCTCGCCGAGCGGGGCCTCATCGGCGGCGACGAGCGGGGCGGGCTCGCTCTCGGCTTCGGCGACGCCGAGGCCCTTGAAACTCTCGTCGCGCGGACCGCCCGCCGCGAAGGCCTCGGCGCGGCCCTGGCCGAAGGCGCCTACCGCCTGGCCGCCGGCCGGGGGCGTCCCGAGCTGGCCATGACCGTCAAAAAGCTCGAGATCCCCGCCTACGATCCGCGGGCCTCCTTCACCCAGGCCCTTGGCTACATGACCTCGCCGTCGGGCGCCTGCCATCTCCGCGGCGGCTACGCCGTGTCGCTGGCCTTCTTCGGCGGGGCCAGGGAGATCCCCCGCTTCAGCCTGCTGCAGTCGCCGATCGCCATCCGGAACATGCAGAACACCGGCATCCTCCAGGACAGCCTCGGCATCTGTCGCTTCACCGGCTACGCCTTCGCCGCCGACCCGTGGGCCCGCATGGTCAGCGGCGTCACCGGGCGCGACCTTTCCGTGGCCCGGCTCGAGGAGATCGAGAACCGCATCGCCACGCTCGAACGGCAGTTCAACATCGAAGCCGGCGCGACCGCCGCGGACGACGTCCTGCCCGACCGCTTCGCCGACGTGCCCATCGTCGTCGAGGGCAAGGAGCGCCGGGTGACGCGGGACGATCAGGAGCGCATGAAGCGCGACTACTACGCGGTCCGGGGCTGGGACGAGGCCGGGCGCCCGGGGCCGGCGCTCCGCCGGGCCCTGGGGATCGAGGAGAGGCGGCCATGAGCAGACCCCGGTGGCAGGCCAGCGAAGAGCTCTTCCGCGAATTCCAGGCCCTCGGCCGGGCCTCCCTGCTCGCCGACATGCAGGACAGCCACAGCGGCAACATGGCCCTGCGCCGGACGAACGAGCTCGGCCAGGACGAGATCGTCATCACGGCCACGGGCTCCCAGAAGGGCGACCTCGAGCCGAGCCAGATCTGCTTCCTCTCGGCCACGGAGACGGATTACGGCTATTACAAGGCCTCGTCCGAGACGGACATCCACGCCCGGATCCTCGGCCTGCCCGGCGTCCGGGCCTCGATGCACGCCCATCTCAAGGACCTCATCCTGGCGACGCTCGACGACGCGGCCAAGCCGGCCCGGCCGCCGGATTTCGTGCCCGTCGATCCGCTGGCGCGCCATCATCTCGGAGCGGCCATCCCGGTCGATTGGTTCGCCGTGCCCAGCGGCTCGCCCGAGCTGGCCCGGATCATCCCCGAGCGGCTGGCCGGCCACCCGTTGACCATCATCTTCGGCCACGGGGCCATGGCCAAGGGCCGGACCCTGCGCGAGGCCTTCTTCCGGCTGTGCATCGGCAACTACGCCGGGGCCGTCGTGCGCGGCCTGGAGAAGCTCCGTGTCGATCTAGGGGCCCTCCGGTCCGCCGTCGCCGCCGACCCGGCCCGGGCTTTCGCCGCGCCGCCTCCCGACTACGCCGTCGAGGGCGACGGCCGCTCCGATTTCCGCGAGGAAGAGGAGATCCTGAAGGAGTTCGTCAAGGCCGGCCACCGCGTCTTCGAGTCCCGCCTCTCGCCCTTCCACACCGGCTCGATGTCGGTCCGCGGCGTCGCGACCATGCTTTATGCGCCCAAGGCCTCGATGCCGCGCGACGTCGGCGGCCCCCTGCTCAGCGTCCCCCTGGCGCCGGCCGGGTCCGACGACGCCGAGACGGCGCTGCACAAGGCCATCTACGCGGCGAGCGATTTCCAGGCCGTCATGCACTGTCATGTCGCGGAGGCCGAGGCCTCGGCCTATTTCACCTATCCTGGCGAAAGCGCGCCGGCGGACCGCATCGTCCCTATCGACGCCGAGGGATCGTTCCTCTATCTCGTCATCCCCATCCTGCCGCCGGACGTCGCGCCCGCCGCCCTCATCCGGGCCCTCCACGATTACAAGGTCGTCGTCGTCCGCGGCGGCGGCGTCTGGGCCGTCGGCGCCCAATCGCTGTCCGAAGTCCTGCACCACCCGTCGTCGCTCCGCGAGATCTGCCTCTACCGGATCGGCGCGGTCGAGCGCGGCCTCGATCTGCGGCGCATGGAGCCGAAGAAGGCCAAGCGCTGGTGACGGGGCCCGGATCCGCCCTCACCGCTTGCCCCCTCCGGGGGTGATGTCTCCACCCTGAAATTCACCCCCAAAGGGTATGGTCTCCCCTGAGCGTTGCGATAATCTGGTGCCGACGTTCCGACGAAACCGACATCTAATGAGCCGCAACTTATTCAAAGCGCTTTATCCCAGCGGCGGGCCCGGCCTGTTCGAGAGCTTCAAGCCGCGCAAGCTCCGGACCCGGATGCTCATTCTGTTCGGGACGATGATGGCCGCCTATATCGGCCTGAGCCATTTCCTGTTCCGGCGGCCCGGGGCCTTCGTCCCCCTGAGCGTCATCTTCTTTGTCATCGGCATCGTCGGCGTCATGGTCGTCAGCGGCCTGGCCGCCCGGCCCATCGTCCAGCTGACCCGGACGGCCGAGCGCCTGGCCGGCGGCGACCTGCGGCAGCGGGCCCGCGTGTACGGCCGGGACGAGGCCGGCGTCCTGGCTCGGACGTTCAACGGCATGCTCGACGGGATGGAAAGGTCCATCCACGACCTCGAGCGGCGCAACCGGTCGCTCGAGGAGGCCGCGGCCAATCGGGCCGCCCAGGCGGAGAAGGACGCCGCGGAGCGCGTCCGGCTCGAGCGCGAGCTGCGCCAGGCCCGCGTCGAGATCGATCGCCTCGTCGACAAGCGGACCGAGGAGCTGGCCAAGGCCAACGGCGAGCTCCACGACAAGGTCCTCGAGACCCGCCGCTCCGAGGACTTCCTCCACTCCAGCCTCGATCGCCTCGAGCGCTCCCTCGATGGGACCTTCAGGGCCCTGGCCATGACCCTCGAGCTCAGGGACCCCTACATGGCCGGCCATCAGCAGAGGGTCTCCAGCCTGGCCGCGACCATCGCCCAGGAGCTGAATATGGCCTGGGACAAGATCGAAAGCCTCCGGCTCGCGGGGCTCATCCACGACATCGGCAAAATCGCCGCCCCGGGCGAGATCATGATCAAGCCGGGCCGTCTCTCGCAATCGGAATACCAGCTGATCAAGGAACATCCCCGGGTCGGCTACGAGCTCCTCAAGGACATCGCCTTCCCCTGGCCCGTGGCCCATATTATCCTGCAGCATCACGAGCGCCTGGACGGATCGGGCTACCCGGAGGGCCTGGTCGGCGACGCGATCCTGCCCGAGGCCCGCATCCTGGCCGTGGCCGATGTCGTCGAAGCGGTGTGCTCGCTCCGGCCCTACCGGCCGGCCCTGGGCCTCGACAAGGCCCTCGAGGAGATCCGCAAGGGCCGGGGATTCCGTTACGACACGCGCGTCGTCGATGCCTGCATCAAGCTCTTCCGCGAGGGCCGTTTCTCGTTCCGAAAAGAGACCGAATCGCCGGTTTTTCAATAACCGACGCGTTGACTCGGGGGGTCGAATCCGTTAAAATCTCTCCACCCGTGGCGGCGTAGCTCAGTTGGTCAGAGCATGCGGCTCATATCCGCAGTGTCGGGGGTTCAAATCCCTCCGCCGCCATTTTTCTAAGCTGTCGCCCCCATGATCCGAGCCCGAGGATGACCACCCCCAAGAGCCGCGATCGCGTCTGGGCCGCCTTCCGGAGGAGAGCGGTCGAAGGCGGTCTCATCGTCCCCGGCGACCGCGTTCTCGCGGCCGTATCGGGCGGGCCGGACTCGGTCGCCCTGGCCGCCCTTCTCCTGAAGCTCCGCGAGGAGATGCCGCTCGAGGTTCGCCTGGCCCATTTCAACCACCGGCTCCGGCCGGAGGCCGTCCGGGACGAGCGTTTCGTCCGTGACCTCGCCCGCCGCTGGGCCCTGCCCCTGGCGTCGGGTTCGGCCGACGTGCGCGCGGCCGCGGCGCGGGACAAGCGGAACCTCGAAGAGGCCGGCCGCGAGCTGCGCTACCGGTTCCTGCGGCGGGCCGCGGGGGCCGTTGGCGCGACCAAGATCGCGACCGGCCACACCATGACCGACCAGGCCGAGACCGTGCTGATGCGCCTGATGCGGGGCACGGGGCTGGCCGGCCTGGCCGGCATCGCGCCGGTCGCGGCGGGGCCGCCCTGCCCCGTCGTCAGGCCCCTTCTCGACATCCCCGGTCCGGACCTGAGGGCCTGGCTCGCGGCCCGGGACATCCCTTTCCGCGAGGACGCCTCGAACCGCGACCGTCGCTTTTTACGGAACCGCATCCGCGCCGAGCTCCTGCCCGAGCTCGGGTCCCGCTACGAGCCGCGGATCGTCCCCCACCTGGCCCGGCTGGCCGGATTGGTGCGCGAGGACGAGGAGCTCCTGCAGGGCTTTGTCCGGGAGCTCGCCGACGAGTTCATCCGCCGCCGCGGGCGCGAGGTTTCACTGGACCTGAAGACATTGCCGCTCATCCTGCCCGCCCTGGCCCGGCGCGTCGCCCGGGAGTTCCTTCGCCAGGTCTCGGGCAGCCTGCGCGATGTCTCCTTCGAGGATGTGGAGGCGCTGCTGGGCCTCGGAGAGAACAAGGAGTTCGCCCTCCGCAAGGGCCTGACCCTGAGACGGGAAGGGGGCCTCGTCGGGCTCAAGACGTCAGCGCCGCGGGTCCCGCCGTTCGAGATGCGGTGGAGCGGACGCGGCGAGCTCGCCGTCCCCGCGGCCGGCCTCGCCTTCCGCGGGTCGCTCGGAATGCCCGGGACGTCGCGGCGTCCCCTGGCCAAGGACGATCGGACCGGCGCGGACCTCGACGCCGGCACCCTCGTCTTTCCGCTCACCGTCCGCTCCCGCCGGCCCGGCGATCTCTACAGGCCCATCGGCGCTCCCGGCCGGAAGAAGCTCAAGGAGATCCTGCGGGCCAAGGACGTTCCGGCCTCCGCGCGGGGCCGCCGGCCGGTCTTCCTGTCCGGCAAGGCCATCATCTGGGTCCCCGGACTGCCTGTCGCGGAAGCGCACAAGGTCACGGCGTCGACGAAGAGGGTCTTTTCGATACGGATCGCCGGCCGAATGGGCCGCCGCGGTCAGTAGGGGAGACGGCTGACGTACCAGTCGACGAACTTCTGCCCCCACAGAAGGGCGACAAAGGCGGCCGGCGCGATAAAGGTCCCGAACGGCAGGGCGAATTGCGCGTCTTTGCCTTTGCGGGCCATCAGGTAGATCCCGAACAGGGCCCCCGCGAATGACGCCAGGATCAGGACGAAAAGCGTCCGGCCCGGTCCGAGATAAGCGCCGACCATGAGCATCATGGTCACGTCGCCCATGCCCAATCCCTCTTTCTTGCGCACGGCGAGGTAGACGCCGTAGACGACGAGGAGGAAGCCCGCGCCGATGACCGCGCCGAGCAGGGCGCTCCGGAAGGTCAGGTCGGACCGGAAGAAGGAATACGCGAGGGCCATCGCCAGCCCGGGCAGGGTGACGGCGTCCGGCAGGATCTGGTGATGGGCGTCGATGAAGCCCAGCACGATGAGAGCGCCGGTGAAGACGCAGCCGGCGATGAACGACCGATTGACCGCCCGGCCGGCGTTGAAGAAGACGAGGACGAAGCCCGCCGCGGTGAGCAGCTCGACCGCCGGATAGACCGGCGAGATGGGCCGGCCGCAGCGCCGGCATCGGCCGCGGAGCAGGAGGTAGGACAGGACGGGGATGTTGTCGTAGGGCTTGATGCGCGCCCCGCAGCCCGGACAGGAGGATGGCGGCCGCGAGAGGTTCAGGCCGCGCGGCAGGCGGTAGATGACGACGTTGAAGAAGCTGCCGAAAACGAGGCCGACGGCGGCGATGAAGACGAGGATCAGCGCTTCCATGGACTGATCGCCGTTTTGGCCAGGCCCGTGCCCGGGTCGTAGAGATAGTCCTTGCCGTCGAGGTCCTTGGGCACCTCGCGGAGAAAGCCCGTCCGGACGAGCTCCTCGAGGTTGGCCGGGAAGCGGCCGAAACGCTCGCGGTACTTGGCCGCGGCGTCCCCGAGGGCGGCCCGGTCGATGGCCGCCTTGACGTTGTAGAGATGGTTCGAGGCGATCTTCTTCGTCCGCTCGTCGGGGGCCTGCTTGAAGATGTCGAGCCAGGTCTCCCAGGAGGTCCTGAGGTCGCCCTTCTTGAAGATGGCGTTGGCCCGGAGCCGCTCGACGAAATCCGGGGCGCCGGGGATCTTCATGCACTGGGTGAAGTATTTCTCGGCGAGCGGGTAATCCTTGAGGGTCATGAGGGCGACGTGCCCGGCCTCGAAGGGGTAGATCCACTGATCCGGGTTGTTGGCCGCGCCGCGGTCGAGGATGGCGAAGGCCGCCTGGACGTCGCGCTTCTCCTGGACGGCGATCAGGGCCCCGACCTCATACGGGTCCTGGTAGCGGGGATCGAGCTCGTTGATGATGGCGAAGATGTGATCGAGGTGCTGGAAGCGGTCGTCGATCGTCGGCGTCGAGAAATACTGGACGGCCCAGAGGTAGATCAGGTCGGCGGCCAGAGGCCGGAAACCGAAGGCGGCGAACTTCAGGAACTTGCCCGAGGGGATGTAGATGATGGACGAGCCCGGGACCTTTTTGCGGACGACCCGGTCCGTCAGGCCCTTGAAGGTCACGAGACCGGCCAGGGCCCCGGCCAGGGCCAGGAC
The DNA here is from genome assembly GCA_964541055.1 of uncultured Eubacteriales bacterium. Classification (GTDB taxonomy): domain Bacteria; phylum Acidobacteriota; class Aminicenantia; order Aminicenantales; family Saccharicenantaceae; genus RBG-16-66-30. The sequence goes on from CAZIQR010000072.1 coordinate 7,689, forward strand.
GAGGAGGACCGTGACCGAGCCTTTGTTCGCCGCGGGCGTTTTCATGAATGTCAGATAAAGTCCCGGCGCCGGAAGATGAGCACAGCCAGGACCAGGATGAACGCCGTGTAGCAGACGCCGTAGGCGAGGGACGTGAGATAGATCCCCGGCGGGATGGGCAGGCCGTGCACGACCTCGGTCCGGAAATTGAAGTTCTCGAGATCGGGGAGGACCCGATAAAGAACCTGGACGAGGGTCCGGCCCGGGCCCGGCGCCATCTTCCGGATGATCAGCTCGAGGCCCCAGGAGAGATGGCCGATGAGGTAGAAGGCCAGGGCGAACAGCGAGCTCAGGATGGGCGTCGAGAACGACGAGAACAGGATGGCCACCGCCGTGATCAGGACGAGCTCGAGGAAGATGTAGGCGACGGCGACGAGGAGACCGGCCTCGATCGCGCCCGTGTGGGCGAAGACGATGTCCAGGAAGATCACGGTCATGGCCGCGGTCATGACGAAGAGCGTCAGGACCAGGCCGCAGAACTTGCCCAGGATGAACTCGGCCCGGTGCAGGGGCTTGGCGAGCAGGGTGTAGATCGTCTTCTTGTCGATCTCCTTGTACACGAGGTTGGTGCCGATGAGGATGGCCATGAGGACGCCGAAGATGGCGATCGAGGCCAGGCCGACGTCCTTGATGATCTTGATCCGGTCGCCCACGGTCAGGATGGCCAGGACCCGGGAGGCGCCGATGCCCAGCGCGGCGAAGAAGAAGAGGAGATAGAGGATGCGGTCGCGCTTGGCCTCCTTGAAGGTGATCCCGGCGATCGCTCCGATCCTCATTGGCGAGTCACCGTGTCGACGAAGATGTCCTCGAGGGTCTCGGTCCGCGGGCTGAGGGAGATCAGGCGGCCCTTGCGGTCGTGGACGAGGGCGACGACGGCCTCGACCAGGGACTCGTCGTAGACCTTGAGGAGGACCCGGTCGCCCTGGATCGAGACGCTCTCGCCCAGCCCGGCGAAGGCCTGCGGCGGGAGGCCCGAGACGGTCACCTCCGTGAACAGGACCTTTTCGGAGACGAGGTCCCGCAGGCCGCCCTCCTTGACGATGCGGCCGCCGACGATGATGGCCACGCGGTCGCAGATCATCTCGATGTCCTGGAGGATGTGCGAGGTGAGAAAGACGGTCTTGCCCTCGTCCTTGAAGCGGACGATGATGTCCCGGATCTCCTTGCGGCCGAGAGGGTCCATGCCGCCCAGCGGCTCGTCGAGGACGACGAGCTGCGGGTCGTTGATCAGGGCCTGGGCCAAGCCGGCCCGCTGCAGCATGCCGCGGGAATACTTCCGGAGCGCCAGGTCCGCCGCCCGCTCGAGCCCGACGAGCTTGAGGAGCCGGCCGATCCGCTCGGTCTTTTCCTCCTGGCCGAGGCCGAAGAGGTCGGCGGTGAAGGCCAGGAATTCCCGCGCCGTCAGGTAATCGTAGAAGTAGGGGTTCTCCGGCAGGAAGCCGAGGCGCTCCCGGGAGCGGGGCGAGGTGTGGGGCCGCCCCAGGATCTCGATCGTGCCGGCGTCCGGATGGACGAAGCCGAGCAGGCACTTGATCGTCGTCGTCTTGCCGGCGCCGTTCGGCCCGAGGTAGCCGAAGGTCTCCCCGGCGCGGACGGAGAAGGTGATGCCCTTGAGGATCTCGCGGGGACGGGGGATGAAGCCGAGGCGGAAAGTTTTCCGGAGGTTCTCGATGCGGATCGCGTCGGCCATCCCCTCTATTTTAAGGAAGACCCGGCCTTTGTCAAACGAGAGGGGTCAGGCGAGGCCCCGGATCCGCCGGGCGTTCAGCAGGAGCTTGTCCTGAGTGAAGACGTGCTCCCGGGTCAGGGCCAGGTGGAGACGGAGCTGGGCCCGGACCTCGTCGGGAAGGCCGAGCCTGAGGGCGTCTTCATATTGAGCTGCGAGATGACGCTCCAGGCCGGGGAACGTTTCCAGGGCGGAGAGGCGGCCTGTTCCGGGGTAGGAGAGGGGCATCGGCAGATGGCTGCGCTCGACGCCCGCGGCGTCGGTCACGGCGTTCTCGATGGCCACGACGTCGCCGAGCTTGACGAGGAGCCCCGAGAGCTTGTCCCAATGGCGCATGTGGTTGATCGAGTTCTTGAACAGGCGCTGGCTGAGGTCCTGGTGCTCGTTGAACAGGACGACATGCTTCAAGTAGCGGTGCATGGCCTCGTTCTCGAGCCGGCACAGGCCGTGGAGGAGCCGCAGGTCGTCCCGGCTCTCCCTCTCCGGATGGGCTTGGAAGCACTCCTCCTCGGCCCCGCCCGAGGAACGGATGGCCGCGATCATGGCCTCGAACTGGGCCGAATGCCGGACTTCGTCGTAGGAGATGTTCCAAATCATGTTCTCGATCTCGGGGAACGTCCCCGGCTCGACCGCGGCCGACTGGTAGAGGTCGGTGACCATGTCCTCGGTACTCTTGTCCTCGACCAGGTTGTCGATGATCCGGGGGAAGCGCACGACCTCGTCGGTCCCGAACTCCGGGTCGACGCCCATCCGGGCCATGGTGACGGCCAATTGCAGGGCGTGATACATCTCGTCGATGCCGATCTGGATCGTTTGACCGCGGGCGTCGGTCGTCTGCCCCAGGACCGGGTCCTCGTAGAGGAAGCGGCCCTTGGGCATCGAATAGGCGTGGATGACATATTCGAAGCTGACCGCCCACTCATGGCGCAGGGCGGCCGAAAGAAGGCGGACGGCGTCTTCGCGGGTCTTGACCGAGGTGATCTTGTCCATGGGGCCTCCGGCGATCTCGGAACGGCGATTATAGCCTAGAGGCCCGGCCTCTGCAAGCCGCCGTGGCGCCTAGCCCGCAGGGGGGAGAAAAAGCCGGCATTCTCATCGCGCCATTCACCCCGCCCGGCGATTGACCCCGGAGGGTCCGCATGAGATTCTGCCCCCAGTCGCAGCCATCCGGCGCGATCAGCCTCGCAAGAGGCGGTGCCAAGGTTGTTGTGAAAAGGGAGAAGGAGCGATCCTTCTCCCCCTCTTTTTTTCTCCCCATTTTCGCTATAATCAGATTCACCCTGTCTGAGGAGGCCGACGATGTCCGATTTCGGAGGGGCGGCGAAGCCGCTGGCCGAGCATCCCGACTACAAGATCGCCATCCTGGGCGTGCCGTTCGACGAGAAGTCGAGCTATCTCCGGGGCGCGGCCGGCGGGCCGGCCGCCGTGCGGTCCGTCTCGACCGGCAAGTGCTACTGCGGTTATACCGAGCTCGGCGTCAACCTCGAGGACGAGACCGTGCTCGTCGATCTCGGCGACGTCGACACCTCCGGCGACATGGACAAGTCCTTCGCCCTGATCGAGAAAGGCGTCGCCGCGATCCTGGCCAAGGGCGCGACGCCCGTCGTGCTCGGCGGCGATCACTCGATCACCTATCCCGTCCTCAAGGCCTTCGCCCGGACCTTCAAGCCGCTCGACGTCCTCCATTTCGACGCCCATCCGGACCTCTACGAGGACCTCTACGGCGACCGGCTGTCGCACGCCTGCCCCTTCGCCCGCGTCCTGGAGGACGGCCTGGCGGCGAGCGTCATCCAAGTCGGCGTCCGGGCCATCACCGCCGGCCACCGGGCCAAGGCCCTCAAGGCCGGCGTGCGCATGATCGAGATGAAGGACATCGACGGGCCGCTCCATCTCCGTTTCACCAACCCCGTCTACATCTCGTTCGATCTCGACGCCCTCGACCCGGCCTTCGCCCCGGGCGTCTCGCATCACGAGCCCGGGGGCCTCACGACCCGCCAGGCCCTCCAGGTCATCCAGTCGCTCAAGGGCCGGATCGTCGGCCTGGACGTCGTCGAGCTCAACCCGAGCCGCGACCCCGCGTCGATCACCGCCGCGGCCGCGTTCAAGATCATCAAGGAAACCGCCGGGCGGATCGTCCGTCCGGCCTGAGGGAGGCCCCCATGAAACGCCTGCTCGCCATCGCCGTCCTGGCCGCCGCGATCGCTGGCTGCGCCAGCGCCCAGAAAGGGCCGGCCTTCGACACGTGGTTCCTCGACAAGACCCTGCGCGTCGATTATTTCCATACCGGCAGCGCCGCCGCCGAGAGCTTCGCCGTCGACCAGGTCTATGACCAGGGGATCTGGGCCGGCAGCCGCACGCATCTCCTGGATCCCTTCCACCTCGGCCGCTACGAGGTCAAGGTCTACGACGACGCGACCGGAACCGTCATCTTCAGCAAGGGCTTCGACAGCTATTTCGGCGAATACAAGACTTCCGACGCCGGCGTCAAGGGCGTCCCCCGGACCTATCACGAGTCGGCCCTGCTGCCCTACCCGAAAAAGCCGGTCCGCTTCACGGTCGAGGCCCGGGACCGGCAGAACGTGTCCAGGACGGTCTTCAGCCAGACGATCGATCCCGCGGCCCTGACCGTCATCCGCGAGTCCCTCATCCCCGGCGTCAAGGTCGTCGAGGCCCTCAAGTCCGGCGAGCCGAGCCGCAAGGTCGACGTGGCCATCATCGCCGAGGGCTACACGGCCGCCGAGGAGGCCAAGTTCGAGGCCGACCTGGCCCGCTTCACCGGCGTCTTTTTCAAGCTCGAGCCCTACGCGTCCCACAGGACGAGCTTCAACATCTATGGCGTCTTCAAGCCCTCGGCCGAGAGCGGCTGCGACGAGCCCAGCCACGGCTCGTTCAAGTCGACCGTGCTCAACGCCTCGTTCGACGCCCTCGGCTCCGAGCGCTACCTCCTCACCGAGGACAACAAGAGCCTCCGCGACATCGCCGCCCACGCGCCCTACGACGCGCTCTACATCATGGTCAACCATAAGCGCTACGGCGGCGGCGGCATCTACAATCTCTATTGCACGTTCACCACCGACAACCAGTGGTACGAATACCTCTTCCTCCACGAGTTCGGCCACTCGTTCGCGGGCCTGGCCGATGAGTATTACACCTCCGATGTCGCCTACAACGAGTTCTATCCCGCGGGCGTCGAGCCGGCCGAGCCGAACATCACCGCCCTCCTCGATCCCGCCAACGTGAAGTGGAAAGCCCTCCTTACGCCGGGTGTCGCCGTGCCGACGCCTTGGGAAAAAACCGACTTCGATGCCATGGACACCGCCTACCAGAAGGTCCGCCGCGAGACGAACGAGACGATCGCCAAGATGAAGAGGGGAGGGGCCCCGGCGGCCGACATCGCCAAGGCCGAAGAGGAGTCCGAGAAGCTCTCGCGCGAGGCGGCGGATAAGGTCGACGCCTTCCTCAAGGCCAGCAAGTTCTGGAACACGGTCGGCGTCTTTGAGGGCGCGGGCTACGCGGCCAAGGGGCTCTATCGGTCGCAGCTCGATTGCCTGATGTTCACCAAGGGCACCAAGCCGTTCTGCAAGGTCTGCGAGGCGGCCGTCCTCAAGACGATCCGCTATTACACCGACTGATCCCTCGAACCAAACCGGCCCGGAACGCGGCGCGCACCACGGGCGGGACGGAGCCTGCGTCGCAGAGAAATCCCCCCGGGCTTTTTATGAGATATTTTTTATACCAGCTTCCCGGGGAGGGGAAGTGCGGGCTGTTGTCAGCAAAAGGGGGGTTGATGATGGGAACCAAAAAGGTGGG
>CAZIQR010000073.1:0-11554 GCA_964541055.1 uncultured Eubacteriales bacterium
TCGCAGGCGACCGGGATGCCGCGCGAGGCCAGCCGGGAGTTGACGTAGCAGGGGACGAAGCCGAAATAGCTCTCGAAGGCCGGCCAGCACTTGTCGGCGAAGACGCCGAACTCGGAAGCGCCGAGGTTCGCGTCCATGAACTTGAGCAGGGCGACCTCGAACTGGGCCAGCTTGTTGAGGATGTCCGGGTAGGTGTTCCCGGCGCCGAGCTCACGGGCCATATCGGCGGCCACAACCTTGACCTTCGGGTCGCCCTCGGCCTTCTTAAAGATGTCGTAGAGATCGAGCTCGCTGTTCTCCATGATCTCGACGCCGAGGTCGTAGAGGGGCTTGATCGGCGCGTTGCAGGCCAGGAAGTCCTGCGGCCGCGGCCCGAAGCCGAAGATCTTGAGCTTCTTGAGGCCGAGCACGATCCGGGCCACCGGCACGAAGCCGGCGATCATGGCCGCGACCTCTTCGGGGATGCCGACCGGATATTCGGGGACGTACGGCCGGAGCTTGCGCAGGCCCATGTTGTAGGAATTGTTGAGCAGGCCGCAGTAGGCGTCGCCGCGGCCGTCGACGAGGTCCCGGCCCGATTCCTCGGCCGCCGCCGCGACCATGACCGGCCCGTCGAATTTCTGGGCGAGGAGCGTCGTGGGCGTTTCCGGGCCGAAATTCCCGAGATAAAGGACCAGGGCATTGACCTTCTTGGCCTCGAGCTCGGCCAGGGCCTCGACGGCGTCATCTTCGTTCTCGACGACAGTCGTTATCCGGGTGATCGGGACGCCGATCTTCCGGCATTCCTCGGCGACCCTTAGCGAGCGTTTGCGCGAGAGCTCGATGGGGAAACAGTCGCGGCTGACGGCGACGAGGCCGAGCCGCATCTTGGGGATGTTAGTCATCATGATGGTCGTCCTCCTTCTTCTGTCCGTAATAGGCGTCGGGCCCGTGTTTGCGGCTGTAGTGCTTTTCCTGGATATAGGCGTCGAGCGGACCGAGTCTCGGCTCGAGGGCCATCGAGCCGAACGCCATCTTGGCGGTGTGCTCGAGGATGAGGGCCGTCTGGACGGCTTCGGCGGGGCCCCGGCCCCAGGCGAACGGCCCGTGGCCGGCGACGAGCGCCGCCGGGACCTCCATGGGGTCGAGCCCGGCAAAGCGCTCGACGATGATCTGCCCCGTGTTCCGTTCGTAGGCCTCGGCGACCTCCGCTTCGGTCAGGAGCCGCGTCACGGGCACGGGGCCGTGGAACTGGTCGGCGTGCGTCGTGCCGAAGCAGGGGATCTCGCGGCGGGCCTGGGCGAACATCGTGGCGTAGGTGCTGTGGGCATGGGCCACGCCGCCGACCTGGTCGAAGGCCTTGTAGATCTCGATGTGGGTCGGCGTGTCCGAGGACGGGCTGAGCCAGCCCTCGACGACCGCGCCCTCGAGGTCGACAAGGACCATGTCGTCGGCCTTGAGATTCTCGTAGGGCACGCCGCTCGGCTTGATGGCCAGGATGCCGCGGCGGCGGTCGATGCCGCTGACGTTGCCGAACGTCAGGATGATCAGCCCCGACTTGGCCAGATCGAGGTTGGCCTTCCAGACGGATTCCTTGAGCTCGGCGAGCATGGGCCTACCCCCTTTGCCGGTCCTTGATCGCGAGAAGGTCCTTCATGACGTTGAAGAGGCTGCCGCTCCAGCTCTTCGTGCCGAAGGCGTTGTGGAGCTCCCTGTAAAGGTCATAGAGCTCGAGGTAGACCTTGTGGCGGGCGGCGTTGGGCTTGAAGACGGTGCGCTTGACCCCGCCCATGGCGGCCTGGGCCTCGGCGAAGGTCGCGTGGCCGTTGCCCTTCGGGCCGGCGGCCACGGCCCCGGCCATGGCCGCGCCGAGGGCGCAGGTCTGGCCCGAACGGGCGATCTTCATCTCCAGGCCGGTGACGTCGGCGTAGATCTGCATGACGAGCGGGTTCTTCTCGGCGATGCCGCCGCAGTTGACGACGTCGTTGATCTTGACGCCGAATTCGCCGAAGCGCCGGATGATGGTCAGGGCGCCGAAGGCCGTGGCCTCGATGAGGGCCCGGTAGATCTCCTCGGGCTTGGAGTGGAGGGTCAGGCCAAGGAGGAGGCCGGTCAGGCGCTGGTCGACGAGGACGGTGCGGTTGCCGTTGAGCCAATCGAGGGCGAGCAGGCCCGACTCGCCGGGCTTGAGGGCGGCGGCCTTGCGGGTCAGGACGGCGTGCGAACCTTTCTTGGGGCCGCCCGGCTCGATAACGTTGACGAACCAGTTGAAGATGTCGCCCACGGCGGACTGCCCTGCTTCGAGCCCGAGATAGCCCGGCAGGACCGAGCCGTCGACGATGCCGCAAAGTCCGGGAACGTCGGACAGCTTCTTGGACGCGGGCCAGACGCAGATGTCGCAGGTGCTGGTGCCGATGATCTTGACGAAGCGGCCCGTCTCGACGCCGGAGCCGACGCCGCCGAGATGGGCGTCGAAGGAGCCGACGGCGACGGCAATGCCGGGACGCAGGCCGAGCTTCTTAGCCCAGTCCTTGGTCAGGCCGCCGGCGGCGACGTCGGAGGTGTAGGTCTTATCGTAAAGGCGGTCACGGAGCTCGCCCAGCCGCGGGTCGAGCTTGGCCAGGAAGGCCTTGGCCGGGAGGCCGCCCCACTTGGCGTTGAACATGGCTTTATGGCCGGCGGCGCAGCGGCTGCGCTTCATCTTCAGCGGGTCGGCGATGCCGGTGAGCAGGCCGGGAATGTAGTCGGCGCACTCGACCCAGGAGTCGGCGGCCTCGGCGACCTTGGGGTCGGTCCGCAGGCAGTGGAGGATCTTGCTCCAGAACCACTCGGAAGAGTAGGTGCCGCCGCACTTGGCCAGGTATTCCGGGTGCTCGGCCGCGGCCAGGGCGGTGATCTCGGCGGCCTCAGCGTGCCCGGTGTGGTCCTTCCAGAGCCAGGCCTGGGCGTTGAGGTTCTTCTTGAATTCCTTGTAGAGGGCGAGGGCCGTGCCGGCCCGGTCGACGGGGAGGGGCGTCGAGCCGGTCGTGTCGACGCCGATGCCGACGACGTGGACGGGGTCGAAGCCCTTGACCGCCTTCTTGGCCTCGGTCAGGGCCTCGGGCACGGCGACCTCGATGCCGAGGATCCAGTCGGCCGGGTTCTGGCGGGCCAGGTTGGCGTCCTTGAGGTCGAGGAGGATGCCGGCCGTGCCGCTCGGGTAATTGAAGATCGAGGTCCCGACCTCGTTGCCGTCGGCGATATCGACGATAAGGGCCCTCACGGAATTGGTGCCGAAGTCGAGTCCGAGGGCGTACTTGGCGGTTTTCGTGACCATGAAACCTCCGCGGGGGCGCGAACGCCCGATTGCCGTCAGTCCCTATTATACTCAGGGACGGCCCGAGGGCAACCTTTTTGCGTTAACGTCCACGCAAAACTCCCTGGGGGGTGTTTCCGGCATTGTCGGAATAGCCCTTTCAGGCCCCATCGTCTTTGAATATAATCAGCCTGCCGCATGGATATTCCCGCCGAGGAGGCCCCGATGAGAAGCCCAAGATCGATGAGATCCGCCGCTTGTTTGACCGCCATGGCCCTGCTGGCAGTCGTTGGATCTGCCCGGACGCCGGAGGGCGGCCAGGCTCAGCCGGGACAGAAGCCCAAGCCGGCGCAACAGGTCCAACAGGCCCAGCCGGTCCAAGCCGTTGCCGCACCCAGCCCGGTCCAAATCACCGAGGACCTGCTCAAGGGCTTCTCGTCGCGGGCCCTCGGTCCCTACCGCGCCGGGTCGTGGGTGACGTCGTTCGCCGTCCCGGCCGGCCCCGGGCGCGACCACCTCTATACCCTCTACGTCGGCTCGCGGAACGGCGGTGTCTGGAAGACCGTCAACAACGGCACGACCTTCGAGCCCGTCTTCGATGCCCAGCCGAAGCTCTCGATCGGCGACGTCGCCGTGGCCCCGTCGGACCCGAACGTCGTCTGGGCCGGCACGGGCGAGGCCTACTGCGCCCGCTCGTCGAATTCCGGGGACGGGGTCTGGAAGTCCCTCGACGCCGGCAAGACCTGGACGAACATGGGTCTCCCGGATTCTCATCACATCGCCCGCGTCGTCATCCACCCCAAGGACCCGGACATCGTCTATGTCGCGGCCATGGGCCATCTCTTTTCGCCGAACGCCGAGCGAGGCGTCTTCAAGACGGTTGACGGCGGCAAGACCTGGAAGAAAGTCCTTTACGTCAACGACAAGATCGGAGCCGTCGACCTCGCTCTGGTCGAGTCCGCGCCGGACACCCTCTATGCGGTCATGTACGACAAGGTCCGCCTGCCCTGGCACTACGAGCTCGGCGGCCCGGAGAGCGCGATCTACAAGACGACGGACGGCGGCGCGGCCTGGACCCGGCTCGCGGGCGGCCTCCCCACCGGCCGCATCGGCCGCATCGGGATCGACTATTTCCGCAAGAACCCCGACATCCTCTATGCCGTGGTCGAGAACGGCAACCGCCGCGCCCCGACGGCCCAGGAGGCCGAGCAGGACAAGCGCCGCGGCGGCGAGCCCGCACCGCGGACGCTCGGCAACGAGGTCTACCGCAGCGACGACGCCGGCCAGACCTGGTGCAAGGTCAACGCCGGCTACGAGGCCGCCCTCGACAAGGCGCCCTACTCCTTCAACCAGCTGCGCGTCGATCCGGACGACCCGCTGACCGTCTACATCACGGGCCAGTCCCTGTTCTCGACGAACGACGGCGGGAAGAGCTGGAGGGGCGTCAGCTGGCCGTCGAACGGCGTCATGCCGCGGGCCTTCGGCGATTGGCGCACCATGTGGGTCGATCCGCTCGACCCGAACCGCCTCATCTTCGGTTCAGACGGCGGCGTCAACATCTCGTACGACCGCGGCGCGACGAGCGTCCACGCCTACAACATCCCCCTCGGCGAGTTCTACGCCATCGGCCTCGACATGGAGGACCCCTACAACATCTACGGCGGGCTCCAGGACCACGACTCGTGGAAGGGGCCGTCGAACGGCTGGGCCGGCGATATCACCCTTGCCGACTGGGTCACGGTCGGCGAGGGCGACGGCATGTACAACTGCGTTGACCCGACCGACTCGCGCTGGGTCTACAACAACCGCGAGATGGGTACGATGTGGCGCTTCGACCAGAAGACGAGCGTCCAGACGTCGATCACGCCCCGCCGCCCGGCCGGGCAGCCGCGCCTGCGCTTCAACTGGACGCCCCCGGTCGCCCTCTCGCCGTACAACCCGGCCATCGTCTACACCGGCGCCCAGGTCGTCTTCCGCTCGCTCGACCGCGGCGACCATTGGCAGGAGATCAGTCCCGACCTGACGACGAACGAGGACGCCAAGCAGCACGGCGAAGGCAACATCACCTACTGCACGCTGACGACGCTGGCCGAGTCGGCGGTCGCGCCTGGCGTCATCTGGACCGGTTCGGACGACGGGAAAGTCCAGGTCACCAAGGACGGCGGCGCGACCTGGCTCGACCGTACCGCCAAGCTGGCTGCGGCCGGCGGGCCGGCCAACTTCTGGGTGACGAGAGTCTGCCCGTCGCCTCACGCCGCAGGCACGTGTTTCGTCACCAAGACCGGCTGGCGCCTCGACGACTACCGCGTCTCGATCCACAAGACGACCGACTTCGGCGAGACCTGGACCTCGATCGCCGGCGACCTTCCGGCCGGCCATCCGGCGAACGTCGTCATCCAGGACCGCAAGAACCCGGACCTGCTCTTTGTCGGGACCGAGTGGGGCGTCTACGTCACCGTTGATGGCGGGGCGAAGTGGCTGCCGTTCAAGGCCGGCATTCCGTCGGTCAAGATCACGGACCTGGCCATTCACCCGCGCGAGAACGATCTCGTCATCGGGAGCTACGGGCGGGGCCTCTTCATCGTCGACATCTCGGTGCTGCAGGAGATCAAGCCCGGCGTCCTCGGCGAGGACGTCCATCTCTTCGACATCGAGCCGCGGACGGAGCGGATGACCAATGCGCTCGGCAACTATCAGCTCCTCGGCGACAGCCACCTCATGACGCCCAACGAGCCCAACGAGATCGTTGTCAGCTACTATCTCAAGGCGAAGCTCGAAGGCAAGGCCAAGATCACCGTGGCCACGCTCGACGGGGAGGCGCTGGCCGAGATCGAGGAGAAGGGCGAGGCGGGGATCAACGCCGTGAGCTGGGACATGCGACCGCACCGGCCCGGCCGCAAGCCCGCCCCTGGTGCCGCCACCGGCTTTGGCTACGGCCCGCGCCTTGTCGATCCGGGCGAATACGTCATCACCCTCGAGGCCGGCGGACAGAAGCTCGTCAAGCGGGCCGTCATCCGCGGCCGGCAAGGGTGGACCGTGGGGCCGGTCCCAATAGAAATTCGATAAGCAAAGACCAGCCGCCAAAGCACTTTCTTAAGATATCTCGCAGAAGTCCGGCTTCGAGTCGCTCCGCCGTCCTTCTGCTGGTCCGCTCCTAAGAATACGCTCCCCGCGGCCGGTCGAGATCCGCTAAAACCTAGAACGCGAAATCAATGAGCAGCGTGATCAGGTTGTCCTTGATCCGGACGACCGATCCCGACTCGCGGTGCGTGAACTCCGCGTGGAGGGCCACGTTGACCGCCGACCAGCTGCCCAGATAATAGCGGGCCAGGGCCGAATAGGCGTCGACCTTGTGGACGCCGTTGTCGCTCGGCGGCCGGACCCAATCGTACTTCACGGACGCGACCAGCCGGTTGTCGGCGGCGTCGGCCCAATCGAGCTCGGCGACGCCGCCCCAGAAATCATAGCGGCGCGTCGGGTCGACCGTGTTGAAAGCCTGGTTGTCGGAGCCGTAGAAGGCCAGGCCCTCGAGGTTGAACGTCTTCCAGTTCAGACTGATGTCCCCGCCGACCCGGTAGTAGCTGCGGTTGTCCATCCCGTTGAGGTCGCCGAGCGGCGAGATGATGGACCCGCCCGTCGAGGTCGGCTGCCAGCCCACGTAGCCGAAAACCCCGATGCGCTGGCCGGCCGACTGGCCCTCGCCCGGGCCGAAGACCTTGGACAGCGTCATGTAGACGTCGTTGAACTTGTTGTTGTCGGGGTTGCCGCCCGTGCCGTTGATGTAGCCGAGCGCATAGCGGAGGCCGGGCTTGAAGCGGCCGGTGGCCTCGAGCCCCAGCTGGTTCGCCCCGAAGTCGAAGCTGCTCTGCGTCCCGGCGAAGTCGTAGATCTCGTAGGGCTGCAGGATGTAATAGCTGCGCTTGGAGCTCAGCAGGTGGAAGTCGGGCTCGAAACGGCCGACGCGCAGATTGAGCTTGTCGCGGACGATGTTGCTGAAGACGACCGCGGCCGATTCGAGGGCGGCCAGCTGCCAGGGATTGTCGCCCGCGCCGGGCCCCGAGAAATCGGCGGCCGGCTCGTCGATGCGCGGCGTGTAGATGAAGAGATACGAGATGTTCTTGTTGAGGACGCCGCCCGACAGAAGGTCCAGGCCGTAGAGGTGGAAGCCGCCGGCGGTCTGATCGGAGTTTCCATAGAGGCTGTAGCCGGCGTTGGTGCGCAGGGCGAGGGGCGCGGCGGTCTGGAAGACCGTCTTCTCCAGCCCCTGCTGGCCGGGGATCTGGTAGCCGTTGTCCCGGAAGCGCTGGCCCCAATCGTTGAGCTTGGGGTAGGCGACGTGGCACATGTTGCAGTTGAAGCCGTGCTTGCGGGCGAAGGCCGGGATGGCCAGCGCGGCCTGCGCGAGGACGAGGAGGGCGGCGGAAACGGCGAAAAGGGTCGTCAAGGTCTTTTTCATGGCGTCCTCCTCAATGCGGCAGATCGCGCAGGGCCGGGGCCTTGACGCTGGCGACCTCGGGGTTGAGGCTGTCGAGCGATCTGATGAAGGCCACCAGGGCCGCCTTCTCGTGCCTGGTCAGGCCCAGCGGGACCATCAGGGGATCGAGGTTCGGGTCCTTGCCGCCGCCGCGGTCGTAGAAATCGACCAGCGACTCGAGCGTCTTCTCCGAGCCGTCATGGAGGTAAGGCGCGCGCTTGGACGCGTCACGGACGGTGGGCGTCTTAAAGGCGCCCATGTCGAGCGGGTCCTTGGTGATGGCATAGCGCCCGACATCGGGGGCCTTGGGGTCCTTGGGCGGCACGCCGAGGTTGTGGAAACGGCCGTCGCTGAAATAGGGGCCCCAGTGGCAGGACGTGCAGTGGCCCTTGCCGTTGAAGATCTCGAGCCCCTCCTTCTCGAGCGGGGTCAGGGCCTTGTGGTCGCCGCGGGCGTAGCGGTCGAAGCGCGAGTCGGTCGTGACGACGGTTCGCTCGAAACAGGCGATAGCGTCGGCCACCTGGTCGACGGTGATCGGGCCCGTCCCGAAGACGGCCTTGAACTCTGCCTCGTAGGCCGAGATCGTCGAGACGGTCTGGATCATGGCCTCGTGCGTGTTGCCCATCTCGATGGGGTTCTGGATGGGGCCCTTGGCCTGGTCCTCGAGGGAAGGCGAACGGCCGTCCCAGAACTGGAGCGGGCTGTAGGCGGCGTTGGAGACCGGCGGGGCGCGGCGGCCGCCGAGCTGGCCGTGGATGCCCTCGCTCGTCGGCCCCTTGTCCGACCAGCCCAGGGCCGGGTCGTGGCAGGTCGCGCAGCTGACCGTGCCGTCGGCCGAGAGCCGGGGGTCGAAATAGAGCTCCTTGCCCAGCTGGATCTTGGCCGACGAGGGCGGGTTGCCGGGCGGGTGGATGACGGGCGGCAGCGGCCCGAGCGGCTGCGGGCCGAGCACCTGGGCGTTGATCTGGGTGATCGGAGGCGCCTTCTGTTCGGCCTGCCCCCCGATGAGCACCACGGCCGCGGCGGCCAGGACGAGAAGGGGCAGAGCCGTCAGGCTGAGAGTCCTTCGCATGATCCCTCCTTTGAAAGATGATCTTGGAAGACCAAGTTGCTGATCGGCACAGATAAAATATGGATTTGGGCCGGGTGTGTCAAGGCGGGCGATCGATCCCCCAGGAGCCTTGACGCGATTCCCCGTTTTTGCGGTCCCCGAGGAACGTCCGGCAGGGAAAAAGGGCTGAAAAGTGATAAGATGTGCGTTCGAGATAAGATAGGGAAGAGGCGTCATGTCCCCCATTCCGGGCGAGATGTCCGTTTTGCTGTTCAGAGGAGGTCGATGATGAGAGCTCGCGCGGCGATCGTCTCGTTTCTGGCCATTTCGGCCCTGTTCGCTCTGTCTTGCACGCAGGCGCCCAAGGCCGATTATCCGGCGGCGCCGGTACCGTTCACGGACGTTCACCTCACGGATTCGTTCTGGGCGCCGCGCCTGGACACGAACCGGTCCGTGACCATCCCGCATATCTTCAAGGAAGCCGAGCAAACCGGCCGGGTCAAGAATTTCGAGCTGGCCAAGGCCGCCCTCGACGGCGCGACGGACGGCAAATACTGCAGCCGCTTCCCCTTCGACGATTCCGACGTCTACAAGACGATCGAGGCGGCCTCCTATGCGCTGGCGACCCACGCCGATCCCGAGCTCGACAAATACCTCGACGGGCTCATCGCCAAGATCGCGGCGGCCCAGGAGCCGGACGGCTATCTCTACGCGGCCCGGACGATCGGCGGCCCGCCGCCGCAGCCGTGGCTCGGAAAGGAGAGGTGGTCGCACCTCTACATGAGCCACGAGCTCTATGATCTGGGTCATCTGTACGAGGCGGCTACGGCGCACTATCAGGCCACGGGCAAGAAGAACCTGCTGAGCGTGGCGGTCAAGAGCGCGAACCTGGTCGCCAAGGAGTTCGGGCCGGGGAAGCGGACGAACCCGCCGGGCCACGAGGAGATCGAGATCGGCCTGGTCAAGCTCTACCGGACGACGGGGACGCGCAAATACCTCGACCTGGCCAAGTTCTTCATCGACGCCCGGGGCAAGACCGAGGGCCGCATCCCCTATGAGAACGAGGGCAAGACCGAGCTCCTCTACGGCGAATACGCCCAGGACCACAAGCCCTTCGTCGAGCAGACGGAGGCGGTCGGGCACGCCGTGCGGGCCGGGTATCTGTATGCGGGAGCGGCGGATGTCGCGGCGCTGACCGGTGATGCCGCATACGTCGCGGCCCTCGACAAGATCTGGGCCGACATGGCCGGGACGAAGCTCTACATCACGGGCGGCATCGGCGCGGCGGGCGGCTGGGAGGGATACGGACCGCCCTGCCGGCTGCCGAACCTCAGCGCCTACGCCGAAACGTGCGCCAACATCGCCACGTTCCTCTGGAACTCTCGGATGCTGCGGCTCGAGCTCGACGCGAAATACGCCGACGTCATGGAGCGCATCCTCTATAATGGCGTGCTGTCGGGGATCTCGCTTTCGGGCGACCGCTTCTTCTATCCCAACCCGCTGGCCTCGTTCGGGCAGCACGAGCGGGTGCCGTGGTTCAGCTGCGCCTGCTGTCCGCCGAACGTCGCGCGGATCCTGACGTCGGTGCCGGGATATTTCTACGCGGCCTCGAAGGACGAGGTCTATGTCAACCTGTACGCCCAGGGGACGGGGAAGATGAAGGTGGCGGGCACGGACCTCGAGCTCGTGCAGACGACGAAGTATCCTTGGGAATTCGAGGTCAAGATCGAGGTCAAGCCGGCGAGGGAAGCCGAGTTCACGCTGGCGTTGCGCATTCCAGGCTGGGCGTACAACCAGCCGGTGCCCACGGACCTCTACACCTATTTGGATCCGCCCTACGGGGGGCGGGTCACGCTCAAGGTCAACGGCGAGGAGGTCAAGATCCCGCACGGACGACTGGACAAGGGCTACGCGTTGATCAAGAGGACGTGGAAGGCGGGCGACGTCGTCGAGCTGAGCATGCCCATGCCAGTGCGGCGGGTCGTGGCCCATGAGGCCGTCGAGGCCGACCGGGGGTTGGTCGCGATCGAGCGCGGGCCGCTCGTCTATTGCGCCGAGTGGACCGACAATGACGGAAAGGTCTCGAACTTCGTCCTGCCGGACGGGGCGGCTCTCACGGCCGAGATGAGGCCCGATCTCCTCAACGGGGTCGTCGTCATCAAGGGCGAGGCCGAGGCGGTCCGCGAGAAGGGCGGCAAGGTCGAGAGCGGGAAGAAACCCATCACGCTGATCCCGTATTATGCCTGGGCCAACCGCGGCCGGGGCGAGATGGAGGTCTGGATCGCGCGGGAGGCCGGCAAGGCCAGGATCGAAAGGGAGCCGGGCCTCGCGGCGAAGGCGGCGGTCACGGCGTCGGAGGGGGCGGTGAACCCGAAGCACGTCAACGACGGCTTCGAGCCGGAGAGCTCGGACGACGCGGCCGGCTACATGCACTGGTGGCCGAAGAAGGGGACCTCGGAGTGGATCGATTACGCTTTCGAGACGCCGGTGCGCGTGTCGGAGTCGTCGGTCTACTGGTTCGACGACACGGGCGGCGGCGGATGCCGTGTGCCCGCGTCGTGGCGGATCCTTTACAGGGCCGGCGACGAATGGCTTCCGGTCAAGGCGGCGGGCAAGTACGGGATCAAAAAGGACGCCTGGAACACGGTCAAGTTCGCCCCGGTGCACGCCAAGGCGTTGCGCCTCGAGGTCAAGCTCCAGGACGACTGGGCCGCCGGCGTGCACGAATGGGTGGTGAAGTAGGGTCTGACCCCAG
>CAZIQR010000073.1:11654-13020 GCA_964541055.1 uncultured Eubacteriales bacterium
ATGACACAGAGCTCAGCCAGGTATGGGACCGGTCTCAATAAGGGCGGTCTTGGGGCGGCGCGACCGGGAAAAACTCGTATCACGATCCGTTTGGACAACGAGATCCTAGAGTGGTTCCGGGAACGCGCTGGGGCCAAGGAGGGCGGTAGCTACCAGACGCTGATCAACTCCGCCCTTCAGGCCTATATCCGCCAGGGTGGCGAGGGCCTTGAGGAGCTGCTGCGCCGCGTCATCCGCGAGGAACTGGGCAGCAAGAGTCCCGAAGACGCTCTTTTCTCGCTTCCGCCGGGCAAGCTCTGATAGGGCCGGACCTCTGAGGTCCGACCCGATTAAACCCCACCCCACTAAACCCCAAATCAGGTCAATTGACCCAGCCATCCAGCTGGAAATGGCCGGCTTCCAGGAGCTTGAAAAATGATCGGGCGCAGGCTTCGAGATCTCTGGCCGCGTCATGGGCGCCGTCGTAAGAATGCCCGAAACAGTAGCGGTGAAGCTCCTCGAGGGTCGGCCATTTATAGCCGTAGCCCCCGGGCCTTGAGATCTGACACAGTTCCGTCGTGCCCTTCATCGTGCAGATCCCAGGCATCTCGAGGAAACCCATCGGCTTTCGCGTCCGGACGAGCTCGGCCCCGATAACGCCCGTGTCGTAGCTGAGGTTATGGGCGACGAGCGTCGTCCCCGGGCTCGCCGCCGCCTCGAGGAACTCGTCGAGGACCTCGCCGAGATCGCGCCCCACCCGGGTGGCGTGGGCGTGGCTGATGCCGTGGATGGCCGTGGCGTCGGCGGGGATGCGGAACCCCTCCGGCCGGACGATATGACAGCGGGCCGCCTCGCTCCGGCCGTTGGTGTCGTAGCGGGCCCACGCAAGCTGGACGAGATGCGGCCAATCGTCCGCGGTCTCCAATGAGAAGAAGCGGGTGCGCGGCAGGCCGGTCGTCTCGCAGTCGAAGAAAAGCAGCCTCTCAACGCGCTTCGGCATTTGTTCGAATTCCCCGACGCTAGGGTTACCCGAAGAGGGGCGTCCTGTCAAGGCGCAAGATGCCGCGTTGACAGGCGCGCGGGCCCGAGTTACATTCCTCCCGCGTCACGACAGGCGCTCCAGCCATGTCCGATCGGAAGGAGGAACGATGAGATCCCGACCCAGATCCCTTTGGCCCGCTCCGCTGACCGTCCTCGCCACCTGCGGCCTAATCTTCGCCGCCCTCACTGGGACCGCCTGCAAGACGCGCGGACCCCAGGCCGGGGACGAGCTCGCGGGCGTGACCCAATTCATTGCCAACGGCTCGTTCGAGGACATGTCCGGAGTCGATCCCAAAGGCTGGGCGCCCCGCAGCTGGCAGCGGGGCGACGCCGCGTTCGCCGTCGA
>CAZIQR010000074.1:0-12999 GCA_964541055.1 uncultured Eubacteriales bacterium
CTTCTCGATCTCGCCGCCGGGCGGAACGGGCGTGTCCTTGGTGACCCCGGCCAGCTTGAGGGCCAGGCTGTTAGCCAGGATCATGTGGCCGTCGAAGCGGTTGACGCAGACGGGGTTGTCGGGCGTCACGGCGTCGATCCAATCCTTGCGCGGCAGCTCGACGGGGATGAACTGCTGGTGGTCCCAGTCGCCGTTCTGGATCCAGCGGCCGGGGCCGAGCTCCCTGGCCTTGGCGGCGATGCGGGCCACGAACTCCTGGCGGCTCGCGGCGTCCCGCAGCTGGAGGCTCTTCAGGGCGAAGCCGCCGGCCAGGAAATGGGTATGGCTGTCGATGAAGCCCGGCAGCACGAGCGACC
Organism: uncultured Eubacteriales bacterium; assembly: GCA_964541055.1. Taxonomy (GTDB): domain Bacteria; phylum Acidobacteriota; class Aminicenantia; order Aminicenantales; family Saccharicenantaceae; genus RBG-16-66-30. Next base: position 357 of record CAZIQR010000074.1, read on the forward strand.
CGCCCAGGTCCACGAGCTTGGTCCCGGGGCCGGCCAGGGCCCGCAGCTCGGCCGTCGTCCCCACGGCGATGATCCGCCCGCCTTGGGCGGCCACGGCCTCGGCCCACGGCTTCGCCGCGCTCCCGGTCCACACCTTGCCATTAACCAGCACCAGGTCGGCCATCGTCCCCTCCGCCGCGTTCTTCTGGCATGCCGGAACGACCGTCACCGCGACGATCAAGGCCATCACGACGCTCACATATTTCATGCACATTCCTTCGAGCCTCTATATAGAAGATTCGGCGTCCGAAAGCAACCCGCACTTGGGCAAGTCTCCGTTGTGCAGCACGGAAGTTACAGAAAACGGCCCTCTGCCCATAATATTACCGCCAAGGTGATGGCGAGGCCGAATTAAAAGGCGAGGGGGACGGCCGGAGCCCGATTTGGGAAATTTTAGCAGGGACGCGGTCCGGACAAGGGGAGTTTCCCTGGAAACCGTCAAAACGTGTTTGAGCGAGGCTTAGCGCAAGCCGAGCGAGTTGTTTTGACGCCGAGGCCGGAGCACGTCGCGGCGTCTTCAAAATTTCCCCATGAGGGCGAGGCCGTCCTCCGAGCCGATCCAAGCCGAGCTCGGCCATGAAGTCTTTGGGCGAGTGTGCTAAAATAGAGCGCTTGACGGACGCTCCGGCGCCCTGATCCTTCGGAGGAACTCATGATCGACGCGACCCAGATCCGCAAAGGCATGATCATCATCATGGACGGCACCCTCTGGCGGGTGATGGAGATGCAGCTCATCACTCCGGGTCGGTGGAAGGCCATGGTCCAGACGAAGCTTCGCAACATCCAGATCGGCTCCCAGACCGAACACCGCTTCCGCTCCGAGGAGCGCCTCGAGCAGGCCCGCCTCGATGAGCTCGAGATGGAATACCTCTACGAGCAGGACGGCGACTACATCTTCATGAACCTCGAGAACTACGAACAGCTCACGCTCAGGTCCGAGGCCATCGGCGACGCGGTCAAGTACCTCAAGCCGAACACGGTCATCGAGGTCGAGATGTTCGAGGGCAAGCCCGTCGGCGTCAACCTGCCGCGGACCATGGAATTCAAGGTCACGACGACCGAGCCCCGGCTCCAGGGCGCGACCAAGACCGCGCTTTACAAGCCGGCCGTGATCGAGACGGGCGCGACCGTCCAGGTGCCGGAGTTCATCAAGGAAGGCGACGTCATCCGCATCGACACGGAAGACGACAAATATCTCAGCCGCGCTTAGAAATTCTGCCGGAAGACCCCGACGTTCCCGTAGCTGTCCCGGACCCTCACCGTGACCTGGTTCTCCGCCCCGGCGGGGAGCTTCAGGGACGCCTTGAACGATTCGCTCCGCGAGTCGGCGATGCCGTCGACCGGGAAGATGATCCGCCATTCCCCGGGCCGGACGAGCACCTTGGCTTCCTCGATGTACGAGTAGGCGTCCTCGGCCTGGAAGGCGATCTCGAGCGAGGCGCCGTTGCGGACCGCGGTGAAGCCCTTGATGACCGGCAGGGAGTTGTCGATGACGACGGGCGGGCTGACCTTGTCGGCCCTGAGCTCGAGCCCGAGCGGGTTCGAGGGGGAATCGGACGCCGTCAGCTTGATGAAGTAGGTCCCGTCGGGGTATGAGGCCGTATCGAAGGCGTAGACCGTCTCGGTCCAATCGTCTTCGAGAGGCCGCCACTCCGTCTCGCCCTCCTTCCGAATGGCCAGCGCATACCGCAGCGTGTCGCCGTTCTCGTCGGCGGCGTCCCAGGTGATCGTCTGGAAGCCTTTGCGCTCGCCCTTCCGCGGGGCTATGCTCATCCTCAGGTCATCCTTCTTGGCCGGCGGATCGGCCACGTTCCGCCCGAGGCCGACGATGACGTCTTCGTTCTCCGGCATCTTGAACAGGACCTCGTTCGGCTTCAGGAACTCGAGGCGCGTCACCGACGGGGCGATGTTCGACTGCAGGTAGAACGCCGTCAGGCGGTTGAACACGGGCGAGGCCTTGCCGGTCTGGGTCCGCAGCAGGACCTTGAACTGGAGAAAGCGGGCCTTGGGGCTGACGACCGGCTCTTCGGTCTTGCTGTAGAAGGGCGACCAATCCGTCCAGGTCGCGTTCGGCTCGCCGGAGTTGCCGCTCCGGGTCTGGAGCTGGACCGCCGCACCCTCGGGAACGGAGGCGTCCCAAACGATGCGGCCCCAGGCCGCCTGCGTCCGCGCGTCGAGGACCGGGCTCGTGTATTCGCCGCTGAACCGCTGCTCGGGGAGCAGGAGCCCGAAGTAGCAGGGGTTGTTCGAAAGGACGTAGATCTTGGAGTCGAGGGGCGCGAGCTCGTAGACCTGCTCCGAGCTCTGCTGAAGGAGGAGGGCCACCCGCTCCTCGCGGTCGACCGAGTAGATCCGGCCCTTGCCGCCCGTGCCGAAAAGGACCTTGTTATCCTCGGGCCGCCAGAGCACCGAGTAGATCATTTCGTCGTCGGAGCTCCAGAGCTGCTTGGCCAGCCCGTCGGCGTAGATCCGGTACAGGGCGCCGCCGTCCTTGCCGCCGGCCCCCGCCGCCGACGCCGGTCCCGGAGCCGCGGATGGCGCGGCCGGGGCCGAGGCGCTGACGGTCATGACGACCTCGGCGTCCAGCCGGACGGGGGACTCCGCCGCGCCCTCGTCCTTGCGCGGCCGAGACGGCGTCCCGGAGGCCGCGGCGTAGATCTGCCCCGCCGGGTCGACGGCCAGCGACCGGACCTCCTCATAAGGCGTTTCGAAGAGGACCGAGGGGCGCCCCTCCGGCGTGATCCGGTAGACGACACCGTTGCCGCCGCTGCCGGCGATGATGTCGCCGCGTCCGGCCCGCTCCAGGCGGAGGATGTGGTTCTCGGGCGCCCGGAAGAACATCCGCCCCTCGCCGAGCGGCGAGATCCGGTAGATGCCGCCGCTCTCGCCGACGGCCGCCCAGAGCTCGCCCGCATCGAGGAAGAGCAGGTCCCAGATGTACTTCTCGGCGGGATTGAAGAACTCCTCCGCTTTGCCTTTTTCCCCGATCTTGTAGATCTTGCCGTTCGGGGAGGTCGCCGCATAGAGCACGCCCTTGCGGTCCCGGGCCAGGGCGGTGACGTCCATCTCCGGGGCCTGGAACCAAAGCTCGGCCTTGCCGTCCTTGTCGATCCGGTAGACCTTTCCCCCGTGCCCCGTGCCGAGGAACGTCGTTCCGTCCTCGGTCACGAGGACCGAGAGATAGAACTCCTCCTGCGGCGCGGCGATCTTCTGTTCCTTCGGGGCCAGGGCGAGCGCGCCGTCGGTAGACACCGAAACGCCGTCAAACTTGCCCCGCAGGTAATCCTCGCGCGTGCGCAGCTCCCACTTCTGCGGTACAACGGCCTGAAGGGACGCGGCCACGGCGAGAAGAGCGAGGAGGGTGAACAGGGCGGTCTTTCGCATGCGGAGGGCTCCTAATCGCGGATGCGGACGGGGATGGAGGCCCCGCCCCGGAAGACGTACGGGATGGGAAGCTGATACTCGCTCAGGGTCGAACGGGTGAGCTCCGTCGGCCCCGCGGCTGAGGCCCGCTCCGACGCGAACATCGACTTGACGGTCGGCGGCAGGTTGGGCAGCTCCTCCCCTTTCAGGAAGAGCCCGGGCTTGGGGGCCATGATCCGGAAATAGATCCGGTCGTTCTTGCGCAGGTTGCTGAGCAGGCGAACGAGCATCTCGAGGTTGCGGGGCACGAAGCCCCGGACCCGGTATTGGGCCCGCTCGACCTGCTGCATGGAAGCCGCGTCGCCGACCAGGATCTGGAACTCGCTGCCGGCCGGCAGGGCGGGCGCGGCCACCGTCACCTCTTCGACGAGGCTCTGCTCATTCTGGGTCCGGTAGAAGGCCTTGAGCTGGATGGGCTCGCCCGGCATGACCTCGTACTTGTCGAGGAGGACCTTTTCGAGGACGGCCTGCCGGCTCTCCTCGAGGGCCCGGACGTTGAGATCGATGCGGAAGATGCCGACGTTCGTGAACTCGTTGTTCATCAGGAACTGGACGACCGCCGCGAGCAGCCCGGACAGGCTCGTCGGCGGATTGTCGAAGCTGCCCGAGAAAAGGTCCTCGAGATGGACGCTCAGGCCGCCCTTGTCGAGGAAGATGTCGGCCGAGAAATCGAGCGAGACGTCGCCGTAGCTCCGGAGCTCGCTCGTCACCAGGCCCGACACGGCCATATTGATCAGGGCGGGCGTCAGGAACTTGTCGGCGATGAGCTTGAGCTTGAAGTCCTTTTTCGCCGCCGGGCCCGTCTGCAGGGCGATGTTGAGCGGGATGAGATGAGGCAGGGCCCCGACCTCGCCCGCGGCGCCGGCCGTCCGGTCCTGGCTGAACCGCCCGATGACTGGCCCCGTCAGGGAGAGCTTGAACGAGCTCTCGATGCTGGGCATGACGGCCACGATCCCCGCCCGGGTCATCGCGTAGTCGACGCTCCCGAGATTGTAGACCGGGTGGCCGAAGGCCAGGATCTTGTTGCCGTCGACATAGGTCACCGTGCCGACGGCCGAAACGTCGAGGTCGCCGCCGAGGAGCTGAACGCCCACGGCGTCGCCCTCCCGCAGCGACGGCTCCGCCGCCGGCGCCGCGCCGGGGCGGGCCTGGCTCCCGGTCCCGCCGCGGACAGCCATGAAGCCGGCCGGGGTGAGGGCCCGGGCCTTTTCAAAGGCCTGAGCGGAGAAGCCGCTGAAGACGAGAGGAAGCTCGAGCGGGGCGAAGGCCGCCTTGGGCGCCGCTTCGGCGGAGGCGGCCGGGGCCAGCGCCTTCAGGTAGGCGCCGGCGATCTCCTCTTGACTGGCGTCCTCGCGGATGACGGGCGGGGCCAAGGTCCCGGGCCGGGCCTCCGCGGGGGACTCACCGACGGCGAGCATCTCTTCGATCGGGGTGATGCCGGCGATCGGCTCCTTCGAGAAGGCGAACCCCGAAGCCACCGCCCCGATGAGCTTGCCGTCGACGTAGACGGGGCTGCCGCTCATGCCGGCGATGATGCCGGTCGACTCGAGGCCGTGCCCTTTCAGCCGGGCCAGGATGACGCTGCGCTTCGGCGAGGGGTTCTCCAGGATCCCCAGGATCTCGGCCTCGAACTCCTCGATGACCTTGCCCTGGAAGACGGTCTTGCCGCGGCCGACCATGCCCGGCTTGACCTGGGACAGCGGCATGGTGATGGTCGCCGCCTGGGCGGCGGAGGCCGCCCCCAGCAGGACCAAAATGGTGAAGGCGAAGGACCGGCCCTTGTCGAAAAGGTCCACGCGCGTCTCCTCTGCGGGCCGCGAGTTCATTGACCGTCGCGGTCGAATCGCATAGAATCCGGCCCATGCGCGTCTTGGTCACCGGAGGAACGGGCTTCCTCGGGAGCCATCTCGTGGAGTCGCTCCTCGAGGATCCCGGCTGCGAGGTCTTCGCCCTCGTCCGCGACCCGTCGAAATCGCGCTGGCTGGAGGGGATCGACGGGGTCCGCTTCCTGGTCGGGGATCTCGGGAACATCCCCGGCCTGCCGGCCGGGCTCGATGCCGTCTTCCACCTGGCCGGGCTGACCAAAACCCCTAAACCAAGCGAGTATTATAGCGTAAACCGCGACGGCACGGCAAATCTGCTTCGGGCCCTCGAAGGTCAGGACCGGCGGCTCCGGTTCGTCCAGCTGAGCAGTCTGGCAGCCGTCGGCCCTTCCCCGGCCGGACGCGGCGTCCGTGAGGACGACCCGCCCCGCCCGGTCTCTCCCTATGGGGAAAGCAAGCTCGCGGCCGAAGAGGAAGTTCTGAAGAGCCGGGACCGCTTCTCGGTCGTCCTCCTCCGGGCGGCGGCCATCTACGGGCCCCGGGACGAGGACTTCCTCGAGATGTTCAGATGGATCCGGCGCGGCCTCAGGCCCGTCATGGGGAGGCGCAAGGTCCTGAGCCTGATCTATGTGCGCGACGCCGTCCGGGCGTGCCGGCTGGCTGCGGCCCCATGCCGGCCAAGCGGGGAGATCTTCAACATCGCCCACCCCGAGACAAGCAGCTGGGACGAGATTAGCCGGATCGCCGCGTCGTTCCTGGGAAAGAAGCCCCTCCCGGTGCGGCTGCCTGTCTGGTCCGCCTATCTCGCCTCCCTCGCCTCCGAGGGCGTCGGGCGCTTGGTCGGGAGCAGTCGCTCGGTCTTCAATATGAGCAAGGCCAAGCAACTGAAGCCGGACGCCTGGGTGGCCGACGTCGGCAGGGCCCGGCGCGAGCTCGGATTCGAAGCCGTCTTCTCCCTCGAACAGGGCCTCGGCGAGACGATCGCCTGGTACCTCTGGAAAGGCTTGCTGTGACCCGGCCTCGACGAGGCCGCATTTTATTTTTAGGGAGGCTTCCTTTATAATGAACATGAGCATGCCAACGATTCGGACCATCATCACCGGGACTGGTCACTACGTCCCGCCCCGGATCGTCACCAACCAGGACCTCGAGAAGCTGATGAACACGTCCGACGCGTGGATCCGCGAGCGGAGCGGCATCCGCGAGCGGCACCACGTCGACCCCGGCGTCGGAACCTCCGACCTGGCCGTCGAGGCGGCCAAGCGGGCCATCGCCGACGCGGGCATCGACCCGTCGACGATCGACTTCCTCGTCGCCGCCACCCTGTCCCCGGACCATTATTTCCCCGGCATCGGGGTCATGGTCCAGGCCAAGCTGGGGCTGGGCACGATCGGGGCCGTGGACATCCGCAATCAGTGCAGCGGCTTCATCTATGCCCTGTCCGTCGCCGACCAGTACATCAAGGCCGGCACCTACAAGCGCATCCTCCTCGTCGCCGCCGAGGTCCAGTCGGCCAACCTGGACTACACGGACAGGGGCCGGGACATGTCCGTCCTCTTCGGCGACGGCGCCGGGGCGGTCATCCTGGAGCCGGGGAACGGCGAGGAGGGCCGGGGCATCCTCTCGACCCACCTCTACGCCGACGGCAACTTCGTTGAGCACCTCTGGATGGAGAAGCCGAGCTCCCACGACAAGCCAACCTTCCGGACGGAGTACTTCGAGGAGGGACGCTTCTTCCCCCGCATGGAAGGGCGCAACGTCTTCGTCAACGCCTGCCAGCGCATGCCCGAGGCCGTGCGGGCGGGGCTCGCGCAGAACGGCCTGACGATCGAGGACGTCGACCATCTCATTCCCCACCAGGCCAACGACCGCATCTCGCTGATGGTCGCCAAGGGGCTCAAGATCCCGGTCGAGAAGGTCATCCGGAACATCGAGCGCTTCGGCAACACGACCGCCGCCTCGATCCCGATCGCCCTCGACGAGGCCGTCAAGGCGGGCCGGATCAAGCGCGGCGACCTCGTCGCCGTGACCGCCTTCGGGTCGGGCTACACCTGGGCTTCGGCCTTCATCCGCTGGTAAAGAGAACCCCGTTTCATATAGATCGAGAGGGTTGAAAAGGGTTTGTCAGGGAGCGGCGAAGTATGCTAGGATTGCCGAGACCGTTTTGAGGAGGAACCCATGAAGAAGACCATGATCGTCCTCGCCGTGCTGGCCCTCGTCGCCTGCACGACGGGCGCCCTCCTGGCCCAGTCGGCCGAGGACGCCAAGTTCAAGAAATTCCAGGAGACGTTCTGGGACGCCTATTTCAAGTTCTACCCGACGGCCGGAACGCTCCAGGGCTACACGAAGTACAATGACAAGCTCGAGGACCCGAGCGAAGGCGCGCTCGACAAGTTCAACGAGCAGCTCGACGCCTTCAACCAGAAGCTCGTCTCCAAGATCGACAAGTCGAAGCTCTCCGCCGACAACCAGGTCGAGCACGAGATGATGCTCGACTTCATCGATCTCGAGTTCCTCAAGCTCCAGTACATCCTGCCCTGGAACGACAACCCGATGCTCTACAACGACCTGTTCGTGCAGTCGCTGCGGAGCCTGCTCGTCAAGCTCGGCCCGGGCGGGGTCGCCCCGGCCACGGCGCGGGCCAAGGGCATCCCCGGCCTGGTCAAGCGGGCCAAGGACAGCCTCAAGAACCCGCCCCAGGAATACACCCAGGCGGCCATCGACCAGATGCCGGCCATCATCGACTTCTACAAGGTCGAGGTGCCCAAGCTCTCCGGCGGCAACGGGGCCCTGCAGGCCGAGGCCGTCAAGTGCGTCGCGGCCCTCGAGGACTATCAGAGCTACCTGAAGGACACCCTCCTCGCCAAGTCGACCGGCAACTTCCGGATGCGCGACTGGCACAAGCGGATCCTCCAGATGTCGACCCAGGGGAACCTGCCCATCGTCGAGGAGCTCGTGCCCCAATCGCAGACCGACGTTAAGAACATCAGCCGCGACATGTTGCTCGTCGCCATCCCCTTCTACAAGCTGATGTATCCCAATATCGACGTCGAGCAGCTCGGCCGGACGAAGGGCGAAGAACAGACCAAGAACATCATCATCACCGGCGTGCTCGACAAGATCAAGGGCGACCACGTCGGGCGGGATGAGGTCGTGGCCCGCATCAACACCAGCGCCGCCAACCTCAAGTCCTTCATCCAGCAGACGAACACCATCGACCTGCCGCCCGACCCGCTGACGATCGAGGCCATGCCGCCCTCTTTCCCGGAAGGCCCCTTCACGATCCTCCAGGCCCCCGGCGCCTTCGAGAACGGCGGAACCTACACGCTTTATGTCCGGCCCCTCCCGGCGTCCTGGACGGCCGAGCAGGCCAACGCCTTCCTCGAGGACCTCAACAATTACTACGTCGACTTCATGACCGTTCAGAGGATCTTCCCGGGCACCTTCGTTCCGACGGCCCTGGGCCGCAAGGACCCCTCCATCGTCAAGAGGATGGCCGCCAACCAGGGCCTGATCAAGGGCTGGCCGATCTTCCTCGAGGACATGTTCATGGAGACCGGCTACGGCAACTATGACCTGCGGATGCGCCTCAACCAGCTCAAGCTCCTGCTCAAGACCGTCCTCGACTTCCAGATGGACATCTCCGTCCACGAAGGGACCTACACCAAGGAGAAGGTCATCGACACATATGTGACCAAGGGCTACATGTCCCAGGTCGAGGCCGAGCGCCGCTGGAACCAGATCGTGCTCGATCCGGGCAGCCTCTCCCAGCCCTACATCGGCTACCGCGAGATCCTAGCCATGGAAAGCGATTACAGGAAGCTGAAGGGCGAATCCTTCAACAGCCGGGAATTCCTGATGAAGCTTCTCAGCCACGGCACGATCCCGCTCCGGACCCTCAAGACCCGGCTCGCTCAGTAACGTTTTTTCCGGGGGCATGGACCTTGTGTCCATGCCCCCCTTTCTTTTCATGGACACAAAGCCTCGCCTCGTCGACTCTCATGCCCATCTGGATATGCCGGAGTTCGACGCCGACCGGACCGAGACTGTGCAGCGGGCCTTCGCCGCGGGCATCGTGGCCATCCTCTGTCCGGGCGACCTGACGCGGGACGCCAGCCTGCCCGCGATCGCGGCCCTTTCGGCCGAGTTCCCGAACGTCCTTGCCGCGGCGGGCGTCCACGCCCATCAGGCCAAGGACTTCAGCCCGGCGCACGTCGACGCCCTCAAGGGGCTCGCCGCCCACCGGGCGATCCGGGCCGTCGGCGAGATCGGGCTCGACTACCATTACGACTTCTCGCCGGTCGCGGCCCAGCACGAGGCCCTGCGCCGCCAGCTCGCCCTGGCCGCCGAAGCCGCGCTGCCGGTCATCCTCCACAGCCGCCTTTCCGGCCGGGATATCATCGCCGCCGTCGACGCCGAGGGGTTCCGCGCCGGCGGCATCCTGCATTGCTTCACCGAGAGCTGGGAAATCGCCCGGGCCATGCTCGACCGAGGCTTCCACATCTCCTTCTCGGGCATCCTGACCTTCCCCAAGGCCGGCGACCTCCGCGAGGTGGCCGGCCGCGTGCCGCTCGAACGCCTCCTCGTCGAGACCGATTCCCCCTATCTCGCCCCGGTCCCCTACCGGGGCTCCGGACGGCGGAACGAGCCCGCTTACGTCGTCGAGACGGCCCGCGTCCTGGCCGGGGTCCGCGGCCTCGCCCTCGAGGACCTGGCCGAGGCGACGACGGCCAATTTCTCCCGCCTGTTCCCCGTTTGAAAAAGCGGGGAGCGGATGCTAAGATAACACCGCAATGGGCGCGGATCATTCCTTCGACATCGTCTCCCGCATCGATCTCCAGGAGGTCGCCAACGCCGTCAACGTCGCCCTCAAGGAGATCCGCAACCGCTTCGATTTCAAGAACAGCCGGGCCGACATCCTCCTCGAGAAGGAAAAGATGGTCCTTCTCGCCGAGGACGACTTCAAGATCAAGGCCCTGCGCCAGGCGCTCGAGGAGAAGCTCGTCAAGCGGAAAGTCCCGCTCAAGGCCCTCGACTACCGGCGCATCGAGGACGCCGCCAACCGCATGGTCCGCCAGGAGGTCCTCTTCCAGGCCGGCATCCCGATCGAGAAGGCGCGCGAGATCGTCAAGCTCGTCAAAGGAGAGAAGTTCAAGGCCCAAGTCGCCATCCAGGGCGACGAGGTCCGCATCTCTTCCGTCAAGATCGACGTCCTCCAGGAGATCATGGCCTTCCTCCGGGCCAAGGACCTCGGCATCCACATGTCATTCACCAATTACCGATGAGCTTGCCCACCCCGCTCGTCGACCGCTGGTCGGCTCTTCCGAAGTGGAGGGATATCTCGTCCCTCTACCGGGAGATCCGGGCCGACCTCGACCGCGTCGAGGACCGGCTCACCGCCTGGTCCCATTCGACGAACCCGCTGACCGCCGAGACGAGCGGCTACGTCCTGCGCAAGAAGGGCAAGCGGCTCCGGCCGGCGCTCGTCCTGCTGACGTCGCGCCTCTTCAACCCGGCCAGCGAGGAATCCATCTTCCTGGCCTCGCTCGTCGAGCTCCTGCACACGGCCTCGCTCATCCACGACGACATCGTCGACCAGGCCGACGTCCGGCGCGGCAAGGAGTCGGTCCACGCCAAGTGGGGCCCCAACATCACCGTTCTCCTCGGCGACTACCTCTACATCAAGTCGATCGGCCTGTCCTTGCAGTCCCGGCACGACCGGATCGTCCGGCTTCTGGCCGAGGTCTCCTCGCGGATGATCGAAGGCGAGCTCGACGAATGCGCCCGGAGCGGCGACCTGGGGATCACCGAAGCCCAATACCTGGACATCGTCGAGGCCAAGACCGCCGTCCTGTTCGGGGCCTGCTGCCGGATCGGGGCCATCCTCGGCCTGGCCTCGCCCGAAGAAGAGGAGGCGCTGGCCGCCTACGGCCTGAACCTCGGCAAGACCTTTCAGATCGTCGACGACCTGCTCGATTTCACCGGCGACGCCCGGGTCCTGGGCAAGCCGACGCTCTCCGACCTCGGCGAGGGCCGGATCACTCTGCCGCTCATCCGGGCCCTGGGCGCCGACGGACCGGCCGGGCGCCTGCGGATCAAGGCCTTCCTCGGTCGCAAGGACATCGCGGCCGGCGAGCGTCGGGACCTCATCGAGTCCCTGGCCTCGAGCGGGGCCTTCGATGACGCGGCCCGCCGGGCCCGCGGGTTCGCCGAGAAAGCCCTCGAGGCGGTCTCCCGCTTCCCGGACTCGACGGCGCGCGAGACGCTCATCCGGCTGGCCCTCTTCAGCCTGACGAGGGATCACTGAGAAGGGACGGCGGCACGCCATGACCGAGATCGAGGTCAAGATCCGGATCGACGATCCCAAGGCCATCCGAGAGAAGATCCTCGGGCTCGCGGCCGTTATCTCCCGGGCGCGTCATCTCGAGGAGAACACCCTCTTCGATCTCGGCCCGCCCGGGCTGCACGCCAAAGGCCAGGCCCTGCGCGTCCGCGAGGCGGGGCGCCGGGCCACTCTGACCTTCAAGGGCCAGCGTCAGAAGTCCCGCTCGTTCAAAGTGAGGGAGGAGTTCGAGACCCAGGTCCGCGACCCCAAGGCCCTGCGCAAGATCCTCAAGGCCCTGGGCCTCCGGGAGACGTTCTCTTACCGCAAGCACCGGACGGTGCTGCGCAAGAACCGGCTGACGATCACGATCGATGAGACGCCGGCGGGAAATTTCATCGAGCTCGAGGGCGAGCGCCACGAGATCACCAAGTTCGCCCGGGCCCTCGGCTTCACGCGGGCGGACTTCATCACCGACAGCTATGCGGAGATGATCAAGAAGACTTGACCTGGATCAGTCACGAGCCAGGTTAGTCTTCCTTGTCTTCTTTAGGCAGGTCCTCGTCGCCGGACCCTTCGGTCTCGCCGGGCTCTTCCTCTTCGTGCTCCTCGCCGGGTTCGGCCTCGATCTCCTCTCCGGAGACCTCCTTGCCCTCGGCTTCCAGGCTCTCGTCGGGGATCCCGCCGCCGACAAAGGAGCGATCTTCACGCTCAGGGATCTCGTCCATATGGGCCGGGATGATCTCGTACTCGATGAGCCCGCTCCGGACCTCGGTCTGGGCGATGCGGATCGGGTTCTTGGACTTGCCCTGGATCTTCGGCTTGGCGCCCTTGAGCAGCTGTTTGGCCCTCTTGGCGGCCAGGATGATGAAACGGTATTTGCTATCGATGTTCCCGAAAGCGTCCAAAGTGTGTCGGCTCCTGCACGAAGATGACGGATAGGACGGTCAAAGATACCAGAAATCCCCCCGAAATGCAAGCGGCAGAAAGTTTTAGGGCTCGACGGCTTCCTGGACCACCTTGGAGGGGTGTTCCG
>CAZIQR010000075.1:0-12780 GCA_964541055.1 uncultured Eubacteriales bacterium
GAGACCTGGCGATCGCGATTGACTCGAGGTACCCGGCATCGTATGATTACGGCGATGAGAAAGGCGCTCACAGGCCGGAACATCGTTATCGCAGGTCTCCTGATCCTGCTTGCCGCCTCCACGGTCTTAACTTACCTTCCCACCCTTCAGAACGGCTTCACCAACTTGGACGATCCCGCGCTGGTCATGAACAACCGAAGCATCCGGGGGTTGTCCCTCCATTATCTCCGCGATCTGTTCAGCCGGTCCTACGGCGGTCTCGGCGGCTATACGCCCCTGGTCTTGCTCTCTTATGCCATCGAGTACCATTTCTTCGGCCTCGAGCCCCGCGCCTTCCACGCGACGAATCTGATCCTGCACGTCCTCAATGCCCTGCTCATCTTTTGGCTCATGGCCCTCGTCACCGGCAGCCTGGGAGCGGGCTTCATCACGGCGCTCGCCTTCTCCGTCCACCCCCTTCACGTCGAGCCCGTGGCCTGGGTCCAGGGCCGAAAGGACCTTCTCTTCTCGCTCTTCTACCTTTCCGGGCTCATGGCCTACCTTAACTACATCAAGAAGGGGCGAAAAGCGGTCTTTTTCTGGGGCGCTTTACTCCTTTTCGCGCTGGCCTTGTTCGCGAAGGTGACGGCGATCTCCTTTCCCCTGGTCATCCTGCTCTTGGAGAAGCGCTTCGCGCAGAGGATCGACCGGCGGGCTTTGATCCGGTCCATTCCCTTCTGGCTGATGGGTGGCCTCTTTTTCGCCCTTTCGTTCATGACCCGCGACGCGCTTCGCATGGGGACGTTTGAGAGGATCCCCAGCTACTGGAAGAGCCTTGGGACCCTTTTCTATGCGTTCGCTTTTTACGTCGGAAAGGTCTTTGCGCCCGTGAGACTCTTCCCCGGCTATCAGACCGAGATCGGCCATGATCCGGGACAGGCCGTCTTGAGCTTCGCCGCCTTGGCCATCCTGGCTGCGCTTCTCCTGTTGGCTTATCGGCGGCAAGCCGGGCGGGCCGCGTTCGGCGTCGGCTTCGCCGTGCTCACCTTGCTCCCGACCCTGCCGTTCCATTTGTTCGGTCAGCCCTATGAGGATCGGTACATGTACCTCCCATTGGCCGGTCTCGTCGTGGCGCTGACCGCCCTTTTCCCTCCAGGCATATTCAAGCTCCGGCCCCTTCCGAGAACGACCTTGGCATTCTGGCCGGCCATCATTGTGATGGCGACTCTTCTGGGGGGCCTCAGCTGGCGTCAGAGCCGGGTTTGGCGCGACAGCCTCTCCCTTTGGAGCCATGCCGTCAAGATGGACCCCGCGAATCCCTTTGGCCTGGTCAAGCGGGGAGAGGCTTTCGAGGAGGCAGGGAGGTTGCCGGAGGCTTTGTCAGACTACCGCCGGGCTTCGGCCTTGAGGCCCGAAAATGCCGGGGCCGCCCAGCATATGGGGTCTATACTCTTCAAACAGGGGGACTATCGAGGGGCCATGACGGAATATGACCGGTCCCTGGCCCTCAACCCCCTCTTTAGCGAGGGTTACCTCAGCCGCGGCATTCTATGGGGCCGACTGGGCGATTTCGATAAGGCGATCGTCGATCTTACCGTTTCTATAAGGCTCAACGAGACTTCTCAGGCCCGCTACTATCGGGCTCTGGCCTACCGGGAGCTCCAAAAGAACACGCTCGCGCTCGAGGACCTGAGAGCCGCCTATCGGCTCGAGCCCCGGGACGAGATTCGCGACATGATCGAGAAATGGACACCGGCACCTTCGAAGTGACGGCGTTCGTGCCTAGGGATGTTCATCGAAGAAGACCTCCTGCCAATCATAGGGGAGTTCGAAGACCGAATAGAAGCTCCGATCCTCAAGCAAAGGCAGGCCCGAGCCGAAGAGGGTATCGAAGAGGATCCGGAACGTATTGACGGATGTCATCGTCCGAGGGAAGGACATGGTCTTGCCGGGCAGATAAATGGCGTTGAGGATGCCAAAACGCGCCCTGAAGGCCTGGGCTTGCGGAGCGTCCGTTAACGTCGGCCCGTGGTCGGATTGGAGGATGATGACCGGGGGGCGCGATGAATAGCGGAGAATGTCGCCGACGGCCAGCCGGATCTTGCCGGTCACGAAAGCCAGTTGTTCGATATACTGCCCACGCTCGCGCCAAAGCTGCTTCTCGAATTCGAATTGATTCGACAGGTGGGCGCGCTGCCTGACATTCCCCTGCCGGTCAAATATGTAGGGATGGCGAGGGAGCAAAACGTGGTAAAAGACGAACTTCGGCCCCGGTAGATGACAAACGGACCTTAATCTGTCCAGGGCGTAGAGATGAAGCGTTGCCAACTCAATCTCTCCTGCCGACGGGGCCTTGAGCAGCGTCGTCGATAGCAACAATCGGCTGAATTCGCTTGTGAAACCTCCCGGCCGATACGCGATCTCGACGTCGGCCTGCGGACTTGACTGTGTCGCCCCCCACGTCGAATCGATGTGTACATAACGGTAGCCTTTGGATTTCAGGGTCTGGACCACCTTGTTGTCCCTGATCATCGAAAAGGGGATTTGGAGATCCCGTGAGGTCCGGCCCATTCGGTCGCCCACGTCATTGATGTAATCCATGTTCAGGGTGGCGGCGAGGGAAAAGAACGTCCAATTGTAGTTCGATCGGCTGTCCTCGGCGACAAAGAAACCGGACGCCTTGAGGAAGTCGAGAAAGTCACTGTTGTCGTAGCTGAAATAATCCTTCAGGATATCCCGGCGCCCGTAGCCGTCGAGGATAATGTAATAGATGTCCGTCTATCGATGCCGCTCATGTCCCCGACGGGGGGCGGGGACGGGCGCGGTCGGATTGTCGATGGGGAGGTGATCGCATAATGCGCGACGCCGATGAGCGGCATCGCGAGCAGGGCCGTGCCGGTGATATTGAGGAGAGTGTTGGCAAGGTCCGGCGAGGATCTTGTGCGGATGATCTTGGAGATCAGCAGGGCGCCGGCCGCCAGGGCGATGACGCGAAGAAGGGAATGCAAGAAGATACTCTCTTCGAGTGGCAGTACTCCGCCGACTGCGCGGCGCTGGCCCAGGGCGATCAGAAGCCGGACAGCGAGGCTGTGGAGATGGCCATAAGAGAAGAAGATGATCCAGAGGACTGAAGTGACGAGTCCGGCCTTTACCGAGCTCTTTAGGATCCATCGGAGGACGAGCCAAGCGCAACCCGCGATGGCGAAGGAGGCGCCCAACAGGGGAAGCATGTGACCGATCGGGACCTGGTCGATGTTGTGAGCGTAGAGGATCAGGATCGGCGCCGCCGCGAACAGCAGCGGGTGGATCACGAGCGGTCGGCCTTTGACATTTGCCATGCGTCCCTCGCTTCTTGACGTCTGCGGCTGTCCGAGCCGGGCTCAGTCCGGAACGGCCGCCTTCCGCTCCATGACGTAAAGAGCCCTCTCCGAGCCCGCGAGCGGGATCCGCTCGAGGATCTCAAAGCGTTCGCCGAAGGCCCGCTCGAAATGTTCCCGGGTATAGCGGCTGAAGATGTCTTCGCGGGTCACCAGCAGCCGCTTGACCTGGGAATCGGACTTCGGCACGAACTCGATGAGCAGGGACCGGCCGGCCTTGGCGAAGAAGCGCGCGGCCCCCTCGAGAGGCACGTTGTTGCCGATGGCCAGGTGGTGGATCAGAGCCAGGGCCAGCACGGCGTCCGCCGGGCCCCGGTCGAGCAGGCTCTGCCGCTCCGCATTCTCCCAGCCCAGGCGCGGGCTCGGCGCGGTGAGATCCATGAGCAGGGGAACGACGTTCGTTTCCCGTTCGGCGCGGACCCTGAGGTAGTTCCTCTCGACGCAGGCCGGATCGGCGTCGAACGCGATCGTGAAGGCGCCGGCGGCGGCCGCGACCCGGCTGAAGTCGCCGACATTCGCTCCCAGGTCCCAGACCGTCCGCGGCCGGACCCTCGCCATGAAGCCTTCGACGGCCCGGCGCTTGGCTTCGAGCCCTTCCGGAGCGTAGTTGGTATCGGCGTAATAGTCGGCCCACTCGGTCCCCGCGGCGCGCCATCGCAGCCGGCGCGCTCCCGATTCCAGGGAGTCGATCAGCCCCAAGAGGCCCCGTCGGTTCACCCGGCCTTTCGTGACTCGGGCCGAGCGGCCCTCGTAGCGCTTCTGGCTCCGGGCATGGAAATGAATGTGCAGGAGAAGCGAGGCTCGCCTCTTCGACCTCATCGGGAGCAGGGCCGAGGCCAGATCGAGAGGGATCCCGTCGAGGTGGACCTGAAGCAGACGGTTCAGGCGCACGTCCTGGAGGCTCATCAAAGCGAGCGGGGCTAGAAAGTGCCGGCAGAATTGCCCGTAAGCGGTCCACGGCTCGCCTTCGGTGGCCTCGCGCAGGGACAGCGTGTCGATGAGGACCGGGCGGCCCCGGATGAACTGGATGTTGAAGGCGCTCCCGTCGACCAGGCTCATGCCGGCCCGCAGGGCCCGCTTCTCGATCTCGAGCGTGGCCAGCGCCGCGTCTTGGAGCTGGCTGAAGCTCCACTCGTAGGGATAGGAGACGAAGGGGATCTCCTCGGGGCGGATGACCTTGTAAAGGTCGTCCCATCCGCCGCCTGGGGGAGGGACCTCCTCGTGGGGGACGAGGAGGTCCGCCGCGACGAGCTCGCCGTAGAGGCCCGAAGTCATCAGCCGGTCATAGTGCGTCCGGCCGGGAGCGAGGATGGCCCGGTGGATGACGCCCTCGCTGCGGAAGACGAACCCCGCCGGGTCCCGGAAGGAGGACGGCAGGACGTCCTCAGGACGCATCGCCGCCGTTCGAGGTCTTGCGGGCGAACAGCTTCTGGAGGAAGGCCGCGATCTTCTTCCAGAAGACTTTGATCGAGAAGGCGAGGCCCACGAGAAAGGCGATGGCGACCTGGAGGACATAGCTGCCCGTGCCCGGGTCGATGTACGCGGCGGCGGTCTCGGTCAGAAGACCGCAACCGAGCACGATGAGCCAGGCCAGGCGAAGGGGACGTGTTCCTGACATGACTTACTCCCTTCGGTTATCTCCTCATCCCCGCGGAGCTCTCAAATATGCGAATTCGGACTCCAGGGCGAAGTCAGACCTGACGCGCTCGACCCTCTCTCCGAGGACCTCGATGTCCTCAGGCCGGAGCGAGCCGAGGCGGATCCGCTGGGCCAGGGCCAGGTACTCGACCCGCGACGGATCGACGCCCATGACCCGCGCCGCCGTGGCGTCCACGGCCAAGGTGTTGTCGCCCATGACGAGGACGCCGGCCGTCTTGGCCGTGCCCAGGAGCGGGCCATACCCCTCCATCCCCACGACGCCGTCGACGACGGAATAGTGGACCTTGACGGTGGCGTTGATCTCGCAGACGCTGAGCGGGATGCCGTTCCAGTGGAGCGCATTCTTGGGCCAGCCGTAGACCATCCCCGGCAGCACGCCGAACATGTTCTTCATGCTCAGCGTGACCCCCGCGAACCTGTGCGTCTTCATCTTCGGCACGGAGATGACGACGTCGGCCGTGGTGACGGTCTTCGGCAGAGACATGGCCTTGAGGAGGGTCGAGCCCGGATTGGCGCTCGGGACGACCGTGATATCGTCGTAGTTGAGATCGACCAGACGGACGCCCCGGCGCTTCGCCAAGGCCTCGTATCCGGAATCGCGGAAGAGATATTCCGAGTCCCGATTGTGGGCGGCCCCTTCGGCGATGACGATCTCCCGCGCCCCGAGCTCGGTCAGATGGGCGATGAGAGCTTCGACGAGCCTGGAGTCGGTGCAGATGGGCCGGTCGGCGGCGAGGTCGACCAGATTGGGCTTGATGAGGACGTTTTTTTCCCTGACGTCGGGTGCCTGGCTCGACCGCCAGCCTGCCTGCAGGGCCGTCATGAGCGTCCCCGGCGCGTAATTAGGGCAGGGAACGAGGGCAACCTTTTGGCGCCGGTCGAGCGAGGACGGACCCGGGCCCTGCCGGCCGCCGCCTCTGAGGGCGGCGGGTGGGACGGCCCAGAGAAGAGAAGCGCCCAGGGCGCGAAGCGTTTCCCGGCGGGTCAGGGCCTTCATGGTCATCGGGCCTTTCCGTCCGGCGGTCTGATAATGGGCGCGTCGCCCAAGACAAGGGCAGCGAGCGAAGTCTCGAAGAGATCGGCGCGGAAGCCGCCGTCGCTCCGCTGCAGCTTGGCGAGCCGGTCGGCCGCCCCGTTCGCCATGGACTTGGAGCGGCTGAAGCTCTTGAGCGCCAGCAGTCCCCAGGCCAGGGAGGCGGTGCTGACGCCGACGGCGAGCTCTTTGGCAAAGAAGCGGATCCCGTCGGCGATGGCCGGGTCCGATTCGGGGAAGCCGGCCGCTCCGAGAGCGGCTAAGGCCAAGGCCGTCGAGATCGTCGCGGCCGCCATCGCAAAGGACTTGGCGTAGGGATTGCCAAAATTCCAGCCGCCCGAGGGGACCTTCCGGTCTATGAGGAGACGGACTCCGGATGCCACGCGCGATTCCGTTGCCGGGACTCCGGCGTGGACGAGGGCGAGAACGAAGAGAGCCGTCGGTTCAACCCAAGCCGATGTTCCGGGCGTCCAGGGCCAGCCCTTGACCGACGCGTCATAGCGGTAAGCAGCCCTGATGGCCTCGAGATCCGCGGCCGAGTACCGGCTCGGCGCACTCTCAAAGCCCAGAATCCAGTCCTTCAGCCGACGCTCCTCGTCGGTGGCGCCCAGACCGTGAAAGGCGAGGAGGGCGGCATAGGCCATCCAGTTGCCGCTCTTGTTCTGTGGCCCCAGTCCGACGGCCCCGTCGCCGCCCTGACACGATTTCAGAAAACTCAAGGCCTTGCCGGTCGCCGCGTCCCGCCCCGCCGCTTGGAGCACGAGAGCGCAGAGGGCCGAAGGCTCGACCAGGCTCTGCCCTCCCGGCCGATAGCCCCAGCCACCGTCGGGATTCTGGTGGGCTCTGATGAAATCTCGGGCCTTGGGCAGGATCGGATCGGGCATGAGCGTTGAGCCCATTATATCCGCGGCCCTGCGTTTTGTATAGGGGAGGGCTGTGCTATAATCGGCTGGCGTGATTCGTGTCGCATGCTTCTTGCCTTTTTCTTCATCCTCGTTATCTCCCTCACGCCGTTCGTCCCGCCTTTTCTCTTGGCCAGTCTGCGCGACCCGCCCAGCGTTGTCCGACGGACGGCAGACCACGAAAGGCTTGGTCCAGTAGGCCGGGGAGCCGTTGCTTGACAAACCCGAAACGGACCGTCGAAGAGCGTGGCGCATGATGGCAAAACATTCCCAGGTCATCCTAATGCTGCTTCTGATCGTCCTGGTGGGCGTGGCGACATATCTCCCGGTCCTGCGGAACGGCTTCACAAACCTGGACGATCCGCAGCTCCTGGTGAACAACTCTGATATCCGGTCAATGTCGCCGGCCAGCGTCCAGAAGCTCTTCAGGACCTCCTATGGCGGGCTCGGCGGCTATACGCCCCTTGTCCTCGTATCCTACGCCTTCGAATACCATCTCTTTGGCCTCGACGCAGGAGCCTTCCATGCGACGAACCTCGCGCTGCACGTCCTGAACGGGCTTCTCGTCTTCTGGCTCATCTCTCTCGTCGGCGGTAGCGTGGGTATCGGGTTCGTCACGGCTCTTGTCTTCGTCGTCCATCCCCTGCATGTCGAGCCGGTGGCCTGGATCCAGGGGCGGAAGGACCTGATGTTCTCGTTCTTCTATCTCTCGGCGCTCATCGCGTACGTGACGTTCCTTCACAAGGGCAAGCGCCCCGTCCTTTACGGCCTTTCGGTCCTCTTCTTCGCCTTCTCCCTTTTTTCGAAGCTCGGGGCCATGTCGTTTCCTCTCGTCGCTTTGCTCCTGGAATGGCGTGTCGCCGGACGGATCGACCGGCGGGCCAAGCTCCGTTCCTTGCCGCTCTGGATAATGTCGGGCCTCTTCCTTCTCCTCGCCTTCATGACGCATACGCCGTTCTTCTCCCAAACTCCGCCCCCGGCTCCAAGCTACGGGAAAAGCCTCGTGACGTTCTTTTATTCATTTGTCTTTTGCGTCGGCAAGGTATTTGCCCCCTTCCGCCTCTTTCCAGGCTATGCGGACGTTATCACACGCCATCCCTGGCAATCGGCGCTGAGCCTGGTTCTCTTTGCGGCCCTGGGCGTGCTGACCTATTTCGCCCATAAGCGGAAGCCGGATGACACGACGTTCGCCGTCTGCTTCTTCATCTTTACGCTCCTGCCGACCTTGCCGTTCCATTTCTTCGGTCAGCCCTATGAGGACCGCTATATGTATCTGCCCCTCATCGGCGTCATCCTCATCCTCGCGCAGTTTCTTCCCACCCAGAGGCGAAATTCACCGGCCGGCTGGCTAGCGGGCGGACTGCCCGTCATGGCCCTGGCCATCCTGCTTGGGGTTCGCAGCTACGGCCAGAGTCATATTTGGCGCGACAGCCTCTCGCTCTGGAACCACGCCATCGCCAGCGACCCGAGCAATCCGATCGGCTACCTCAACAGAGCGGATGTTCTCAAAAGCAAGGACCAGTATATCGAGGCCATGGCTGACTATGATCGAGCCGAGCGATTGCTTCCCGACAACGCCGGTGTCGCCCAGAACAAGGCCGGGGTCTATTTTAAACTGGGAGAATTTGATAAGTCCCTGGCTGAGATCAACCGGGCGCTCAAGATCGACCCATTATTCTATGAAGCTTACATCAGCCGCGGGCTGCTTTGGGGTTACGGAAAGCGATGGGGCAATGCCGTTCAGGACTTCACGGTCGCCCTAAGGCTCAATAGGACCTATCAAGCCTATTATTACAGGGCCCTGGCGTACTTGGAACTCCAGGATTACGGGAACGCCGTGGAGGACCTTCGGGCGGCCTATCGGATCGAACCCACGGATCAGGTTCGCGACCTCATCGCCAAGCTGTCCGGCCGGTAGGCCCCTGACGCGCGCCTCCAGGTCTTGCCGCGGCTGTGTTATAATGATCTCCGCCTCGATGCGGACCGTCCTCCTGCTCGCCTTCTACGTCGTCATCGTCCTCGCCCTCTCGCCGTTCATCCTCTTCTGCATGCTGACGGGGCTGCGCCAGCCGCTCGTCGAGATCGGTCTCTGGGCCATGCGGGTGAGCCGGCGCGTCCTCGGCATCACCGTCGAGGCTTCGGGCCTCGAGCGGATCGAGCCCGGCCAGCCCTTTGTCTTCATGCCCAACCATGAGAGCTTTCTCGATGGGCCGCTGGTCATGGTCCTGATCCCGGGCGTCGCCCGGGTCATCATGAAGAAGTCCATCCTCAGGATCCCGATCGTCGGAACGGCCATGCTTTTCGTCGGGTTCGTGCCGGTCGACCGGAAGGGCGCCGAGGGCGGCAAGAAGAGCATCGCCCGGGCCGTCCGGCTGATGGCCAAGCACGGCTATTCGTTCCTGATCTTCCCGGAGGGGACGCGGAGCCTCGACGGCCGGATGGGTCCCTTCCGGCGAGGGGGATTCTTCCTGGCCCTCGAGAGTGGCGCGCCGATCGTTCCCGTCACGATCATCGGCTCGCGGGCCCTCATGCCCAAGGGACAGTGGTACGCCCGGCGGGGGCAGGTCCGGGTGATCTTCCACGAGCCTCTCCCCGTGACGGACTTTTCAAAGGAGTCGATGCCGGCCCTGATGGAGAGGGTCCGGGCCGCGATCGAAGCCGGGAAACAGGGAGTTATTTAGAAGGCCCGCCCTTTGAGATGAGCGCCTGGAGACGGGCCTGCTGCGCCTGGGCCTTGACGAGCTTCTGGTTCGTCTCGTCCATCTGCTGCTGGATGATATAGCCCGGGACCATGGCGTCTTGGGTTTCGTATTGCTGGCGCAGGGCCGCCATCTTGGTCGTTAGGAGATCGACGAGGTCGGTGGCCGACTTGAGCTGGGCCTCGAGGGTTCCGCTGCCCCCTTCCTGGTCCCGATTGATGCCGCCCGTCATCAGCGGGCCGTTCGGGGACACGGTGGGCATGATGCGGCGGATCGGCGGGGCTCCGGAGCCGGAGGGCAGGCTGGCCGTTTCGCCCTCATCGTTGACGGTCACGGTGGCAGGCTCGCCGGCCGCGTCTTCGGCCCCGGAGTCATCCGCCTCGCCGGACTCAGCCGCGGGCGGCGTGATCTGGACGGCAGGCGCCTTCTGGACACGGAGGAGGTCCGTGTTCGTGATGACGGTGGCGTGCCGACCCCTCAGGCCTTCCCGACGGGCTTTTTCCCGCTTGGCCAGATCGGCCAGGCTCTGGGCCCCGAGGGACGCGGACAGCCCGATCACGGCAATAAGGATGAGAAATCTCTTCATAATGACTCCTGGCCTATTGTGCTTCCTTCCGGTCCGCCTGTCAACCGCGGCGCGCAGGGCCGTGCCCTATTGCCAGATGATCCGGTAGATCTCCCGCCAGGACTTGATCCGCAGGAGCGAGCCGATGGGCTGCTCCAGCTTCTCCAAGGTCGAGTCGTACTCCTGGACGTAGATCTCGCGCTTGCTGACGCGCCCGGCGACGCGCTCGGCTTCGCCAACCGTTACGGCCCGTCGGGCCTTGCTGATCAGGTCGAGGTACTCGGGGGGGGTGGTCCCCGTGGTCCGAAAGGCCGTCCCGCCGACGGGGAGGGTCGAGCCGACGCGGACGTACCGGGCGTAGAGGCGGCCGCCTTCGCCGAGGTTCGTGCAAGGATTGACCGCCTCGATGCTGCCCCGCAAGGTGCTAAAGTAGACAACTTCGTCGGCCAGGACGGGGTCGGCCCAGATCTTGCTGCCGACCCCCAAGGTGCCCCGCTGATAGCTTGCGGCCAGGTTGAGCCTGGCCGGGACCCCGAGGTACCATTCCACCGTCGCCGAGTTGGTGCCGTTGTCGATGATGCCGAGGAAGGAATATTCGCGGTCGGCGGGGGCGTTGTCGTCGCCGCCGGTGCCGAAATAGACGCGGGCCCGGGCCGGTCCGCCTTCCAGAGGATCGACCCAGGCGGCGGGCTTGGTGATGATCGGATAGTTGAGATAGTCGGTGTAGATGGCCGTGAGGGTCCAGGTCTTGGGATTGGTCCCGGTCACGTTGATGCGGTAGAGCCGGCCGTCGAGGTCTCCGACATAGACGGAATCAGTGAAGCCGTTCCTGTCGAGATCGATGGCCGTTGGCGAGCCGGGGATGGTCGCGGCAATGTCCGCGTACTTGTAGGTGGCCTTGGCGCCGGACAGGTTGGCCGTATTGACCTGGGCCACCTCGCCGGTATAAGTGATGAATGCGCCCGTATCGAGCCGGACGACATAGAAGCGCCGGCCGAGATTGAAGCTCCCGTTCTTGACATTATCGTAGCCCGAGCCCATGAAGGCCACCCAGCGGGACACGCCGGAATGATTGACCTTGCCGATGGCCGGGGTCGACCATGTCTCGCCCATGCTGGGATAGGTCTTGTTGCCCGATTTATAGGTGTGCGTGATCTCCCAGAGCGGCTGGGGGTTCGCCGGGTCCGTGACATCGAGGGCCCAGTAGTAGTTGACGGCCGCCGTGATATTCCCGCTCCCGAGGATGCTGCCGCTGCCGGGCCCCTGGCCGGTGACAAGGACCGTTTTCCAGCTGCCGTTGATCTGGACGTCCGCGACGACCGGCGACCCGTCGACGTAGACGTCGTGGGCGTAGTAGCGGCCGTTGTTGGCCGCATCCACGGCGTACATGTTCCGGAGCTTGGGCAGAAGGTTGTAAGGGATGAATCCCCAGAGCTCCTCCCCCGTGGCGGCGTCGAAGCAGTGAAGCATGCCGTCGTTGGCGCCGACATAGATGACTTTCGGTCTCGAGGCGTTGGCCGCCTTGAATTCGGCGTATCCGGTCCCCATGTAGGCGGAGTCCTCCGAGGGCGGACCGACGACGGCCGGCGTCGAGTGGTTGATGTCGCCCATCTTCCAGTAGCGGTTCTGGCCCCGGATGAAATCGACCAGCCCGGCGTTGTCGTTGTTGACGTCCTTGAGGCACCAGGCCAGGCTGCCGGCGGTCCCGACGTTGCCGAGGTTGGTCCGGGTGAAGGCCGTCCGGACGAGCGGGTTCGTGACCGTGCCGCCGGAGCGCAGGGCCGTGTAGATCGTACGCGAATCGGGGCTCCGGCCGTTCAGGATCTGTCCCGCGTCCCAGAAGATCCCGGCCCCGGGGATGAGGTTGCGGCCGGTCGCGTCGTTGAGGTCCGAAGTGGCGATCGTCTGCAGCTCCGAGTTCGTTCCGGCCACGAAGGAGACGCCGGTCATGTCGTAGGCCCGGAGCTGGCCTTCCCAGCCGGGGAAGATGAAAGACGAGCCGATGACGAGCTTCTTGTTCTGCCCGCCGTCGAGAACGATGGTCGCGGCGGCCGACGAGCGGGAGTACTCCCTCCGCTCCACGTAGACGAACTCGATCTCGAGAACGTCGACATCAGGCGTCTCGAAAGAAGCGTTGTCATAATCTGGCATATCGTCCTCCGTGGCGGTGAGGACGATCCGCCAGCGGAGGTCGGCGCCGAAGTTCTTGAATTCGTACCAGGCCAGATTGGTCTTGTTGACGATGCCCGAGCCCGTGAACGTCTGGTAGGTCTCCCAATTCTTGCCGCCGTTGTTGGAGAAGAGGACCTGGACCGCCAGACCCGTGCTCGAGCCGCCGATGAAGCCTTGGCGAAGGGAGGTCACCCGGACACGGGTGACCGCGTTCTCGCGGGGATCGAGGAAGCCGGCGCCGATGTTGGTCGAGGTGGCCTGGCCGTAGAGCTCATAAACGCCGGCGAGCTCGTTCTCGATGTAGAAATAGTCGCCGGAATGGTTGGCGTCGGCGATGACCGCGTCGATGTCCCCGTCCTGGTCGTAGTCGAGCGCCGCAGCCATGTCGACGTCG
>CAZIQR010000076.1:0-12565 GCA_964541055.1 uncultured Eubacteriales bacterium
GACTGGTGCCTTCCGGCAACCCCATTCCCCACGAAAGCTCCGTGTACCACCAGGAGCTTCGGTCCCAAACGTCCAACGGCTGCTGGGGGGGGGAATTCTACTTCCCGTTCAAGCTGTTTCTCGAGAGGTTCTAAGAGGTCGCATAGGTGGCTTGACAACAAAACCTATTCGCGAAAGACCTGGGGCGATTTCAAAGAAAGGGCCTCGGGTTCGAGCTGAACGTCGATCGTCTGCAGCTCTTCCGTAATCCGCACGTGGACGCTGCTTTCGGAGTTGATGGCCTTTGTTTTATACCCCGGAGCAGATACGGCCAGCCAAAAAAACCACTCTCCCGTATCCGGGCTCTCGGAGCAGGACGCATCAAGGACGTACTGACCCAGGTTATTGGTGTCGACGCCGGTCACCCATCCCATGAGACCTGTACAGAAATCCACGTGTGCGACGACGGGGGCGCCGGTCGTCGAATCCGTCACGGTGCCCTGAATGTGAAACCTGAAAAGCTTATACCAAGGCCTCTCCGGCGAATCTGGAGAACACCCGGCCAAGAGAAAACTCAGCGCAAAGAAGGAAATCCAATATCCTGTCTTATGCCGGCGCTGCTGGCCCATCTCGCAACCGCCCCCTTATCTGCCACTCGCCTTGTTCTATGCCGCCGCCTACTTTTTCCCGGTCGGGACGAGGCGCTTCAACTCGTCGAACCAATTCAGAAAGACCCGCAGCTCTGTCGGCGATGCTAGCGCATTCTTGACGACCATGACGAAGTGATCATCGCCTGGTCCGATATCATAGCCAAACCACGGAAGAACATCCTGCCGTTCGAACAAGAATACCACGGGGCCCGGCTTCCCGGTGCCAGGGTCGACATCGGTCGCCATCATCTTGATGCCGTTCATGAAAAAAAGCCTATCTCCCGCATTCGACCACGCCGGGAATAATCCCCCCTGCGTGGAAACTTGCCTTTTGCCTTCGGGCCCCTGGGAACTCTGCAAATAGACCTCATACCGGCCTGATTCATCGGAAGCATAGGCCAGCCAGCGCCCATTTGGAGAAAACCTGGGGCATTCTTCATTGAATGAGGTCGCGATAAGATCCCGGGGTGCGCTCTGCCCTTTAAGCGGGAGGATTCTGATGTCACTCTGGTTTTTGGGATCGACTTGCATGAATGCGAGAACCTCGCCGTCTGGCGATACAGATCCCATGTGAACCTGTGAATGGCTCAGGAACAACGCCTTCGGATCGCCGCTGCCGTCGGCCGCCCTCCATAAAATATTGGTGCGCCCCCCGCAATAGATGATCCTTTTCCCGTCGGGCGTCCAAACTGGATCGAGTTCATCGCCCAGATCAAATGTGACTCGGGAGAGTTGCTGCCGCTCCGGTGTATAGACCCAGATGTCATCGTTGGCCGCGGCGATACGCATGGCGATACGGCCGTCGGCAAAGAACGCCGGCTCAGACACTCGCTTGTCGGCAACAAGCAGATCGGCGTGTCCCTTGAGGTCCAACATGGCTAGGGACCTGTCCGGGATATCAACCGTACCCGATGCGTAGAGGAGCGTTCCCGTATCGGACACGGCAAAATGGGCCACGCCTGTCCAATCCGTCGAATGGAGATCATCGAGCACTTTGACGGGAATTCCTTTGATCTCGAGCGAATTAAGGTCGAAAGGCACCGCCAGCAGCGAGCCTTTTCTTTCATAAACCAGGTGACCCGAGGCGAGATAGCGGCCATAGGTCGCACCCCTGACCAGGATGCGGTGTCCCTTCTGGCCTATGATTTGAACGGCAACGAGGGAATCGTCAGCCGATGTAGTGTCGCCTGGAATGATGGTAAAGACAACGGCCCGGCCGCCGGGGAGGGCTTGGGGGAAGAGATGAGAGATTTCCCGATTATCCGGATCCAATTCCGTCAGCGGCATGGGGGCGCCACCCGCAGCCGGAACGCGATATAGGATGGATCCCCACGTTGGGGCAAAAACGATCATGTCGTCGGTGCCCCAAGAACCGCAAATGCCCCCTCCGATATCACCAATATCTGTCGGCGCCCCTCCACTAATGGCCAGAGATTTAAGTTTTCCGTCGGCAAAAAAGCCGATCCGCAGCCCATCGGGGGAGAAGAAGGGAGCGGCCGCATCTTCCGTGCCCTCCAAAGGCGTTGACTGCAAGCGGTCCAAAGCACGGAAAAAGAACGCGGGCCGACCTTCATGCTGCCCGACAAACACGATCTTGCTGCCATCCCGAGATAGGTCCAGGGCCGGAGTCGAGAGCTCGCGGGCCTTGAATTCATCGGGTATGGCAAAGCGAACATTGTTTGAAGCCTGCGGTTGAGGCCCTTTTGTGACCAGATCCCTGACCAGGAGAGTGGCTAACGCCGTCAACCCAATGAGAATTGCGGCGAGCCCAAGAGAAAAGTGCCTGGGGATGAGGTCTTTTAGAATGGCCCTCGTTCTGGC
Organism: uncultured Eubacteriales bacterium; assembly: GCA_964541055.1. GTDB lineage: Bacteria > Acidobacteriota > Aminicenantia > Aminicenantales > Saccharicenantaceae > RBG-16-66-30. Next base: position 2,451 of record CAZIQR010000076.1, read on the forward strand.
GGATGCCGGTGCAAAATCCATATCCTTGATCTCCATGCCGGCGTCATGGATATCGCTAAGGCGGTGGCCCTTATCCCTGTCCAGGCAGTGCCTGATGAGACGACCCATTAGGACGGGCGTATCAACCGGTAGCGCGCCCCAATTCGGTTCGCTCTTCAAGATCGCCGCCAAGGTCTCGGTAACCGTCTCGCCTTGAAAGGCGCATTTCCCCGTCAGACACTCGTAAAGAATGCACCCAAAGGCCCAAATATCGGTGCGTTTATCGACGAGCTTCCCCTTGGCTTGCTCGGGGCTCATATAGGCGGCCGTGCCGAGTATCACGCCGGGCTCGGTCATCTTCTCGGTTATAGCCGGCGATTTCTCGATTTCTGCACCCGGTGTTTCACCGGCAAGAGCTTTAGCCAGGCCAAAATCGAGGACCTTGACTTTACCCTCTGGCGTCAACTTGATGTTAGAAGGCTTTAGATCCCTGTGGACGATCCCCCTATCATGAGCAGCGCCCACGCCGTCGGCGATCTGGAGACAGATGTCTCGAGTCTCTTCAAGACCCAAGGGGCCGCGGCCTATCCGAACGGCTAATGTCTCCCCTTCGACCAGTTCCATGACCAGGAAACGCTTTTCATCGGCTTCTTCAAGCCCGTGAATGGACGCAATATTCGGATGGTTCAATGATGCGAGGAGCTTGGCTTCGCGCTCGAAGCGGGCCATTCTCTCCTGGTCCCTGCTGAAGATCTCGGGAAGGACCTTGATCGCGACTCGACGAGCCAGGATGGTGTCTTCGGCATCATAGACAATGCCCATCCCTCCCCGGCCGATCTCGTCGATAATACGGTATTTTCCCGCTACGAGACTCCCCTTGGTCAAGGTGTGCGTGGGAGATTCAAGCGTTTTGGTCAGCTCTGGAGCAGGCTGGCCACTCCGAGCGAGCTGGGTCGCGCAATTGCCGCAGAACCTGGAGGTATCAGGATTATCGGCGTGACATCTGGGACATTTCATTCCCGGCTGACCCCCATCAGCTTCTGGGCGAAGAATATCCCCGTCGAGGATGGATGTCACGGTGAGGCTCCTGATCGCCCTTGCCGTCTCGAGTGTCCTGGGATATACTCCGCTGCGGCGAGGGACGATGAGAAGGGGCGGGCGATCTTGATCGATGTCCGGCGGATCCTCGAACGTCTCCGGGACCGCCACGGCTTCCGCGTGTTCTATGTGCGGGCGTATCCCGTGCTCAGGAAGCTGAAGATCAAGAGCGCCCTGAAGCGCCTGGGCGTTGCGGGAGAGGGGGACCCCTGGCGGCAAAACAAGGATACTGGGACGTTCCGGGCCCTCTACGAGAAATACTCCGTCGATCCGAAAGAGCTGGCCCGCCCGAGCCGCGACTATCTCTTCGGGTTCCTGCTCTTGCCGAACGAACGCGAGCTCGGAGACATCGAGGGCGCGAGCGCCGCTCTGGGGACGCGTTTCCGGATCTTCGACATCCGCGACCCGTCCCTCTTCGAGGAGATCGGGGCGTCAGCCTGCGACGGCCTGTTCGTCCGGCCCGCCTTCGAGAACAACAACCTGAGGAGCTTCTTCCATGAGGCGGCCCAGGTCCTGAGAACAGACCCTCGGCTCAGGATCTATCCGTCGATCTTGGAGCTGGATCTCTACGAAGCCAAGAGGACCTGCGCGGCGTTCCTGGCCCTTCACGGCATCCCCCATCCCGAAACGAATGTCTTCTACGATTATCAGGCGGCAGCCAAGCACATCGAGACGGCTTCCTTTCCTTTGGTCTTCAAGACCCACGTCGGGTCGAGCGCCAACGGCGTCGAGATCCTGAGGACCAGGCGGCAGGCCCTCCGGCTGGCGAAGCGCCTCTTCAACGGATACTACCTGAAAAAGAACGAATTCGATCTACGGGCCCGGGAGTGGGGGTATGTCTTCGTTCAGGAATTTGTCGAGAACGTGAAGGAGTTCCGGGTCCTCAAGATCGGAGAGTCCTGGTTCGGCTACCAGAAAGGGAAGACGGACGACCAGACGTTTCTCAGCGGGAGCGGGGTCGAGGTTCATCTCGATCCGCCGAAAGACTTGCTGGATTTCTGCTATGACATCGCCGAGAGGTTCCATTTCACGACGATGGATTTCGATATCTTCCAGAACGCGGCCGGTGATTATCTCGTCAACGAGCTCCAGACCTGGTTCGGCAGCTACAATCCCTCTCAGATGTATATCGACGGGGTCCCGGGCCGATACCGCAGGCGCGGCCGGACGTGGGTTTTCGAGCCCGGGTTATACAACGTCCACGGAAGCATGCTGCTCCGGATCGCCCATTTCATCCACATCCTGGAGAACGAACAGGGTATCCCGGCGAAGTAGGAGGCCGGCTGTGTAGGCTACCGATCGTCCCGGACGGGAAGCAACGATGACATCAACAACAGCTACTTGGCCTCTTCCCGTCCCGCCTTTCCCCCGCTGGGAGCCTCGCCCTTGACGTACTTGTCGTACCAGCCCAGGTACCGCTCATAAAGGTCCTTGAGATAGGAAGGCCGGCCGATGCCGTGGTGCTCGCCGGGATAGACGACGAGCTGGGTCGTCCGGCCGAGCTGGCGCAGGGCCTGGTAGAGGTTCTCCCCATTCGAGACCGGCACGTTCCAATCCGCCTCCCCGCCGATGACGAGCGTCGGCGTCACGATCTTGTCGACATTGTAGAAGGCCGACGAGACCCGGTCCCAGGTCTCACGGTTCTTCCAAGGCTCGCCGAGCTCGACGATATAGTCGTGCTGATATTGGTCGTGTCCGTATGAACCGGCCCACAAAATGCCGCCGGCGCCGGAGATCGCTCCTTTGAAGCGGGTCGTCCGGCAGATGACGTAATTGGTCATCATGCCGCCGTAGGACCAGCCGCCGACGCCCAGCCGGTCGGGGTCGGCGAAGCCGAGGGCGATCGCGTGATCCACGCCGGCCAGGACGTCCTGGGAGTCCTTGTTGCCCCAGTCGGCGAAGATGGCCTTTGCGAAATCCTGGCCGTAGCCGGATGAGCCGCGGGGGTTGACCATAACGACCAAGTAACCGTTGGCGGCGAAGAGCTGCGCCTCGAAGTTGAATTCATAGGTGAACTGCATCGTCGGGCCGCCGTGGATCCGCAGCAGGGTCGGGTACTTGAGCTCGGGCCTAAAGGCCGGCGGCTTGCACAAGAAGCCCTCGACCGGCGTCCCGTCCTGGCTCTTGAAGCGGATCTTCTCGAACTCCCCCAGCCGGATCTCGGCCATCAGGGCCTCGTTGGCCCGGGTCAGCCGGCGGAGCTGGCCTTTTTCGAGCGCGAAGGCCTCGGCCGGGCATGACGGCTCGGAGACAACGACGACGGGGGTGCCGTCACGGCCGATCTCGAACGCGGAGACGACCCGCCGGCCCTCGATCAGGCGCGAGATCTCCCCGCCGACGGACGGAATGCGGGCTAGGCATTGTTCCCCCGAGTCCTCAAGAATAAAGAACAGCGACTTCCCGTCGGGCGAGAACCGAGGCTGGGACACGTTCCGGTCCAGGCGCGCCGTCAATAGCCGCGGCGAGCCTCCTTGAGGCGAAATGACGGCCAGCTGGCGGACGCCGTACCAAAGCAGTTCCGGGGAGGTCATGGTGACGTAAACGATCGAGCGCCCGTCGGGGCTCCAGGCGGGCTCCGCGTCCTCGCCGGAGTTGGTGGTCAGGCGGACCATGGTCCGGCCCTGGTCCGGATTGTCCGAGGCGACGAGCCAGAGATCGGTATTGACCGAGGCGTCGGGCTCCTTGTCCCGATTGGAGGAAAAGACGACGAAGCGGCCGTCGGGGCTCCAGGCCGGCTGGGCGTCATCGTAGTCGCCGCTCGTGATCTGGGTCAGTTTCTTCGAGCTCAGGTCGAAGACATAGAGGTGAGTGCGGCGATGATCGAGGTAGCCCGTATAGTCCTGCTTGGTCTGCAGACGGTCGATCACCCACGGCGGCTGGGTCCGGGGACGCGCCGGTTTGACGCCCTGGTCTTCGTCCTTGGCCGCCGCCAGGTCCTCCGGCGCGGGGTCCTGGATGAGGAGCAGCAGCCTCCGGCCGTCGGGCGACCAGTCGTAGGACTGAACGCCCTGGCGCACTTCGGTCAGCTGTTGGGAATCCCCGCCATTGCGGTCGAGCAGCCAGACCTGGGTCTTGGACTCGCCGCGGGCGGCCAGGAAAGCCAGCGACTTCCCGTCCGGGCTCCAGCGCGGTCTCGACGCCGAACTGCCCTTGGCCGTCATGGGGATGGGGTCGCCGCCGGCCATGGGGACCATCCAGATCCGGGTCTCGGACTTGTCCTCCTTGAGGTCCATCGTCCCGGCCGAATAGGCCAGCCATTTCCCTTCGGGGCTGACCTGGGCCCCTCCGACGTCCTTGATCCGGAAGAGATCGTCGATCTTCAGGTCCCGCGGCACGGGAGGAACGGCATCTTGACGGGGCGCGGAGGAGGCCGGCGGGACGATCAGGGCCGCCAAGACGGCGGCCGCCAAGGCAGGATAGAATGAGAGGATCCTCGTCCGGCGCAGGGGGTGAAGGTTAGTCATGGGGTTATTGACCTTTCTGCAAAGATTCCAGGGGCCTCGGGCTGCGTCCCGACCCTTCGAGCCATGCGGCCCCCGGATCGCCATTTTGGGATCAGAAGGAGAACCTGGTCCCGATCCGGAAGTACCGCGGGTCGCAGACGCCGCTCGCCTTCATATAGTTGGGGCCGTTGACCTCGCCGTAGACGGAGCTCGGGACACCCCGGTTCGTGGCGTTGAAAAGATCGAGGATCAGGCCCAGCCTGGTCCGTCCCCAGAGCAGGACGACCTTCTCCAACCGGAAATCGAGGGACAGATACGCCGGCAGCCTTTCCGAGCCCCTCGGGGTCAAGAAGACCCACGGCGAACCGGCGACCTCGCGTACGACCACGTAGGGCGTCCAATTCCCGCCGCTCATGATCACGAACCGCGGCGATAGATTGAGGCCCCACGGCAGGGCCACGGTACCGTAAATGTCAAGGGCGTGAGGGGCGTCGTTGATCAGGTTGCCGTAGGCGTTGATCTGCCGGTTGGGGTTCTCGAAGTAATTGCCGCCCCAGGACGCCGTCCCCGAATTGTACATGTTGCCCTTGGACCGGCTGAAGGTGTAGTCGGCGTGGAGCATCCAGCCGTTGGAGAACCGCTTGTTGAAACCGACGGACAGGGCGGTGTAGGTGTTCTTCGGCGTGATGAGGACCGAGGGCGCCATCCCCGCTCGGGGGTTGGTGATCAAGAACTGGTCGTCCTCGGTCGGGCTCGTCTGCTGGTAGATCTCGATCGTCTGAGGGTCCCCGTTCGCGTCCGTATAGTCATAGGACTGCTCGTCCCAGACCGCGGTCGTGTTCACGCGCCCGGTGAAATCCTTATAGACGCGCGAAATGAAGGTGAGGGACAACGATGCGTCCCGCATGATCGTCCGCTCGAGCCCGACCGTGAACTGATCGGAATAAGGGATGCCGATGTTCGGGTCCATCGCGGCCGACTTGGAATAAGGCACGCGCCACAGCTCGTACTTGGTCCCGTCGGCCAGGACCTCGTATCCGACCCAGTCCTTGTAGCCCGGATCGACGCCGTTGAAGTACCAGGTCTTGAAGGCCTCATGGAACCGGCCGTAGTGGGCCTTGAAGGCCGTGGTGTGGTCGCCGAAGAGATCGAAGGTGAAGCCGATGCGCGGCTCGAGGTAATTGCGGGGTTTGAAGAACGCCCCGCTCTGGAGGTTCGGCAGGAAACCCCTCTGCGTACTCCAGCGAAGGCCGGGATTGACCGTCAGCCGGTCGCCGATCGTCCAGGAATCCTGGGCGAAAGCCGAAGCCCGCCAGCCGTTCGACTTGAGGTCGAAACCGTAGGAATAGGCCAGAGTGACGTCCCTGTAGTCTCCATAATAATAGCTATAGGGAAAATGATCGGTATAGGTGAAGCCCGCGTTGTAGTCCTGCCTCATGTTGTCCTTGCCCCGCATGAACTCGACCCCGAACTTGAAGTCATGGGAGCCCTTGAGGAAATCGTCCGCATAGTGCGTCACGGTCGCCGAGGCGTTGACCTGGGCCGAGAGGTTCTCGCTCCAGCTTCCGCTGTTGCCGGAATACATGCCCGTCTCGTAGTCATAGCGCTGGGGCACGTCCCGGCCATGGTTCGGGAACTGTTCCCAATAGCCCCGGAAATAGCCCAGCTTGACCTCGGCGAAGGTCTTGTCGGAAAAGGTCTGAAGCCAGGTCAGGCCGGAGGCCACCGCAGGCCCGGCCTGTTTGGACGTGGCGTCGGCCGGCCGGTTGATGCTCAGGCCGAAGTTGGCCATGTTCCAATACTCATATTCTCCAAAAGCGGAGAGCCGGCTGTTCCGGCCGATCTGCCAGGTGATCTTGGCGAAGCCCTTGGGGATCTGTGACGTATCCCGGCCGAGCGCGAGGCCGGGCTGGGAGGAGGCGATCTCGGTCTGTTGGCGGATATTGCCTCCCGACACGTAGAACCAGATCTTGTCCTTGAGGATCGGCCCGCCCAGGCCGAAGTGAAGGTCGCTGTACTGCCTGCGGGGCGGCGTCTGATACATCGAGTAGAGGGGGTTCGCCGGATCGAAGTTCTTCTGGTTCCAGCTGAACGGGGAATAGGAGAACGAGAGCAGTCCCTCGAAGATGTTCCCGCCGCTTTTGGTGATCAGGTTCAGCATGGCGCCCGTGAAATTACCGTACTCGGCGTTGGCCCCCGAGCCGGAGATCTTCGCTTCCTGGATGATGTCCAAGTCCGGGAACTGCCAGTCCTCGCCGCTGCCGACATAGGTCAGCAGGCTCTGTCCGTCGATCTGCCACTGGTTGGAGACCGCCGAAGCGGCGCCCATGACGCTGCCGCCGACGACCCCTGGCGCGAGGTTGATCAGGTCGGTCGAGCTTTTCCAGCGCATCTCCTGGCCGACCGTCTGCAGGGTCTGCAGGTCCAGGTTGGTCGAGATCATCTGGCTGTCTTTGATGTCCACGACCGGCGCCGCCCCGGTGACCGTGACGTCCTGGTTCAGCTTGCCGATCCCGAGGACCAGGTCGACGGTCAGCGTTTGGCCGACGTAGACCCGGAGCCCGTCCTTTTTGCCGGTCACGAAGCCCGGCATCGAGGCCTCGACGGCATAGGTGCCGCGGAGGAGCGCGACGAAGCGGAACTTGCCCTCGGCGTTCGCGACCTTGGTTTGGGCGCCGCCGATCTGGTCGGGCGACGAAAGCCTGACCTCCGCGCCGGGCAAGGGCGCGCCCTGCTCATCGAGGATGCGGCCTTCGATGGCGCCGGTGGTGCCGCTTTGCGCCAGGGCGAAGCTCGAAAGCAGCAACACCGATAGGATCCCGGCCAGGACCGGCGTTTTCCGGAAAAGAGAAGGCGTCATCGCACCCTCCTTGACTGGCACTTGACTCGGAAGATATCGTTTTTTGGGGCCGGTGTCCAGCGCTATTTTTGGGGCGGCTCCGGAGGGCGGATCAGCCTTTTCGCCCGCTCCCAATAGGTCTGGGCCTTATCCTTCTCCCCCAGCGAAAAATAGATGGCGCCGAGCGTGTTGTTGGCCTCGGCGGTGTCGCCGAATTTCCGGATCTGTTCGAAACAGGCGGCCGCCCGCCGGAGGTCCTTGACCTCCAATGACGCGTTGCCGAGGAGCGTCAGGACGACAAACGTCTTCTCCACCGTGTCCGGCGCAAGGAGCTCGATCACGCGGGCATAGTCCTTCCGGAGATAATGGGCGCGGGCGATGACGGGCAGGGCGGCGCCCGTCTGAAGCGCGGCTGGGAGGCGGCCGAACCATTCCAACGCCAGGTCGGGCCGGCCGGCATTGAGGTATTCCTGGCCGACCGCGAACGGAAGGGAGGCGAGGTAGGAGAGCGGCTCGGTGCGCTCGAAGACGATGGGCCTTTCGACGGCGAAAGAAAGGACGTAAAGGCCGTGCCGGGCGACCTCCCGGCCGTCGCATTTGACGAGGAGGTCGTAGCGGCCTGGGGCGACGTCCGCGAGGGGCAGCCGGAAGCGGAAGAGCCCGTCCGAACCGGTCACGTCCCGAACGGCGATCGCGGGCGCCGCTTTCTCCCTGTCCAGGAGGGCAAGCTCGGGCGGCGCGTCCGAGCGGAGCGTCCCCTCGAGCGAGTCCTGGCGCGAGTAGATCGAGCGCGGATCCAGCAGCACCTTGATCCCGTTCTGGCTGAAGGGCACGACCGCGTCCTTCGCCGTCTCCTTGGTCTGATAGCCGGCGAGGAACGGCGGCACGTCCGCGGAGACGGCGACCTCGCGCTCGTCGGTGAAGAACTCGCCGCTCGTTCTGTTGATATAGGTCAGGTAGGCCCGGAAGGTCCCTTCGATCACCGGGGCGAGATCGTTGAAGACGAGCTTCTGACGGCGTACGGCCTCGGCCTTGGCCGCGTCGAGACGGAGGCGGATCTCATGGTCCTGTTGGAAGATCGTCCGTCCCGCCCCGTCTTCCAGACGCAGGTCAAAGACGAGATGGGCCGTTTCGAGGCCGTCCGGCGTCCGGGCCGTCGAGATGCGGTCCGGCATGAGAGCATAGTTGAGAAAGATCACACCACCGTTCTCGGTCAGGAAAATGGCCGCCTGGCCGGAGATCTGCTCGGCCGATTCCTCGACGTCCACAGCGCCCTCGGGCGCCGTGAAGCGCCTCAGGTAGCTTCCTTTCAGCTCCCGTTCGGGCAGGCTGAAGATCAGGCCGATCGTCTGGCCCGACGAATTGGGAGCGGACGGGAAGTTGCTGTCGGCTTCGTCGGGAATGACCGCCAGCGAGGCTTGCGCCAATTCGGGGTAGCTCGCCGCGATGGTCCGGTAGGCCGCCTGAGGGGATGGGACCCGGCCGGCGGGCGGCGAGGCCAGAAGGTCGGCGACAGGCTGCGCGCCGGGGTCATACAGCTTGTACTCGCCGAAATCGCCCGGACGATAGAAGACGAGGTCCATCAGCGGCGGCAGGCCGGCGCGGCCCTCGCCGCGATAGACCCAGAGCTCGCAGTCGACGACCTTTTCGAGCCCGGCGTAGCTCTGGACTTCGGCCGGCTTCCCAAGAACGATATAAATGCGGCCCCGATCGGTCCGGGCCCCACCCAGGCGACGCTCGGCGTAATCCCGGCGGGCGTAGTATTCTGTTTTGAACTCGTTCTCCGGAGTCCCCGGCGTCGTGTCCCGCGCTTTCCAGAACAGAGTCTGGAACTGCTGCCGCTCGTCGTCCGTTCTCAGTGTTTGGAAGACCGTCCGCTCGGTCCGGGTGATGATCGGCTCGACCTCGTCGAGCCACGCTTTCCAGAGGGCAGAGGAAGGATTTTGGGCAGGCGCGAGAAGCGAGACGAGCGAGAGGGCGGCGGCGAGAAGGGCCGGCGATCTCGCCCGGGAAGCCATGGCGGTATTCTACTATAAAAAAGTGCGGTCTTCGGTTTTCTTGAGCGCCCGAGACGAGAATAGCCCGCGTTGGGCCGGAGCCCTCACGGGACCAGAGGGGTTGGAGTCCGGAGCCGCGAGAGGGATATGGACGGTGACGTCCGTGCCGGCTCGCCCTTGAACCTCCATCCCCTCATGCTCGCCCGTTGCCTGGATGTGGCGGTCGTCCCGGGTGTCATCATATACGGCCCGGCTGTCTTGCTGATCCTTCAGGTCGACATGCTCGTTTCCCTGGTCGAGAATCAGCTCTACTCCATCGCCGGCCTCAATGCCTCTGATAATGAGGCGTTACGCGAACCTCATCGTAAGGCCTATGTTCAAGACCTCGTATCAGAGGTCGAGATCGCGCAAAGGGGCATCTATCGATTGGAAACCCGGGTCAACGATCTGCACGCGTATTACCAGATGTCCGGCAACGATCGTGTGGAAAAACTCTTGCGCATCCTAACGATCGTCTCGGCGATCACCCTGCCTCTCGGCCTGATCGCGGGACTGCTGGGGATGAACGTCGGTGGATTGCCTGGCGCCAAGTGGTCCTACGGGTTCATCGCGGTGATCCTCCTGATGATCGGTATCGCCGTGGCCGAGTTGTGGTACTTCAAACGAAAAGGATGGTTCGATTAGGAAACGGACCGAGCGGGGGAATTCGTGGAGCCAGCGAGTGGGCTCGAACCACCGACCTGCTGATTACGAATCAGC
>CAZIQR010000077.1:0-12342 GCA_964541055.1 uncultured Eubacteriales bacterium
TCCGCGACCTCCAGAAGCTCTCGCCGCTCGTCCGCGTCGAGGCGATCGCCACGACCACCGAGGGCCGGGCGATCCCTCTCCTCGTCGTCGGCCAGCCCGTTCCCGATGATCCGCTGGCCCTCCGCGCCGACAAGCGCCTCGTCGTCTATTTCCAGGCCAACATCCACGCCGGCGAGGTCGAGGGCAAAGAGGCGACGCTCATGCTCGCCCGCGACATCGTCCTCGATCCCAAGCTCCCCTACCTCGACAGGATCGTCCTGCTCATCGCCCCCATCTTCAATGCCGACGGCAACGACAAGATGGACCCGCGGAACCGGATGGGCCAGGTCGGGCCGGAGAAGGGCTCAGGGCAGCGGCAGAACGGCCAGAACCTCGACCTCAACCGCGACGCCATGAAGCTCGAAAGCCCGGAGCTGCGGGGTCTCGTCCGCAATGTCCTCACCCGCTGGGACCCGCTGCTCCTCGTCGACTGCCACACGACCGACGGCTCCTTCCACCAGGAACCTGTCACCTACTCCTGGCCGCTCTGCCCGAACGGCGACCCCGAGATCGTGGCCTACGCGCGCGACAAGATGCTGCCGGCCGTCAACGCCACCCTCGAGAAGAAGTACGGCACGATGGGTTTGTTCTACGGCGATCCCATGGATTTCCGGGACATGGCCAAGGGCTGGCAGACCTTCGGCCACGAGCCCCATTACATGACGAACTATATCGGCCTGAGGGGCCGGCTTTCGGTCCTCATCGAGAACTACAACTACGCCGACTTCCGGACGCGCGTCGCGGGCAACTACCACATGCTCCAGGCCATCCTCGACTATTTTGCCGCGAACGCCCCCGAGCTCCAGAAGCTCGTGGCCGACGCCGATGCCCGAACGATCAAGCGAGGCCTGGCGCCCACGCCGGCCGACACGTTCGGCCTCGACATCGACGTTCAGCCCCTGCCGAACAAGATCACGGTCCGGGGATACGAGATGGAGGCCCCTCCGGCCCCCGCTGAAGGCGCGCAGCAGGGCCCCTTCCCGCGCCTGCGCCCGACCGATAAAAAGAAGAATTACACGATGCCGTATTATGCGGACTTTGTCGCCAAGCGAACGGTCCGGCTCCCCTACGCCTACCTCATCCCGCTCCCCGATCCCGACATCCGGGAGAAGCTCGCCCAGCACGGCCTCGCCGTGGAGCGCCTCACCGACGCCGTGACCCTCGAGGCCGAGTCCTTCCGCATCAAGGAGATCAAGGGAGCCGAGCGCCTCTACCAGGGGCACCGCATGAACACGGCCAAGGGCGAATACGCCGTCGAGAAGCGGGAATTCCCCAAGGGCACGCTCCTCGTCCGGACGGCCCAGCCCCTCGGCCGCCTGGCCGCCTATCTCCTCGAAGCGGAAAGCGACGACGGCCTGCTCGTCTGGAATTATTTCGACAAGTACGTCGTCAGCCAATGGGGCCGCGGCACTCAGACCTACCCTGTGTACAAGATCTACGTCCCGGCGAACCTGGCGGCCGAGATCGTCGACTAGTCTAGGCAGGGACCTGGTTTACGCAAAACGGAAGGCCCGCCGTTTTGCGTGAACCTGGTCCCCTCTTGCGTCCTGTTGGTTGGCTGAAGTTAGCTCGAAACTGCCGTCGGCTAAGTCTGCCGCGAGGCGGCGAGGGTTATCGTCACGAAGTCCCCGTGAGGGAAGGGGGGCCCGGCCGAAGGCTGGGGGAAACCAGCTACAAGGTTTCCGGGGCGCGGGGGTGCGAGTGACGATACCCGAGCAGAGCCGAGAAGGCAGACTTCGTCCGGACCGGGACGAGCCTTACTTCTTTTTCTTCTTGGCCGAGACGAGGTACTTGCCGCAGTTCTCGCAGACGTAGATGTCGTTCGAATCCTCCATGGCCGAATACATCTGCGTCGAGATGTTGATGTTGCAGCCCTGGCAGACGCCTTCGACGGCGTCGGCGACGGCAAAGCCGTAGCGCTCCATCAGCCGGTCGAAGCGGGCCAGGACGTCGCGGTCCATCTCTTCCCGGATCATCGCCGCCTGCTTCTGGAGCTCTTTCTGGTGCTCCTTGGTCGCTTTCTTCTTCTTGAGCTCGATCTCCTGGAGCTTCTTGAGCAGGCGGGCCCGGCTGACGATCTTCTCCTCGTGGACGAACCGGAACTCGATCCCGGCCAGGATGTCGTAGAGCTCGGTCTTGTCCTTGGCCGCCAGGATCCGGCCGCGGTTCTCGGGCCGGATGAGGAAGCGGGCCAGACCGGCGAAGAGGTGGTTGAAGAGGCCCGGCAGGGTCGGGTTCCAGACGACGAGGATGATGAGGTGGACCTTCTGCCCGTCGTGGGCGTCGAAGTCGATGCCCTTCTCCGACCGGCCGACGGCCACGGCGATCTCGCCCCCGGCGTCGACGCGGGCGTGCGGCAGGGCGACGCCGGAACCGATGGCGGTCGAAACGAGGTTCTCGCGGTCGATGATGCGGGTCAGGATGAGCTTCTTGTTCTCGATGACCTTCTGCTTGGCCAGAACGTCCAGCAGCTCCTCGATGGCCTCGACCTTGTCCTTGCTTTTCAGGTCGAACACGACCTGGTGGGGTTTGAGATAATCGGAAAAACGGGTGACGTGGGGGGCGGGTTTGATCTCCATGCCTGAAAAGTGTAGCACAGCGCGGCGAAAAAACCAACGCCCGCGGGGCGCTCAGTCCGCCCGCTTGAAGGCGCTCGTCGGCGCGAACTGCGGCAGGGCCTCCCGGTCCTGAAGGATCGAGACGATGGCGCAGGCCCAGTCGATGATCTGCAGGGCGCCGCGGAGGTCCCAGTCCGGCTGGATCTCGTCCGTCACCTTGTGGTATTTCGTGGCCCGGTAATCTTGGAACTTCCGCTCGACGAGGCCCTTGTCGGGGCCTTTGGCCGTGATCCCCTGGCTGAGCCAGACGCCGGGGATGCCGGCCCGGGCGAACGAGATCTGGTCGGAGCGGTAGAAGAAGCCGAGCTCGCCGTTCCGCTCCGGGATGTAACGCAGGCCCAGCCGTTCGGCCGCCTCGCGGCAGACGCCGTCGAGGTCGCTCTGCCGGCCGCCGATGGCGAAGACGTCCTCGGTCTCGCCCCAGACGTTGGTCATCTCGAAGTTGATGTCGGCAACGACCCGATCCTTGGGGAACGGCAGGTGGCGGGCGAAATAGTCGGACCCGAGGACCAGCTGCTCTTCCGCGGTCACGGCGACAAAGCACAGGTCGTCCTTGAGGCGGTCCGGCCGCTGGGCGAAATACCCGGCCGTGGCCAGGAGGGCGGCCGAAGCCGAGCAGTTGTCGACCGCGCCGTTATAGATCTGGTCGCCCTGGAGCGTCTCGTCCTTGCCGAAATGGTCGTAATGGGCCGAGAGAACGATCGTCCGCTTCGTCGCCGCCGGATGCTTGGCCCGCAGGATCCCGGCGACGTTGACCCCTTCGACGGTCCGAAAGACCCTCTGCTCGCGGACGGCCGCTTTCAGCCCGAGCGGCACGGGGGTGAAGTCGGGCGTCTCGGCCTTCTCGCGCAGGGCCTTGAGGTCGAGCTTGGCCGCGGCCAGGATCTCGCCGGCCGTCTCGCCCCGGACCCAGCCTTCGAACATGAGCCGCGGCGCCCGGTCCGGCAGGAAGAAGCTCTCGTTCGCCCAGGAGGCGCGCAGGACGTCCCAGCCGTAGGCCGCGCCCTTGGTGTCGTGGATGATGAGGACGCCGGCCGCGCCGAGGGCCTCGGCCTTCTCGTATTTGTAGGGCCAGCGGCCGTAATAGGTCATATCCTCGCCGTCGAAGACGCCGCCGGGACGGTTGCCGGGCTCGTTGATCTCGACGAGGAGGACCTTGCCGGTGAGATCGACGCCCTTGATATCGTCCCAGTCCCGCTCGGGGGCCTGGACGAGGTAACCGCAATAGACGAGCTCCCCCGCGGCTTCGGCCGGCGCGTCCTCGCGCTCGGTGCGGATGACGAAATCGTCCCAGAGGACCGGCGCTAAGGCGGCCGTCGGGCCGCTGATCTCCAGAGCGGCCTGGGGATCGGGGCGGGAGCCCCTGAGCGGGAACGTCTGCCGGTAGCCCGAGGCGAAGGCCGGCTCGAGGCCCATCGTCCGGAAGTAATCTTCCTGGTAGCGGGCGGCGAGCTCGATGCCTTTGCTGCCGACGGCCCGGCCCTCGAGCTGGTCGCTCGAAAGGTCGCGGATGTGGGCCATGAGCTCATCGGTCGTGACCGGCACCATGCGCTTCGGGGAGCCCTGGCAGGACCAAAGCGAAAACACGAGGAGCGCCGCGGCTCCGGCGGCCGGGGCGAGGCGGGCGGTGCGGATATTCATTGGTCCTCCTGGGGGGCCTTGGCGGAGAATTCGGCGGCCAGCGCCCAATAGGGATCGGACGCCGGATATTCAAGCGGCCGCTCCCCCGACCGGCCGGCAACGCGCAGGCCTTCGCAGGCGTCCGTCAGGGCACCGGCGTCGGCGGCCGGGATGCCGCCGTCCCCGAGGGCCCGGACGAGATCCCGGGCGTCTTTGGCAGCCACGAAGGCTATCAGCGTCCCCTCGCTGATGGCGGCGAAGGGATCAAAGCGGAAGAGCTCGGCCGTCCGCCGGATCACGGGCTGGATCGGAATGGCCTCCTCGTCCACCCGGAGGCCGAAACCGCAGGCCTTGGCCATTTCGAAAAGCCCGCCCCAGATGCCGCATTCCGTTGCGTCGTGCATGACATGGACCCCGCCGAACCGGCGGGCAATAGCGCAGTCCTTCATGACGGTCATCTGGGGGAAGACGGCGGCCGCTTCTTCCCGGAACGATTCTCCTCCGGCGGACGCGAAGCGCTCCGGGAACAGGGCGGCCAGCAGCCCCGTCGTCTCGATGGCCGGCCCTTTGGTGATGACGACGCGGTCGCCGGCCCGGGCCCGATGGGGGCCGCGCAGGTTGCGCCGGCCGCCGACCGCGATCGAGGTCGCCCCGCCGACCATGGGATAGGCGCAGCCCGTATAGCGAGCCGTGTGCCCGGTGATCACGCTGATGCCGTACTTCCGGGACTCGGTATGGACCGCGTCCCACATCTCCTCGAGCTCCCCTTCCGTTATCTCGGGGGGAAGATTCAGATCGACGGTCAGATAGCGGGGGGTGAGGCCCGAGACCGCGACGTCGCTGAAAACGATATGGAAGGCAAACCAGGCGGCCCGCGTGAACCCGAGGGAGGGCACGACGAAGAACGGATCGGTCGAGAAGGCCAGCAGCCGGCCGCCGGCGCACAGCACGCCGTAATCGACGCCGTGCCGGGGTCCGATCACGATATCGCCGTTCGGCGCCCCGAGCCGGGGGTAGATGACGCGGTCGAAGAACGCGGGCGGGATCTTGCCCAAACCGGGGATCCGGTCGCGGTCCATGACGTCTCCCTCCGCAGGTTTCGGCCCCGTCGAGACCGGGGCTCCCTTGAATTCGCCCATCATTATCGCTCATTCCGCGGCGATATCAAAGCGACGGTTGACCGGGCCGGGCCTTTAGCCTAACATGGGCTCGAGCGCCGGCGCGACGAAGAAAGGAGTTCCTCATGGCCAAGTTCGATAGATCCGTTGCGGTCCTCTTCACCGGTCTCATCGTCCTCGGTCCGGCCGCCCTCGCGGTCCGGGCCCAGGAGGCCAAGGCCGAGCTGCCCGTCCTGATCACGTCCTGCGGCCAGAGCAACGGCCCGACGACGATCAAGGTCGTCATGCAGCGCCTGAAGATGGCCTTTGACATCGACCCGTTAGCGGCGCCGGAGACCCTCCAGGCCAAGGCCAAGGCCGGCACGCCCTACAAGACCCTCATCATCACCATGGGAGCCAGCCTCAAGGGCATGGGCGCCGCGGGCATCGAGATCGAGGACGAGCTCGCCCGGGCCGCCGCCCTGATCGCCGAGGCCCGCAAGGAGGGCATCAAGATCATCGGCGCCCACATCGAAGGCCTGAAGCGCCGCGCCCAGGGCGCCGCCGCCGGCGACACGACCGATGAACAGACGATCGACGCCGTCGCCCCGAACTCGAACCTCCTGCTCGTTTACAAGGAAGGGAACGCCGACGGCCGCTTCACGACGATCGCCCAGGCCAAGAAGATCCCGCTCATCGAGTTCGAGAAGACGATCGACCTGATCCCGACGCTCGAGAAGCTCTTCGCCAAATAGCTATTTCTTCTTGATCGTCACCAGGCCGAGCTTCTCCTGGACGCCGACCCATCTCTCGACTTCGAGAGGGTCGAGCGGCTCGAACTCGGCCGAAGCCGCGTCCCGCAGATCGAGGATCGAGCGCTCGCCGTCGATGAAGTTCCGCAGCTCCCCCTCGGCTTGCATGATCGCCATCGACGGCTGATAGTCGAGCTTGCGCATCTCGGCGCCGAGCTCCCAGAAGCTCATGAGGCCCTTCATCTTTTCGGCCGGGACCGGGACGAGGCCGGCCAGCCGGATCTCGTCCGCGGTCGGTACGGCCTTGGCCGGCTTGATCCCCGCCGCCTTCGAGCGCGCCGCATAGAGATCGTCGAGGGCCTTGAGCGTCGCCGTCCGATAGGCCTCGAGAGCGGCCAGGCGTCCGGCGAGGGCGGCCTCGGCGGCGGCATCCGTCCCGATGAAGAACCGCACCGAAGCCAGGGTCGCCTTCTCGCGGACGAAGCCCTGGTTGACGATGACCCGGCCCTCCTTCAGGGCGGCCGTCAGGGACTTGGCGCCGGCGGCGGCCAAGAGCCGTTCCGCCCGCCCGCGGTCATCGCCCAGCCGCCCGCCCTGGCGGGCCGAGATCTCGGCCATCAGCCGCTCGGCCTCGGCCGGCCCGGCGTCGGCCAGGAACTCGGCGGCCGCGGCGGCGATGGTCACGACGCGCTTGAGCTGCGTCGCGTCGGACTTGTCGGGCGTGTCGCCGCTCGTATGGTACCACTGGTCGGGCCAGACGTTGATCGAGACGCCGGGGATCCGGACGCCGCGGCCGACAAAGACGTCGTGATCGCTCCCGCCCGAGTAGCGCTCGACCAGGAAATAGAAGGGGTCGCGCGAGCCCGTCGGGGCCAGGATGCCGCCCGTCCGCCAGTTCGTTTCCTGGGCGTCGCGCTGGGAATCGCCCATCCATTCGACGTAGGAGGCCATGAGGTCGTTGAGCCAGCTCGGCAGCGACCAGGGGGTCTGGTTGAGCCGGAAGTAGGTCTGGTTCTTGATCAGGCCCTCGCCCTCCATGTCCAGGTTGATGTCGGCGAAGATCCTGGCCTTGATGCCGGGATTCATCTTTAGGTAGGCCATCGTGCCGGAGATCTCGGGAACGAAGAGGAAGCGCACGGTCCGCTTGAGCGGCGGGATCTTCCCCTCGGCCGCGAGCTTCGTCAGGACGCGGGCCGCCTCCAGGATGGCCGTGCAGCCGGAGGCGTTGTCGTTGGCTCCCTGCTTGGCCCAGCCCTCGTAGAGGTGGGCGGTGAAGACGAGCTCCTCATCCGGGCGCTCGGTCCCCTTGATCAGCCCGAAGGTCAGCTGGTCCTTGGGGTCCTCGACGACCTGGGTCTTGGCCACGGCCCGGACGACGATCTTGCGGCCCCGCTCGAGCGTCTGGCGGAGCTCCTGGCCCTGGCGCTCCGAGACCATGAAGCCGAAGGTGGCGCGCTCCCCGGGCCCGGACCGCAGTCCGCTCCAGCCGACCTCGTCGCGATCGAACTCGGGGTGGCTCGCGGACCAGCCGACGAGCCCGGCGGCCCCGTATTTCTGGACGCCGAGGCGGCGGGCCATCTCGGGCGGCCCGTCGACGAGCAGGATCTTGCCCTCGACGGCCTTGTCCTTGTAGAACTCCTCGCGGTTCCCGGGGCCGACGTAGACGAGCTCGGCCGTCGTGTCGGTCGTCGCGCTGCCCGAACAGAGACAGGCCGGGACCGAGACAAGATCGGTGATCTTGCGGATCTCGGGCTCGACCAGCCAGAGCTCGGCCGATTCGGCGTCCCAGGCGGTCCGCTCGTCGGCGGGGAGATCGATCGTGCCCGAATCGGCCAGGCCGTAGGCGCGGAGCTTCTCCAGGATGAAGGCCGACTCGAAATAGCCGGTCCGGTACTCGTCGGCCGTCCGGTTGCGGTTGACGCCCGTGAGATGGATCTCGTTCTGCAGGGCCAGCTCGCCGGAGGCCTCGTTGATGATGGCCCGGAGGATCTCGGGCCGGCTCGGCGCCGGCCGGGGCGGCGTGTCCTGGGCGGCGAGGACGCCGGCGAAGGCCATGCCGGCGATGATCCCGGCGAGCGCAACGGCGCGAAGGGTGCGTGTCATGGAAGCCTCCTGGATCGGCTGCGTCGGGGCCATTCTAATCGACGCGCCCTAAAAAGCCAAGACGGGCCCCGGGGTTGCATTCCCTCGGCCCGGTTGTGCTACAATGCCCAGCCGGGAGCGCGTGGGGCGGGGGGTGGCGCAGGAGGTTCGGCCATGATCGCAACGGAAACGGCCAAGACGGCCGTACTCGTCCTGCTGGGCCTGTCCATCCTCTGGATCATCGTCATCGTCATCCGCAACGATATGCAGACGATCATCCGGGCCCTCGTCGTCGCCGTCCTGCTCGGGGTCTCCCTGTATTACCTCGACCACACCAAGCTCGAGAAAATATCGTTCCGGGCCGTCAAGGAAGAGCTCTTCCCGATCAAGGCCCGGGCCTACACCTACTCCCGGCGCGAGAGCTATGACGCCGGGCGGCCGGTCACGACCTTCGTCTTCGACGACCCCGGGCCGCCGCTCAGCGTGGCCATGATCAACGGCGGCAAGTACATGGCCGTCGATGACATCCGCACCGTCAACGTCGTCCTTCAATACGTCGGGCTGCCCCCCGTCACGGCGGGGGTCCCCGAGCTGGCCTCGATCACCGGCCGTTCCATCGATTCCGACAAGTACCGCTGGGATGATTACACGGGGGGGACGCTGCTCATCGAGCGCGGCATCTGCCGGGACATGACCTCGGCCCAGACGTTCACCTGCATCGCCCGGATCACGGTGACGACCCGCTAGCCGATGAGCGCCACGACCTCCGCCGCCATCATCCTGGCCGTCATGATCGCGGCCTTCGTCGCGGCCAAGCTGCTCAAGGTCTCGACCGAGCTCTCGCTCTTCGCCGCGGCCCTGGCCGGGGCCCTGGCCGCGGGCGAGGGCCTGCCGGCCCGGATCATCGTCGAAGGCGCCTTCACCTATTTCGACATCGTCCTCATCTTCGTCACCGCGACCCTGTTCATGAACCTCCTGAAGGAGTCGGGGGCGGCCGCGTTCGTCGTCCGGGCCATCCTGCGGCGCTTCCACCGGCACAAGGCCCCGCTCTTCGTCCTGCTGGCCCTGCTCCTGCTCGTTCCCGGGGCCCTGACCGGGGCTGGCAGCGTCACCGTCCTCATCATGGGCGGCATGGCGGCCACGGTCCTGGGCACGATGGACATCCCCCGGCCCAAGGTCGCGGCCATCATCTTCGTCATCGCCGGCCTGAGCGCGGCCGCGCCGCCGGTCAACCTGTGGGCCATGCTCACGGCCGCCGGCGTCAACATGCCTTATGTCGGCTTCTTCCTGCCGCTCCTCGTCCCGTGCGTCCTGCTGGCCCTGGCAACCATTTTCATCCTCGGCGCCAAGGCCAAGCCCGTCGACCTCCCCAAGGCGCTGGCCGAGCTGCCCGAGGCCCCGCCGCGGATGAGCTGGTTCCGGGTGGCGACGCCGTTCCTCGTCTTCTTCCTGCTCGTCATCGCCGGCCGCGTCTTTCCCTTCGGCGTGCCCGTCCTCGGCCTGCCCCTGATGTTCGCCGCCGCGGCCGTCGCCGCCGTCGTCCTCTCGCCGGTCCGGATCGACGTTCTCAAGACCTCGCGCGACACGGTCCACCAGCTCCTGCCGCTCATCGGCACGCTGACTTGCGCCGGCATCCTCGTCGAGGTCATGGCCCTGACCGGCGTACGCGGCCTCATCGCCATCACGACCGTCACCCTGCCGGTGACGGTCGTTTTCCTGACCCTCGTCATCACCCTGCCCATCTCGGAATCGGTGCTGATGTGGGGGGCCGCGCCCGTCCTGGGCGTGCCCCTCGTCCTCCTCTTCAATACCATCGGCCTCAACCCGGTCGTCGCCCTGGCGGGGATGAGCGTCATCTGGCCCCTTGGCGACGCCATCCCGCCGACGGCCATCATCGGCCGGCTGACGACATCGACGGTGGGCATGAAGGAGCCCTACGGCCGCTTCCTCAAGTATTGCCTCGTCCCGGCCGCGCTCATCGCCGTCGTCGGGACGCTGATGGTCGTCTTCAGCAAGAAGCTCTCTTGGCTCACGGTGTTTTAGGATGAACACGATCGTGACCGCGCTTTATTATCTTCTGACGGCCTACGTCGCGGCGATGCTCGTCTGGAACTTCCTCAAGCGCAAGAAATGGCAGGAGGAGGCCCTCTATATCATCGTCCTCATCCCCTTCCTCCTGCGCCTGCTGAGGCTCAAATGATGCGCAAGATCCTCATCGCCGCGATCGGGACGGCCCTGGCCGCGGCCGCCGGCCTGAGCTTCTACCAGAGCCGCCACCTCCGCGAGCCGGTCGTCACCGGCCCGAGCGTCGTCCGCGTGGCCAAGCTCGGCGATTATTTCGCGCCGATCAAGGGGACGACGAACGACGCCAACGTCTACATCCTCGAAGGAAAAGAGCCCGGAGGCACGGTGCTCTTGATGGGCGGCACTCACCCGGAGGAGCCGGCCGGGCGGCTGGCGCCGTGGATCTTCGTCGAGAACGCCGCCCTCGAGCGCGGCCGGTTGATCGTCCTCCTGTCCGCCAACCGGAGCGCGACGACTGTGACCCGGCTCGGCGGCGCCTACCCGCCGGACTTCACCATCCCGACGGCCTGGGGCGGCCAGACCTTCCGCACGGGCGACCGCTGGTCGAACCCGCTCGACCAGTGGCCCGATCCCGAGGTCTACCTCCACTTCCCATCGCGCCAGCAGCTGGCCTACGTCGACATCCGCAACCTCAACCGCTCGTTCCCCGGGCGGCCCAACGGCACGCTGACCGAGCAGACCTGCTACGCCATCACGGAGCTCACCCGCCGCGAGAAGGTGACGATCGAGATCGACTTCCACGAGGCCGAGCTGCAATACCCGGTCATCAGCACGATCGTGGCCCACGAGAAGGGCGCCGAGCTCGCCGCCGCCGCCTCCATGTTCATCAGCAGCGTGGAGGGCTTCGCCATCGGCGTCGAGAACTCGCCCAAGGCGCTGCGCGGGCTGTCCCACCGGGAGATCGGCGACGCGACCGGCGCCATCTCGCTCCTGCTCGAGGCGCCGGAGCCGTTCCTCGACGCCACGCGGGGGCGGACGAACCGCGCCCTCCTGCTCACGGGAAAGGACGAGTTCGTCGTCCGCGCCGGGAAGCGCGGCCTGCTCTTCGAGAAGATCGACGAGAAGGGCTGGCCGATCGACGTCCGCGTCGGCCGGCACACCTCGACCGTCCTGCAGCTGCTCGAGATCTGGTCCGGCGATCACCCGGATCAGGCCGTGGTCCTATCGGGGGTCCCCCGCTACAACGAGGTCATCGCCAAAGGCACAGGGGCCTTCCTCAAGGACCCCAAGACCGCCGGGCCCGGGCGGATCGCCTACGAGTGAGCGGCGGCGCCGGCCGGCCCGCTCAGGCCGCCGGGCTCTTCTTCCGGAGGAACCCGACGATGGCCAGGATGACGGCCAGGGCGAGCAGGATCCCCAGGATCAGAGTGGTCGACTTCTTGCTGGCGATCGTATCGTTGAGCTTGGTCGTGAGGTCGCCCTTGTCGGTGTCGAGGGCGGCGATTCTCTTGACCTGGTCCTCGCCCTGGGCCTTGAGGTCCGCGACGTTCTTCTGGAGCCCGGTGATCTCGCCGTCCTTGGCCGTGATCGCGGCTTCTAGGTCGGCCGCCTTTTTCTTCAGGTTGCCGATGGCATAGTTCAGGCCGCCGACCTTCTTCTTATAGGATTCTTCCGTTTCCTTGCCCGCGGCGACCGCCTTGTCCAGCTCGGCCTTCTGGCCCTCGAGGGCCGCGATCTGGCCCTTGAGGGAGGCGACGTTCGCGGTGAGCTGCTTGTTCTGGTCCTGGGCGGCGGTCAGGGACGCCTGCGCGTCCTTCAGGCTCTTGTCGAGGGCCTCGCCCTTCTGCTGAAGGTCGTTGATCTTGGCGTTGGCCTGGGCCAGCTGCTCTGTGCTCTGCTGCTCGAGTGTTTTGTAGCGCTTCTTGGTCACGCATCCGGTCGTTATCAGGAGAAAGACGACGGCGGCGACCAGGGTCAGGACAGCCAGGGTTCTCTTCGACATGACTCCTCCTCCTTCAAGGGATCTATCTTCAGGAAAAATGGAGCCGTGGCGAAAAGACGTCTTTGGCAGGCCTATTATCATTCCGCCGGGCGGCCCTGTCAAGCCGA
>CAZIQR010000078.1:0-12338 GCA_964541055.1 uncultured Eubacteriales bacterium
AGTCCGGACGCAAAGTCAAGCCGCCGCCCGGGATCCGCCGGCCGCCCCCGCCTGTTGCGTCCCCTGGGGAATTGTGCTAAAACGGACCGGACGGAGAGAGAGGCCTCATGAGCGTATTGAGTTGGCTGAAAGACAGGCTTTTTTGCGACCTGGCCATCGACCTGGGCACGGCCAACACCCTGGTCTTCCTCAAGGGCAAGGGCATCATCGTCCAGGAGCCCTCGATCGTCGTCGTCAACAAGTCGACGGGCAAGGTCGAGGCCGTGGGCTCGCGGGCCAAGGAGATGCTCGGCAAGACGCCGACGAGCGTCATGGCCATCAAGCCCATGCGCGACGGCGTCATCGCCGACTTCGAGATCGCCGAGAAGATGCTGGACTACTTCATCAAGAAGGCGATGAACAACCGCGGCTTCCTCCTCCGCCCCCGGATCGTCATCGGCATCCCGACCGGCATCACCCAGGTCGAGCGGCGGGCCGTCAAGGACGTCGCCATGCGGGCCAAGGCCTCGGAGGTCTACCTCATCGAGCAGCCCATGTCGGCGGCGATCGGGGCCGACCTGCCCATCTCCGAGCCGACCGGCAACATGATCGTCGATATCGGCGGCGGCACGACCGATATCGCCGTCATCTCCCTTGACGGCATCGTCTTCAACCACAGCATCCGCGTCGCCGGCAACGAGATGGACGACGCTGTCATCCATTACCTGAAGAAGAAATACAACCTGCTCATCGGCGAGCGGACGGCCGAGATGGTCAAGATGCAGATCGGGTCCGCCTACCCGCTCGACGAGCCGATGACGATGGAGATCAAGGGCCGGGACCTGCGCGAGGGCATCCCGCGGACGATCGTCGTCGACGACCAGGAGATCCGCGAGGCCATCGAGGAGACGGTGGCGGCCATCGTCAACGCCATCCGCATCGCCCTGGAGAGGACCCCGCCGGAGCTCTCGGCCGATATCATCGACCGGGGCATCATCCTGACCGGCGGCGGCGCCCTGCTCAAGAACCTGGACAAGCGGATCCGCGAGGAAACGCAGCTCCCGGTCTTTATCACGGAGGACCCGCTCACGACCGTCGTCCTCGGGGCGGGCAAGATGCTCGACGATCTGGAGCTGCTGAAGAAGATCTCCCTCATCTGAGGGGACGGGCCCGGACGGTGCGAGAGGATCCATGCCCCTTAGGGAGAAACGGCGAAGCGCCCTGGTGCTTGCGGGCCTGACCGTCTTCCACATCCTGCTCATCTCCATCCAGGTGCCCCTGGGCTCCCGGAAGCCCTATTTTGAGAGGGCCGTCTTCTTCCTCTATGCCCCGGTCCAGCGGGCCGCCAGCGCGGCCGTCCGCGGGCTCGGATCGGCCTGGACGGGGTACATCGACCTGCGCGGGGTGCGGCGCGAGAACCAGGCTCTCAAGCGGGACAACTTCTTCCTGCACCAGGATGTCCGCTTCCTCGAGGACCGGCTCGGCCTCGGCGCCTCCGAGGCCCTGCTCCGGGCGAACCTGGCGGAATTCGAAAAGACGCTCGTTGCGGCCCGGGTCATCGGCGTCGACAGCGCCAATCCGCATCAGTCGATCGTCATCGACAAGGGCAGCCTCGACGGCGTGGCCAAGGACATGGCCGTCTGCGACCGGAACGGCGCTCTCGTCGGCCGGACGGTCGCGCCCATCGGCTTGAAAGAGGCGATGGTCCAGCTCGTCACCGACAAGGACAGCAGCGTCAGCGTCCGGTCGGTCGTCGCCGGGCTGACCGGCGCCATGACCGGGATGTCGACCGGCTTCTGCGAGCTCCGCCATGTCCTGGCCAGCACGGAAGGCGGGCAGGAAGGGGAGGAGGTCCGGACGACCGGGTTCGACAAGATCTATCCGCCGGGCATCAAGGCCGGCACGATCCAGAGCCTGGAGGAAGACGTGTCCTCGCCGATCTTCCGGAAGATCGTCGTCAAGCCCTATTTCCGCTTCGATGCCCTGGACGTCGTGGCCGTCCTGACCATGGGCCCGGGAGGCGGAGGATGAGAGAAACCGTCGCCGGCGATCTCCTGCGGGCCTTCCTCGGCACCCTCGTCGCCGTCTTCGTCTATTCGGTGGCCGGCGCGGGCGCCCCGGCCCTGCTCGTCGTCGTCAACGCCTTCTCGGTCATCGTCCTCTATTTCTCGATCCGCCGCGGCGAGGTCTTCGGGGCCCTGCTGGGGACGATGTGCGGCCTGGCCCAGGACGCCTTTTCCCTCGGGGTGTTCGGCGTCGCCGGGCTGACCAAGACCCTGCTCGGATTCTGGACGGGATACGTCTCCCGCCGCATCGACGTCGTGCCCTTCACCCGCAACGCCCTGTTCATGCTGGTCATGTCCGTCCTCGAGATGACGCTCTGGGTCCTGCTCACCGCCGCCGCGCGGCTCAAGTCCGTGAACTTCGAAGGCGGACTGCTGTTCCTCCAGCCGGTCGTTACGGCCCTCCTGGGCGGCTTGCTCTTTGCCCTCGAGCGGAGGGTCCAGATGAGGCATTCTCGAGGCGCCTGATGTCCCGCGAACGCATCTACGAGGACCTCACGCTCGTTCAGCGCCGGGCGAACGTCGTCTTCTGGATCTTTGCCGGCCTGCTCCTTCTGACCCTCTCCTACTACTGGAAGGTCCAGATCCTGGAGCACAAGAAGTATCTGGGGATGGCCGAAGCCAACAGGATCCGGATGCGCGAACTGGCCGCGCCGCGCGGGCTCATCCTCGACCGGGCCGGCGGTAAGCTGGCCGACAACCGGGCCTCCTTCAAGGTCTCGCTTAACCGCGAGAACGTCAAGAACGAGTCGGTCTCTTACCCGGCGATCTGCCGGCTGCTGGGGATCGACGAGCCGACCCTGCGGAACCGCATCGCCCTGCACAAGGACCTGCCCTCCCACGAGCCCGTCGTCATCGCCGACGGCCTCACGCCCGAGGATGTGGCCCCCATCGAGAGCCGCCGGCTCGAGCTGCCGGAGCTCGTCGTCGAATCCGAGCCGCAGAGGTATTATCCCGGGGGGGGATTGGCCGCCCATGTCGTGGGCTATCTCCAGGAGCTCACGGCCGAGGAGATCCGGGCCCGGCCCGACCGCAAGGTCCGCGGGGGCGAGATGCTGGGCCGGACCGGCGTCGAGCGCCAATACGATGACATCCTGCGGGGCCAGGACGGGATCGCCTATGATGTCGTCGACAGCCTCGGCCGGTTCCAGGGCGAACAGAGCCGGCAGTACCCGCTCAAGGGCCGTGACATCACCCTGACCATCGACCCGGCGCTCCAGGCCGAAGCGGTCAAGTCCCTCGAGGGCCGGGAGGGCGTCATCGTCGCTCTCGACGCCGAGACAGGCGGTGTTCTGGCCCTGGCGAGCTACCCGACCTTTGATCCGAACCGGTTCATCACCCGGTTCACGCCGGCGGAATGGAGCCAGCTGACGACGGATCCGCTCTCGCCCCTTGAGAACCGGGCCATCCGGGGCCTCTACGCGCCCGGCTCGATCTTTAAGCTCGTCATGAGCCTGGGCGGGCTCGACGGCGGCTTTGTGACGCCGGAGACCACCGTCTTCTGCTCAGGCGCGACCGAGATCTACGGCTCGGTCCGTCATTGCTGGTTCGCGCCCGGCCACGGGGCCATGGACCTGGCCGCCGCCATCCGGAATTCCTGCAACATCTATTTCTATTCCCTTGGCCGGCGGATGGGCATCGAGCCGATCGCCGCCGCGGCCCGGCGTCTGGGGCTTGGCCGCCGGACGGGCATCGACCTTGTCGGCGAGAAAGAGGGATTGGTCCCGGACACCGAGTGGAAGTCGAAGACGTTCCATGCCCCCTGGTTCCCCGGCGAGACCATCTCGGTCGCCATCGGCCAAGGCCAGCTGCAAGTGACGCCGATCCAGATCGCGGCGATGACGGCCCTCATCGCCCGGCGAGGCCGGCCTGTGCAGCCGCACCTCCTGGGCGGCCGCGACGAACCCAAGACGCCGGACGCCCCGTCGCCCGTGTATGCCCTCACGTCCTTCGAGTCCGTCATCGAGGGCATGTGGAGGTCGGTCAACGAAGGGGGCACCGGCGCGCAGGCGCGCGTCGAAGGCTTCGAGGCTTGCGGCAAGACCGGCTCGACCCAGACCATCAGCCGCGAGGCCGCCGAACGGCTGGCCCTCGCCGGGCACCCGGTCAAGACCCATTCCTGGTTCTCGGGTTTTGCGCCCCGGGTCGGCCCGAAGATCGTCGTGACCGTGCTCGTCGAGTTCGGCGGCGGCGGCGGGGCGACGTCGGGGCCGATCGCCGGGCGGCTGTTCGAGATCTACAAGAAGGAGCTCGAGAGCCGATGATGTTGATGATCGACCGGCGGCTCTTCGGCGAGATCGACTGGGTCCTGCTCGCCCTCATCCTGCTCCAGTCGCTCGTCGGCGTCTTCTTCATCTACAGCTCGACTCACTTTCTGCCCGGCGCCTATTACGTTCGCCAGCTGGTCTGGATCGGCATTTCCCTCGCCGTCCTCTTCCTCGTCCTGGCCATCGACTACAAGTTCTTCGTCGCCCTCTCGGGCTATTTCTACGGCCTGGTCGTCATAATGCTCGTCGCGCTGCTCGTCTTCGCCCGGATCGTCGCCGGGACGAAGAGCTGGTTCACCATGGGGTTGATGCAGGCCCAGCCCTCGGAGGTGGCCAAGATCGTCCTCATCCTCGTCTTCGCCCGGCTCTTCGCCGAATACAAGAGGGGATACCTCACGACCTCGCACACGCTTTTCGCGCTGGGTGTCGCCGGCGTTCCGCTCCTGCTCATCGTTCTCCAGCCCGACCTCGGGACGGCCATGACCTTCCTGGCCATCATCGGCGGGGCCTTTCTCCTGGCCGGGCTGCGGAAGAAGGCCATCGTCCTCCTCCTGCTGGCCGCGCTCGCGCTCGGGGTGGGCGGCTGGACCGTCGCGCTCAAGGATTACCAGAAGAAGCGGGTAACGACCCTCATCAACCCGGCCGGCGACCCGCGGGGATCGGGCTACCAGGTCATCCAATCGAAGATCGCCATCGGCTCCGGCGGCTTCACGGGCAAGGGATTCCGGAAGGGCACGCAGAGCCAGCTCCGGTTCCTCCCGGCCCGCCACACGGACTTCATCTTCTCGGTTATCGGCGAAGAGACCGGTTTTCTCGGCGTCTTCATCGTCATCGCCCTTTACTTCGTCCTCCTGGCCCGCATGTTCCTCTCCGTGGGCAAGGCCCGCGACCGGGCCGGCGTCTATATCATCTTCACGGCCACGCTGCTCATCGCCTTCCAGTTCCTCGTCAACATCCTGATGATTATCGGCCTGTTCCCGGTCGTCGGCATCACCCTGCCCTTCCTCAGCTACGGCGGCTCGTCCCTGCTCACCACCTACGTCGCCTGCGGCCTCGTCCTGAACGTGAAGATGAGACGGTTCGCCAATGTCTGAGACGAGCCCTCTCGCCCGGGTCCTGGCCCGGGTCGAAAAGCCGGGCCGCTACGTCGGCGGCGAATGGAACGAGATCCGCAAGGACCCGGCCCGGGTCCGGACCAAGGTCGCGCTCGCGTTCCCCGACGTCTACGAGATCGGCATGTCGTATCTCGGCCAGAAGATCCTCTACGCCCTTCTCAACAAGGACCGGGACGTCCTGGCCGAGCGGGTCTTCGCCCCCTGGCCCGACCTCGAGCGGGAGCTCCGGGCGGCGGGGATCCCCCTCGCCAGCCTCGAGAACGGCCTGCCGCTCCGGGACTTCGACGTCGTTGGCTTCTCGCTCCTCTATGAGCTCAACGACACGAATATCCTGACCATGCTCGACCTCGGCGGCATCCCGCTCACCTCGGCGGAGAGGGGAGAGGACGACCCTCTCGTCATCGCCGGCGGCCCGGCGGCCTTCAATCCCGAGCCGGTCGCGGACATCTTCGACCTTGTCTTCCTCGGCGACGGCGAAGAGGGCTTTCCCGAGATCGTCCGGGCGGTCGCCGATATGGCCCGGCGGGGCCTGCCGCGCCGCGAGCGGCTGCGCGAGCTGGCCCGCATCGAGGGCGTCTATGTCCCGTCGCTCTACCGCCCGGAGACGGCCGAAGGCTCGCCGCTCGTTGTGCCTCGGCCCGAAGCGGGGGCGCCGGCTGTCATCCGCAAGCGGCTGGCGAAGGATTTTGCCCGTTCGGCCTTCCCCGAGAAGATCGTCGTCCCCGGGCTGCGCGTCGTCTTCGACCGGGTGGCCGTCGAGGCGGCCCGGGGCTGCCCTCAGAGCTGCCGGTTCTGCCAGGCCTCGACGCTCTATTTCCCGCACCGCCCGAAGGACGCCGGTGTCATTTACCGGACGGCCCTCCGCAGCTTGCGGCAGACCGGCTACGAGGGCCTGTCCCTCTCGGCCCTGTCGATCGGCGACCACCCGCAGCTCGAACCGACCGTCCGGGCGCTCATGGACGAGATGGCTCGGGAGAAGATCTCGCTCTCGCTGTCGTCGCTCCGGCCGGGCCGTTTGTCGAAAAGCCTCGTCGAGGACATCCTCAAGGTCCGCAAGACCGGCTTCACCCTCGTTCCCGAGGCCGGCACGGACCGGCTCCGGGCCGTGATCGGAAAGAAGCTCGACGCCGCCGAGATCCGCGACGCCCTGACCTTCGCCTTCCAGGGCGGCTGGCAGCTCATTAAGCTCTATGTCATGGTCGGCCTTCCGACCGAAACGGACGAGGACCTGGCGGGCATCGTCGGCCTCGTCCGGGAGGCCATTGATCTCGGCCGCTCCATCCTCGGCGGCACGCCCCGCATCAACCTCAGCGTTTCGTCGTTCATCCCCAAGCCGCACACGCCGTTCCAATGGCTCGGCATGGACGACGAGGAAACCCTCGCCCGGAAGCAGGCCTTTCTCAGGAACGAGCTCCGCCGCTCGCGGACGGTGGACATCAAGACCCACGCGATCGCGACCTCGGCCCTCGAAGCGGTCTTTTCCCGGGGCGACCGCCGCCTGGGCCCGGTCCTCATCGACGCTTGGAAGAGGGGGGCGCGGTTCGACGGCTGGGACGATCGGCTCAACCTCGCGGCCTGGAACGCCGCCTTCGCCGCGGCGGGGATCGATCGGCGGGAGTATCTGCGGCCCTTCTCCCGCGAGGCCGTTCTGCCGTGGGATCCTATCGACACGAGGATCCGCAAGAGCCGGCTCCTCCGGGAGCTCGGTGCCGCCCTGCGCGGCGAGCGGACGCCGGACTGCCTCGAGCGGGCCTGCGCCGAATGCCAGGGCTGCGACGAGCGAGCCTGGAAGCAGCCGGTCCGGCCGGCCCGGATCAGGCCCCTGCCGCCGGCCCGGCCCGCGGCGGGGGAGCCCTCGGCGGAGGTCCTCCGCTACCGGGCCGTCTATGCCAAGCGCGGCAAGGCCCGCTTCCTCTCCCACATCGATCTCATCCACATCCTACAGAGGAGCTTCCGCCGGGCCGGGATCGAGGTCCGCAAGACCCAGGGCTTTCATCCCAAGATGGATCTGGCCTACGGGCCGGCCCTGCCGCTCGGCATGGAGGCTCTCGCGGAGGTCGTCGAGTTCCGCTCCGATCGCCGCATCGAGGCCGGCGAGTTCCTCCGGCGGATCAACGCCAGCGTCCCGCCGGGCATCCGCTTTTCGGCCCTGAGGGAAATCGGTCCGGGCGCTCCTTCGCTTCATAGGGCCACCCGCGGCCTCGTCTATTCGCTCGACCGGACGAGCCCCGAGCTCGGCCCGAAACGCGAGGCCAGGGACCTGCGGAACGCTTTGACGCGGTTCAAGGACGTCCACGGCCAGGTTTCGATGGATTTCCGCCTGGCCGGACGCCGGCTCGTGCTCGGTCTGCCCCCGGACCCGGTTAAGGGGGCCCGGGCCCAGGATATCGTCCGCGAGGTCTTCGGCGTCGAGGACCCCATTTTCCTCATTCGGCGCGACGCCGTCGCTCTTGAGAATTGACAGGTCCGGCCCGTTCCGGTACGATGCGGCTAAATTCTTTTGGGAGACTGCCGTGATCGATTTTGAGCTGACGGAAGACCAGATCGCCCTCCGGGACATGGCCCACGAGTTCGCCGCGACGGAGATGCGGCCCAAGGCCGCCGCCTACGACCAGGGCCACACCTTTCCCGAGGACGTCATGCGCAAGGCCTTCGAGGTCGGTTTTCTGACCTGCACGGTGCCCGCCGAGTTCGGCGGCGTCGGTCTCGGCGACCTCGACACGGCCATCGTCAGCGAAGAATTGGCCTGGGGCTGCGCCGGGATGTACACGACGATGATGGCCAACTCCCTGGCCTTCACGCCGCTCCTGCTCTTCGGCACGGACGAGCAGAAGAGGCGCCTCTTCGCCCCCTTCCTCAAGGGCATGGCCTTCGCGTCCTACTGCCTCACCGAGCGGGAGGCCGGCTCCGACACGTCCGCGATCAAGACGACGGCCCGCAAGAACGGCTCGGACTACGTTATCAACGGCTCGAAGTGCTTTATCACCAACGGCGGTGTCGCCAGCCTCTACGTTGTCTTCGCCAACACGGCCCCGGAGAAGGGCCCGCGCGGGTTGAGCGTCTTCGCCGTGACCCGCGACACGCCTGGGATCACGGTCGGCAAGGTCGAGGACAAGTTCGGCCACCGGGCCTCGAACACGACCGAGCTCTTCTTCGAGGATGTCCGGGTGCCGGCCGCCAACCTGATCGGCCGCGAGGGGCTCGGCTTCATCGTGGCCATGCGGACGTTCGACAAAACGCGGGCCGCGGTCGGCTCGGCGGGCATCGGCATCGGCCGGGCGGCCCTCGAATACGCCGTCGACTATGCCAAGACCCGGGTTCAATTCGGCAAGCCCATCGCCACCTTTCAGGCGACGGCCTTCAAGCTGGCCCAGATGGCCATGGACCTCGAGGCGGCGCGGCTGGCCGTCTGGCGCGCGGCCTGGCTCATGGACAAGGGCAAACCCAACGGCAAGGAATCGGCCATCGCCAAGTGCCTGGGCTCGGACGTCGCCATGCGCAACGCCCTCGAGGCGCTCCAGATCTTCGGCGGCTACGGCTACATGAAGGATTATCCGATCGAGAAGCTCGTCCGCGACGCCAAACTGCTGCAGATCTACGAGGGCACGAACGAGATCCAGCGGTTGGTCATCTCCCGCGATGTCATCGGCCCCATCAAAAGCCGTTGATCGCCGACCCGCCTACAGTCCGAGGATCTTGACGAGGTCCTCTTCGACCGTCTCTTGGGGGGTCTCGACGATCCGGCCCGCCTCGCGGCCGTCCACCAGCACGATGAACGTCGGCAGCTTGGCGATGTCCCGCCCCTCAAAGAAGGGCGGACGTTTCTCCTTGTCCTCCGGCACGCCGAAATAAGCGGGCTGGAGGAGAGGGCTGTCGACAAGGTCGAGGATCTTGAAGAAGGCGCTGACGTGGGCCCTGCTGTCCGAGCACCAGCTGCCGAAGAAAACCTCGATGCGGACCTCGCGGCCGAGCGCGCGGAGCTTTTCGAGGAACTCGGGGTTCGGCTGGTAAGCGGCGACGATGTCCTTCCAGGAGGGGCTATGCTCGAGGATGGCTTCGCGGCTGACGGGGCCGGTCAGATCCTGCCCAAAGCCGAGACAGGGCAGAAGTACCACGCTCAGACAGAAGGAACAAACAGCGATTCGAAGGGACGGCTTGCTCACCGGAGCGCCCCGCGTCCGGTCCGGACGCTACTCGATGTATTCGGGGATGAGGGCCAGCGTCTCGACCCCGGCGCCGCGGGCGATGTCGATGATCTCCATGACCTTGGCGAAGGGGAGCTTGGCCAGGGCGCGGATGAAGATGGTCTTGTCCTGGCGCGTGCTGTAGAGGCGGCGAAGCTCTTCGAGGAGGCCGCGGAGCTCGTACTTGATGCCGTTGATCTCGACGACGTCAGCGGCCTGAAGGGTCAGAACGATGAGCCCCGTCGGCTGGCCGCCGCCGCTCGAGGATTCCTGCGTTTCGGGCAGCTTGACATCTATGCCTTTTTGAACGAGAGGCGTGATGACCATGAAGATGATGAGAAGAACGAGAAGGACGTCGCACAACGGGACGACGTTAGGCTCGGCTTTTGCCATAATGGCCTCCTTGATACAACTCTAAGACATTTATTTTAAGGTAAGCGCCGGGGCTTGTCAACGCTTTTTCGGCTCCTATTTCAGGGTATCGATGGCCTTGCGGTTATTGCTGGTGTGGAAGACCAGAAGGTTCTTGCCTTCGCCGGCCGATGACCCGTAGGAATAGCGGATGTCGACGATGGCGTTGCCCAGCAGGGCGCCGATCTCGGCCCCGGCGCCGATCCGGTCCGTGACCAGGACCGTGACCACCTTCTTGGCCTTGACCTTGTAGCCCAGGGTGCGCAGGGCCGTTTCGGCCTTTTTGGCATCCGAGGTGATGAGATGGAAGTGCCCGCCGGTATCGTCGGAATAGACATAGAAGGCCCTGACGTTGACCCCCGCGTTGGCGAGGGTCCCGAGGACGCGCCCGAAAATGCCGGGCTCGTCAGGGGTCGTGACGGTCAGTTCGGTGTCTTCGCTCAGATGTGTCACGGTCGTTCTCCTGGATCGAGGCGGCATTATAGCAGAATCGCCCCGGCCGCAACAAATCCGCTTGAGTTTTTAGCCCCACCCGATAGAATGGCCGGAGGAGTGCCGATCATGAGCGTCCGGGCGCCGATAAGGGTGGCGATCATTGACAACGCGGTCTTTCCCGAAGTCTACGAGCCCGTCGAGCACTGGAGCCGGTATCTCGACGCACCCTGGGAGGGATTCGTGGCCCGGGAACGGGAGTTCCCCGATCCGGCGCGGTTCAGCCATATCATCCTGACCGGGTCCGAAGCCTCCATCCTCGAGAGGGATCCCTGGGTGGACGAGGAAGCAGCCCTGGTCCGGGAGGCGGCTGCCGGCGGGAAGGCCCTGCTCGGCAGCTGCTGGGGCCATCAGCTCCTGGTCTTTGCCCTGGCGGGGGAACGCCACGTACGTCGCGCGGCCGGGCCCGAGATCGGCTGGATCGGCCTGCGCCTCGACCGGACGAGCGATCTCCTCGGCCCGGAAGGAGAGACGGCGTTCACCTTTTCGAGCCATTTCGACGAGGTCTTCGATCTGCCGGCGGGATTCCAGGTCCTGGCCTCGACCGGCGCCTGCGCCGTCCAGGCCTTCCACTTGGCGGGGACGGCGATCTGGGGCCTTCAATGCCACCCTGAGATCGATATCCCGACGGGCCGGCGCTTTCTCCAGGATCTTGTGGGGCGCGGATTCAAGGGGCGGGACGCGCTCCTCGCGGCGCTGGCCCAGACGCCCCGGGATTCCGGGCTGATCCGCCGCATTGTCCGCGAGTTTCTTGCGGCGGGTTAGCCCCCGCGGGCGATATGGGGGCGAACGCGTTGATTTTGCTTGACAAACAGAGTCGGCCTCGATTATAAATCGATTGAAAGGGTATTTGTCTATACCCCTAAGTTCAAGAGGAGGACGTTCATGAAGTTGCGCAAATCTGCGGTCCTTTTCGTCGTGATGGCCCTTGTCGTCTTCACGGCGATGTCTTTTGCCCAGACGACCAAGCTCAAACGGATCGGCCTTTACACCTTCTGCACGGTCAAGGGCCAGGTACCCACGCCGGCGATGATGAAAGGCCTGTTCGAGAGCCGGGCGGCCGACATCAAGACCGGCTTCGACCTGGCCGGGAACTCGGAGCTCTATGAGCCGTTCATGGAGCAGATGAAAACGGCCGAATGGCTCGACACGACCCTGCCGATCGGCGAGGTTCTGCCCTGGATGCTCTTCCGGTCCCACGACCAGGTCAAGGTCGCCCGGAACATCGAGTGGGCCGGCAAGGAACCCCTGCCCGTGTTCATCGTTCCGATCCAGAAGGACTGGAAGCAGTATGAGATCGTCATCCCCAAGGGCTGCGGCAACATCGCCCTGAGCAGCAAGGTGACGAACCTCATCCCGCCGGCCCTCTGCAACCTGGCCGTCGCCCCGTCCCGGGCCAACGCCAACGACCCGATCACCGTCGATATGAGCGGTTCGCAGAACGCCAAGTCGATGACGGTCGAGGTCACGGACGCCCAAGGCCAGAAGCTGGCGACCCAGGAGCTGACCCCGCAGTCGCCCAAGTGGCAGACCAAGTTCGACAAGCCCGGCGAATATTCCTTCAAGGGCGTCGCCGTTGGCATGGACGGCAAGCCCGCCAACTGCCAGTCCGTTGTCAAGGTGGCCATCAACTTCCCGCCCATCTGCAAGCTGTGGACGTCCTGCATGCCCTGCGAGGACTACGTCGGCCGCCCGATCACCTTTGACGCCTCCGGTTCGAGCGATCCGGACGGCCAGATCGTCAAGGTCGTCTTTGAGCTCCTCGACGCCAACGGCAACGTCATCGACACCTGCGTGACGACTCGGAAGCCCTGGACCTGGGAGAAG
>CAZIQR010000079.1:0-12320 GCA_964541055.1 uncultured Eubacteriales bacterium
TGGCAGGCTTAAAATCCACTTATCCCCCCTGTCCAGTTTTTGGGGAGTAGCTCACATGGCCAGGAAGGGGTCGGGTTCCGTGATGAACTGCAATAGCGCCTTTTTGAAGGGTGACTTATAATGCTGCTGGGCCATCGTAGTAAAACTCCTCCTCTCTTTCGGATTGCCGTTCGAAGAGAGTTTACGATGGCCTTCCTCCTATGCCAAATTGCAAACATCACCATACATCAGCTTGGTCTTTCCAAGCTTGCGGCAAAGGCAACAATGGCATTTCCCACTAGCGGAGGACCTGAAAAGAGCATACGAAATAGCCGATACCACTTTTGATCCTAAGGAATTCGGCAAAGCCCTCTACGTCATCCAAGATTCATTTTGCCATTCTGCTTATGTGGAATCGGGGAGCCATCTTTTCGAAACCTTGAATAATTTGTTCGGCGGGCGCGATCCAGACAATCCCCTGGACTTTTGGGACGCCGCCCTCGCTATGGCTTACATGGCTCTGGACCTATGTTATTCATACGAAGGACGGTTGAGGGATTCCTACGGACATAAGCTCTGATTCAATACCGGCAGCACTTTATGCAAAAGGACTTCTTCGTCTGAAAGCACTCTGTTTTGTGAGGGACTTATGAAGACAGCAACGATAGCTCTCCGGAGGGTTGCCCTTCTCGGGCCTTATGGGACTCTCTTGTTTGGAGTCACCTGGCTATTCGGAGCGGGAGGAGAAGGGACCTTGGTTCCAGCTGTGGTCTTCAGTTCATGGGCGATCCCATTGACCAGACTAATATGGCCGCCGAAGAAGGGGGCGAGGGGGATCGTCGATGGAAGCATAAAGCGGTGATTTAGCCGACAGCGCGACGGAGACGCGGCGTCTTTGACCCGGCTTGGGAGTGTGGCGGCGTCTTTAAATCACCGCGCGGACGGAGATGATCCCGGAGGTCCCTCGGCGGTCGGCCGTGCCCGGTCTGACGGGTGACCTATGCCGGGACTTATGCTAAAATGGCTGGACCATGAAAGTCGCCTTCCTTGCATCTGAGGTCATCCCTTACGCCAAAACCGGCGGCCTGGCCGACGTGGCCGGCGCCCTTCCGAAGTTCCTGGCCGGCCTGGGAGCCGAAGTCCGTGTCTTCATGCCCTTCTACCGGGACGTGCGCAAGAAGAACCTGGCCCTCAAACCGGCCGCCGACGCCGCCCTTATCGAGATGGGCGGCAAGAAGCTGGCCTACCGCGTCTACACCCTTACGGCCGACGGCGTCGACTTCTATTTCATCGACCGGCCCGAATATTTCGACCGGGACGGCCTCTACGGCACCCCGGCCGGGGACTTTCCGGACAACGGCGAGCGCTTCGCCTTCTTCTCCCGGGCCGCCCTCGAGACTATGCGCGCCATCGGCTTCCCGCCGGACGTCATCCACGGCCACGACTGGCAGTCGGCTCTGGCCTTCGCTTATCTCCGCACGACCTATGCCGCCGACCCCTTCTTCGCCCGGACCCGGACCCTCTTCACGATCCATAACCTGGCCTACCAGGGCCTGTTCGAGGAAGAGGTCCTGGAGCGCGTCGGCCTGCCCCATGCCCTCTTCAACATGAACGACCTCGAGTTCTACGGCAAGGTCAACGCCCTCAAGGCCGGCATCCTCTACGCCACGGCCGTGACCACGGTCAGCCCGACCTACAGCTACGAGATCCAGACCCCGGCCTTCGGCTGCGGCCTCGACGGCCTTCTGCGCTCCCGGGCGGCGGCCCTCCACGGCATCCTTAACGGGGTCGATTACAAGGACTGGAACCCGGCCACCGACGGGCTCATCCCTCACAACTTCGCGCCCGACGACCTCACCGGCAAAAAGGTCTGCCGCATGGCCCTCGCCGCCCAATTCGGCCTGGACGCGCCGGCGGACCGGCCCATCGCCGGCATGGTCACCCGCCTCGCCGGCCAGAAGGGCCTGGACATCGTCTGCGACGCGCTCGCCGACCTCCTCGCCCTTGGCCTGAGATTGGCCATCCTCGGCACCGGCGACCAGAAAATCCAGGACTTCCTCATCGCGGCCCAGAAGAAGAGCCCCGACCGGATCGGCCTCAAGATCGCCTTCGACGAAAAGATCGCCCACACGATCTACGCCGGGAGCGACCTCTTCCTCATCCCCTCGCGTTACGAGCCGTGCGGCCTGACCCAGATGTACGCCATGAAATACGGCACCGTCCCGGTCGTCCGGGCCACGGGCGGACTCGTCGACAGCGTCGAGGAATTCAACCCGCGGACCGGGACCGGCAACGGCTTCAAGTTCGTTGAGCCGGAGCCGCGGCCTCTCGTCGAGGCGGCGGAGCGGGCGATCGGGGCATTCGGCCGGCCGGCCGATTGGCGCCGGCTCGTGGCGAACGCCATGGCCGCGGATTTCTCCTGGAAGCGCTCGGCGGCCGCCTATCTCGACCTCTACAAGACCCTAGCTGCGTCCTAACCCGGACCGTTCACGAGAACGCCGGGTCTCCCGGCTCCATCAAGCCTGGCGCAGGAACTGCGCGCCGGTCTCCGGCGGCACCGGATTGATGTAGAAGCCCGTCCCCCATTCGAATCCGGCCACCTTTGTCAGGATGGGGATGATCTCGAGATGCCAATGGGACTTGAGATGGAGCTCCGGCCAGTCCTTGGCCGAGAGCGTCGGGTTCGGGGCCTGGTGCAGGACCATGTTGAAGGGGGGGTCGTTGACCGTTCTCTTCAGCCGCGTCAGGACGTCTTTGAGGATCTCGGCCAAGGGCAGAAGCTCGTCCTCGTGAACGTCGGTGAAAAAGGCCGAATGCCGCTTGGGCATGAGGGTCATCTCGAACGGGAACCGCGAGGCGTAGGGGGCGAAGGCCGTGAATCCGCCGTTGCGGGCGATGATCCGTGTTCCGGCCGTCTCCTCTTCGCGCAGGATCCGGCAGAAGCCGCATTCCTTGAAGGTCCGGTAGAGCCGGTCGGCGCCGTAGATCTCCTCCTTGACCCGCTTGGGCACGATCGGGGTGGCGACGATCTGGGAGTGCGGGTGGCTCAGGGAGGCGCCCGCTTCCTTGCCCTTGTTCTTGAAGATCTGAACGTACTGATAATGCAGCTCCCGCTCGATGGCCTTGATCCTGTGCTGGAAGACGCGCAGGACGTCGCGGATATGCGGGACCGGCAGGTCGCCGAGCTCGAGGGCGTGGTCGGGGTTCTCGATGACGACCTCGTGGACGCCCCGCCCCTCCATCGACTGGAAGATCCCGCGGCTGGCCCGGGGCGGCGGCGGTCCGGGGTTCAGGGCCGGGAACTTGTTGGGCACGACGCGGACCGTCCAGCCCGGCGAGTCCGGGGTGGTCCCGGCCGCGCGCAGGGCGTAGACCTCGGGCGGGGTCTTCGTCTCGTTGCCCTCGCAGAACGGGCAGAACCCCGCGGCCTCGGGCGCCGCCGGCGCCTGGCCCGAAGGCCGGAAGTCGTCCGGCCGCTTGCTCCGCTCCGTGGCGATGATGACCCAGCGTCCGCTGATCAGGTCCTTTCTCAGTTCCGACATCATTCCCCCAACAGCTGCTTGATCTTGGACTTGAGCTCGTCGAGCGAGGACGACTTGACGACGTAGGCGTCGGCCGCCCAGGTCATGAAATCCTCTTTGTAGCTCTGGTAGGCCGAGTTGATGATGATGGGGATGTCTTTGCGCAGCCCCATGATCTGGGTGATGAGCTCGATGCCGTTCTTGCCCGGCATGCGGATATCGGTGACGATGAGGTCGTAGCCGTTCTGGGCGAGCTTGGCCAGCGCCGCCTCGGCGTCGGTCACCGCGGTGATGTCGTAGCCTTCCTTGCTGAGTTCTTCCTCGTAGAGGAGGCGGAGGGTCTTCTCGTCCTCGACGACCAGGATCTTTTTTTTCATGACGTCATCTCCCTTTCACGACAGAGAAAAATAAGCTTGAAGAGGGCCCCCTTGCCCACGCGGCCCTGGACCTCGATCTTGCCGCCGCACGTGTCCATGACCCGCTTGATGAAGGGCAGGCCGAGCCCCATGCCCTTCTCCTTGGTCGTGAAGAAGGGACGGAACAGGCTTTCCTTGTCCGGATTGGACAGGCCCCGCCCGGTGTCGCGGACCGACAGGACGAAGGCACTGGGGCTCTTGCGGTAGCCGCGGACCGAGACCGCGCCCCCGGCCGGCGTCGCGTCGAAGGCGTTGTCAAGCAGGTTGCGCAGGACCTCTCCGAAGGAGGTCGGGTCGCAGAGGATCTCCGGCGGGCAGGGGTCCAACTTGACGTTCAGGGCGTAGCCGCGGGCCTTGCTCTGGATCTCCGGGCTCTCGAGGACGCTCCCGAGGACCGGCCCGGGATCGAAGTAGACGGGCTCCTTGAGGCTGACCTTGAGGAAGTGGCCCATCTGGTAGATGATGTCCTCGAGGCGGCGGATCTCGTCGCGGATGATGGTCAGGTTCCGGGCCCTCTTGTCCTCGGCGACATCGGGCTTGAGGAGCTGCTCGGTGAAGCCGCCGATGGCCACGATGGGATTGCGCAGCTGATGGGTGACGAACATGGCCATCTCGCCCATGGCCGCCATCTTCTCGACGTCGAGGAGCTTGCGGTGCAGGGCCGCCGAATAGATGTAATTGCCGGCCATGAGGCCGCAGATGCCGGCCAGCTTGATGTCGGCCGCCGTGATCGGCGTCCGGGTGATGGCGTTATCGAGGATGATCTCGCCGACGACGTCGTCGCGGGCCAGGAGCGGGATGCAGAGGAACTGTTCGACCCCGATGACGTTCAGGAAGCGGCGGTCGACGAGCGGCTCGCTCGAAGCGTCGTTGACGAGCAGGATCTCCTTGCGGCAGGCGGCGTAGGCCGGGATGAGGGCCTTCTCGTCGTCGGCGGCGTAGACGAGGCCCTTGAGGCGGGCGCTCAGCGTGTCCTCGTTCTTGCTGACCAGGGCCCGGTTGTGCTCGACGATCTCGACGTAGCCGATGCCCGGCGTCGACAGGACCTCCCAGATCAGTCCGGCCTCCTCGGCCGAGCGCGGCCCGAGCCACATCTCGCCCCGCAGCCGGTCGCCCTGCTTGAGGAAGAGCATGGCCCGGTTGAAGCCCACCCCCGATCCGGACGTCAGGGCGGTCAGGATGACGAGCAGGTTGTCTTCGAGAGAGAAGGGTTGGAAGAAGCTCTGCGAGATGATCGAGAGCAGGGTCAGCTCGCGGGGCGCGTCCCGCTCGAAGTCCGGCGAGAGGATGCTGAATTTCTCGATCATGCTCAGATCCAGCCCTTCGGCACGACGCGCACCCCGGCCTTGCTGATCTTGAAGTTCCGGCCGTCCTTCTCGGCGTCGAAACCGATGTCGAACGCCTCCGGGATGGACGACGTCTTGTCGATGATGACCTTGCGGATCCTGGCGCCGCGCTCGATCTTCGTGTCCTCGAACAGGATCGAGTCGATGACCTCGGCCCCGGCGGCGACCTGGACGCCGGGGCCGACGATCGAATGGACGATGCGGCAGTCCGTCAGTGAGCAGCCCGGGCCGATGATCGACGTCCTCAGGTCGCAGCCCGAGACGTAGGTCGGCGGATACTGGGGCCGGTAGGAGCGCACCGGCCAGGCCGGGTCCCTCAGGATCAGCGGCGGCGAGGGCGACAGGAACGCCATGTTGGCGTCCCAGTAGGCGTCGATCGTGCCGATGTCCTCCCAATAGTCCTCGAACGTGTAGGCGAAGACCCGCGTGCCGTCGATGAGCGACGGGATGATGTCGCGGCCGAAATCGTGCGTGCTGCGCGGGTTGCGGGCGTCGCGGATGAGGGCCTTGATGAGGACCGGCGTCTTGAACAGGTAGACCCCCATCGAGATCAGGCTCTTCGCCGGGTCCCACGGCGCCGGGAACGGCTTCTTCGGCTTCTCCATGAACTGGCCGATGCGGCGCTCGTCGTCGACGCCGATGACGCCGAAGCGTGACGCCTCTTCGACCGGGATCGTCCGGGTCATGATCAGCGCCTCGGCCCCGGTCCGGGTGAAGAAGGCCATGAGCTTGCGATAGTCGGCGCTGTAGATGTGGTCGCCCGAAAGGACCAGGACGGCCTCCGGGTTCTCCTGCTGAATGGTGTAGATGTTCTGGAAGACGGCGTCGGCCGTGCCCTCGTACCAGTGGTCGCCGACGCGTCCCTGGGCCGGCAGGGAAATGACGAAGTCGCCGCTCTCCGCGTGGAAAATGCTCCAGCCGTTGAGGATGTGGCGCTCGAGCGACAGCGATTTGTACTGGGTCAGAAGGGCGATGCGGCGCAGCCCGGAGTTGAGCGCGTTCGAGAGGCTGAAATCGATGATCCGGTAGGCGCCGAGGAAGGGCACGGAGGGCTTGGCCCGGTCGCGGGTCAGCGGGTAGAGCCGCTCCCCTTTGCCGCCGCAGAGGACCATGGTCAGGATCTTCTCAGATTGCAGTTCCATCGGGCAACACGACCTCTTCGAAAAGATGATCTTCGCTCTCGAAGGTGCGGAGGAGGGTCTCTTCGGCCTGGCTGAGCGGGCGGCCGGCGTCGAGCCAGCCGGCCAGCGTCAGGGCCCGCTCGAAATGATCGGCGGCCCGGTTCTCCGCGTAATCACGGGCCGACCAGGTCGAGATCAGGAAGGGCCAATCGGAGCTCTCGAGCAGCAGCTTCTCCCGGAAGAACTGCTTGAGGAGCCGGCGGTCCAGCCGGTCGAGGCGCGGCTCGAAGGAGGCGGCCGCCGCCTCGATCCGGTAGATCTTGGCCCAGATCCAAGACGTGTCGTCGTTGAGCCAGATCCAGTGAAAGCCGCCCTTGCCCCACGAGCCTTCGGGAAGCGCGATCACGGCACTGGGTTCGAAGCGCTCGAGGGCCTCGCCCGCCGTGGCCGGCCGGATCGGGCTCAGGGCCAGCTTCTTGAGCACGTGATACAGCCACTCAGGGCCCTCGAACCACCAATGTCCGAAGAGCTCGGTGTCATACAGGGCCGCGATCGTCCCCGACTCCCGGCCGTCGAGCGCCCGTTCGAGGACCGACACGAAATGGGCGGCATGGCCCTCGAGCCGGTCCTGAACCGCGTCAGGGGCATAGGGCTCCTTCAGACCCAGGTCGCCGTCGCTCGAAGTGATCCGCCAGTAGCGCAGGCCCCCGGGGAAGTGCTTTTTGTGGAACTCGAGGTAGGCGCCGTCGCCGGGGTACCCCAGATGGCGGCTCCAGACCTGCGATCCGGAGACGTCGTCACGAGCGTAGAACGGCAGCCGCGACGGATGGGCGAGATAGGGCGTGTAGGGATCGTTCGGAAGCTCCCGGGCGGGCTCGTAGGCGTCGCGGAACTTCTCCCACAGCAGCTTGAGCCCGGGGAAACGGTCGACGTAAACGCCCTTGGCCTCTCCGCCTCTGAGCAGATGCGAATCGACGAAGAAATAATCGAACCCTTCCTCGGCCAGGATCTCGTCGACGCCGAGGCGGTCGTAGGGCGGACCGCTGACGAGCGGGTTCTTCCAGGCGTAGCCCGGCCGATAGGCGCACTCGGGGATCCAAAAGCCGCGCGGCTCGCGGCCGAAATGCTTGCGATACGTGAAGCGGCCCTGCCGGACCTGCTGCCGGACGCTTTCGTCGCGCGAAAGGAGCGGGAGATAGCCGTGGGTGGCGCCGGAGGTCAGGACCTCGACGGCGCCACGGTCCTGGAGGGAGCGGAAGGCGCCGATGATGTCATGGCCGAAGCGGTCCTTCAGATCCTCCCGGAGGCGGCGGTACCAGCCTTCCCAGAACCGCGTCAGGGCGAGAAGGGCCCCGTTCCCGGTGCGCTCGAAATAGGCCCGGTCGCGGGCCGCGGCCTCGAGCTTCATCTCCAGGTAGTCCTCGAAACCGCCGACGAAGGCGGGGTCCTTGAGCTGCTCCATCAGGACGGGCGTGAAGCTGATGTTGGTCCGGGCAGGGATCCCCTCCCCGGCCAGCCGTTCGAAGACGTCGAGGAGCGGCAGGTAGGTCTCCGCCGCCGCTTCGTAGAGCCAATCGCACCCGTGCGGCCAGCTGCCGTGGGCCAGCACATAGGGGATGTGGCTGTGAAGCACCAGGAGGAAGGACTTACCGGCCATGACCCTCCTTGAGAACGATGGACAGACGTTTCACCCCGTTCGCGGACCACTCGAGGGACCACACCGGGCAGAGGCAATACCCTTGATGGATTATATCAAAACCCTCCTCGGATTGGGATAGCGTCCGGAGGGGGAAGGCCCAGATCGCGTCCGCGCCCGCCGCTTCGAAACGGAGAGCGGCGCCGTAGAGCTCCACGGCCTGGGGTCCGGGGATCTCGATCTCGTGGGGAAAAGCGAGAAGGTTCCACTCGGAGCCATAGGTCACGCGGAGGGCGCGACCGGAGAGGTTCTCGATCTCGAGATCGACGCGCAGGGCCCCTTCGGCCGAGGAGACCGTTTTCCGCACGGCGACGGGCGCGTTGTCCTCGCCGGCCGCGACGGTCCCCCGGCGGCCGAGATGGAGCCGCCGCCCAAAGGCCTCGAAGCCGAACCCGGCCTCGACGAAATCTCCCTGTTCCTCGGAGTCGATCCGGCGGAATTCCTCGGCGGTCGTTCCGGGGCGGAAGAAATGGTCGATGAGCGAGAGGCGCCGGTACCGGTCGTAGCGTGTGAGTTCGGCCGCGTCGGGCGGGAGCCTTTTGGCCAGCTCATGGATGCTCTTGCCGGCCGCGTCCTCGCCTTCGGGCTCGGGCGGGCGGTGATAGGCTTCCGGCCGCCGGCCCAGGACGTCGGAGAGGTTCCTCGAGAAGGGGCGGTAGTCGATCTCGACCAGCGCGCCGCCGGCCGACGGCTTGGCCAGGAGGCCGAAGACCGGATCGCGATAGACGAGCTCAGGCCGGCCGTCGCAATCGTAATCCAGGGCCTTCCAGCCGCCCGTGTCCGGGACCGCCTTCTCGGCTTCGAGGAGGTGGCGATACGCGGATTCCCGGAGGTGCGGCAGGTAGAGCCCGCCGAAGACGCCGTGCCAATAGGGATCGTTGCACTGGGCCTTGTAAAGGCTGCGCAGCGGCTCCTCGGGGCGGCCGGCCCGGTCGATCTCGCCCGAGACCATGATCATCCTTTTGTGAAGATGGTTGGCCTCGGCGTATTTGCGGTTGAAGTCGCGGAAGAAGCCGCCGCGGAGAAAACGGCGGGCGCCCGGCCCGGCCTGGGCCTTAAGCCTCCGGAGCGCCGCCTGGTCGTCCGGCTCGAGGACCCATTCCATCATCTCTTCGTAGGACGCCGGCGGCAGATAGACCCGGCCGGCCGGCGCGTGGCTGTCGAGGTAATCGGCGAACGAGGTCATCCGGATGCCGCGGTCCTCGACGAAGGTCAGGAACCTCTCGAGCCAGCCTTCGTCGTAGACCCACTTGTGGGTGCCCGGCCAGACGCCGAACTTCTCCCCGTCGTCGCCGAGGATGGCCGTGCCGCCCCTCTCGCGGATCGCGCCGAGATAAGCCTCGAGGTCCTCGAGCGGATGGAACGGGATGTCGTAACGGAGGGTCTTGTCGATCGGGAAGACCCGCAGCGGCCGGCCCTGGTCCTCGGTGATGTAGGTCGTGGCCAGATCACGGACGCCGGCGTAATGGAAGTGCTCTTCGTCGAGGAGCGTGTATTCGATGCCCGCCTGGGCCAGGGTCCTGGGTAGGTCAGGCTCCCAGACCCGCTCGGTCAGCCACAGCCCGCGCGGCCGCTGGCCGAAGTTCTCGCTCAAGTAGTCGCTCATCATGCGGATCTGGCCGAGCCGATCATCCTCGGGGATGAGCGACAGGATGGGCTCGTAGAAGCCGCCGCCGAGGAGCTCGACCTGGCCGCGGCCGGCGAGTTCCCGGACAAGGTCCCAGCACCCCGGCTCGTTCTTTTCCATGTGCTCCCAGAGGGGCCCCGAGAAGTGCAGGGCGAAGCGGAACCCGGGGTGGGCTGCCAGGCCCTCGAGCAGGGGCCGGTAGCAGGCCTTGAAAGCCGACTCGAAAATGGACGGGAAGTTCCCGACCGGCTGGTGGTTGTGGATAGCGAACAAGAAGACGAGGTCGTTCATGCCGGCTCCTCGAGGCTCAGGTCCCTTCCTGGGCCAGGACATAGGCCAAAGCGGCCAGGATGACGGCTTGGAGCTCGAGCTCGCGCGGCTCGACCGACGCGAGCCCGTCCAGGCCCGAATGATGGACATCGAAATACGTTTGCGCGTTGACCAGGACGGCCG
The DNA here is from genome assembly GCA_964541055.1 of uncultured Eubacteriales bacterium. Lineage (GTDB taxonomy): Bacteria > Acidobacteriota > Aminicenantia > Aminicenantales > Saccharicenantaceae > RBG-16-66-30. The sequence continues at coordinate 10,160 of CAZIQR010000079.1, forward strand.
CAGGTAGCGAGCCGGCCGTGACGAGCGGGCCGACGTCGACCCCTCCCCCGCCGGGGGCCATGAAAGAGATGCCGAAGGGCTTGAGGAGATCGGCATATCGCGCAACGCGCTCGAGGTCCCGGGCGTCCCGCCCGAACGCCAGGCCGACGGGGGCGAAGCCGCCGCGGTCGGACTCGGCGGCCACGAGATGCCGCTCGCCCTTTCTCTGCGGCGCCGCCGCATAGGCCCGGCCGCCCGTGCCGCCGAACTCCTCGTCCATGAAAAAGACCGCCCGGACGGTCCGGCGAGGCCGGAGGCCGAGATCATGAAGGAGGGCGACGGCCTCCAGGGCCGCGGCGCAGCCGGCGCCGTCGTCGTGGGCGCCGACGGCGAGGTCCCAGCTGTCGAGATGACCGCCGAGGAGGACGATCTCGGCGGGGAGCTCCGAGCCGGTGATCTCGCCGACGACATTCGCCGAGACGACGCGGCCGAGGTCGCCGCAGTCCAGGCGCAACCGGACGGCGGCGGTCTTTTCCCTGGCGAGGGTCTCGCTCAGTCGGTCGGCAGCGATCGTGCTGATGGCCGCGGCGGGGATGGCCGGGACGCCGGCCTCGTAACGGAGCATGCCGGTATGCGGGTTGTCGTCCTCGCGGAACGTCAGGGACCGGACGAGGACGGCCACGGCGCCGAGCTTGGCCGCGGCCGAAGCCCCCGCGACCCGCTGGTCGGCGGCCCCGCCGTAGGCCGCGAACGAATCGGCGTTCCGCCGGTCCATCGGCCGGTTATAGAAGACGATCTTGCCCCGGATCGAGTCGCCCCGTGACGCGACCTCGGCGACTGAGCGGACCTCGACGACGGGGGCGGTGAGGCCGGACGACGGCGTGCCGACGCTGCCGCCAAGGGCGCATGCGGCCAGAGGGACGGCGGCCCTCGATGAGGCGGCCACGATCGAAGCCTCGGCGATCCGTCCCCGGCTCCAATGCCCGACCTCGACGGCTTCCGTGTGGACCTTCGCAAGGCCCAGCTCTTCCATGAGCGCCCTGGAGAGATCGACCGCCGCGGCGGCCTGGGACGATCCGGTCAGGCGCGGCCCGACCGACGTGATCCGGCGCAGCAGCTCGTAGGCCCTCTCCGAGGCCAGACCGGCCTCGCGGAGCCGGTCGACGACGGCCTTCGCATCTCCGATCTGCCCGGACGCGGCGGGCGGCCGGGCGCCGACGATCAGAACGACGACGGCCAGAGCGGCCAGCTTGGTACGATAGAAGTTCCTCATGACGCTAAAATACCACGATTTCCGCCGCCCGGCTCTCCGCGCCCGCGTCCCGGGCCTCTCCCTCCCCCGCTCAGCGGTGAAGGAAACAGCGCTCGGAATCGAGCTCGCCCGGCTTCCGGGTGATGATCATGGCCAGCCCGAGCTCGTCGGCCCTGTCGATGACCTCCCGGTCTTTGACCGAACCGAGGGGATAGATGATGGCCGTGATGCCGTGCCGGCCGGCCAGCTCGACGACGTCCGGGAAGGGCATGAAGGCATCCGAGGCCATGACGCACCCCGCCGGGCCGTAACCGCGGCGGGACAGCCGGATGGCGTTCTCGGCGGAATCGATCCGGCTCCTCTGGCCGGAGCCGATGCCGTGGGTCTTGTCCGCGGTGCCGATGATGACCGCGTTCGAGCGGGTGAAGCAGGCCACGGTCCAGGTGAACAGGGCGGCCTGGACCTCCTCCGCCGACGGCCGGCGCTTGGAGACGACGTCGACCGACTCGGGCGAGACGGTCTTCGAATCGAACCGCTTCTGGACGAGCAGACCGCCGGCCACCCGTTTGACCTCGAGGCCGTTGTCGACCGACGCGACATCAAGGGGGGCGCCCATCTTGATCACTCGCAGCACCTTGCGCGTAGCCAGGACCTCGAGCGCCTCGGGCTCGAAGTCGGGGGCGTAGACGACCTCGACGTTGCGCGGGCTCTCGACGAGCAGGCGGGCCAGGGGCGCGGTGACGCGGTAGCTGAAGATATCGACGCCGCCGAAGTTCGAGAGTGAGTCGCACGCCCAGGCCTTTTCGAAGGTCCCGACGGGATCGTCGCCGAGGGCGACGCCGCTCGGCATCTCGTGCTTGATGATGACGCAGACGTGGCGGCCGGGAAAGACCTGGACGAGCTTGCGGGCCAGGCGCTGGCCGAGGTCCA
>CAZIQR010000080.1:0-12290 GCA_964541055.1 uncultured Eubacteriales bacterium
TCAGGCCGGCGGCATGCGCGGGCAGGCCCTTGAAGACCGCGCCGCTCTTCCAGACCGGCCGGCGGGCCGCCGTCAGGGCGCACTCGCAGTTGACGATCCTGAGGTCCGCCGCCCGGAGGGCCGGGAGCATGTCCCCGTAGACGGCTTCCGGGTTCCGCGCCACGACCGGCTCGAAGGCCCGGATCGGGGTCCAGTCGGAGGCGACGATGATGTCGGCCATCTACTTCGTCAGGGCCGCGATCTTCTTGGCGTGGGCCGCGATGACGGCCAGGGTCGAAGCGTCCGCGTCATAGACCGAATACCATCCGGCCGGCTCGTGCGGCGGATCGCCGACCCACGACATCCCCGGCCTGGCCTCGCCGGCCCAGGCCCAGAAATTGTCGCCGCAGGCCGGGCCGCCGGCCGCGATCGAGGCTTCGACGAGCTTGAAGAGCGCGGCGTAGTAGAGGTCCTTGTTCGTCGTCGTCGAGGCGGGGTCGAGATTGTTGCGCTTGGTCGCCCAATCGCGGGCCAGGCCGAACTCCTCGAGGACGAGGGGCTTGCCCATGGTCTTGGCGTCCTTGGCGAGCTTCTCGAAATAGCCGATGGCCAGGGCTTCGGCCGTCTTATAGGTGGCCGGACGCTTCGGATCGTACCAGCCCCAGTTCTGCGGCCAGATATGGATCGTGACATAGTCGATGCCCGGGGCGCTGTGGGTCGCCACGAAGTCCTGGCCCTTTTCCTCCGGCGGGGCGCCTTCCGAGCCGGTCGTGACCATGTGGTTCGGGTCGAGGGACTTGACATAGGCCGCAGTCTCGTCGATCCAGCTCTGGGGGTAGCGGCGCGGCTCGTTCCCGAGCTCCCAGGAGAGGACCGCCGGGTCGTCGCGGTACTTGAGCCCGGTATAGGGGTTCGTCCGGCCGACGATCATGGCGATATGGTCCCGGAACCAGGTCTGGCATTCCGGATAGCCGTAGAACTTGGCCGAGTAGCTGATGAACTTCCCGTAATCCCCGGGATAAGGGATGGGGGTCCCTTCGTGCCATGAGACGTATTGGGCCATGCCGCCCGACCACTGCCAGAAATTGTTGAGGACACAGACGGCCCGCATGCGGCGCTTGCCCATCTCCGCCAGGAGGAAATCGAGGCCGTCGAGGACGCTGCCGTCGTATTCCCCCGGCGAGATCATCAGGGCCGGGACCATCCGGTGAGGCTCGGTGTTCGGCCCTTCCGAAGAGGCCATGATCCGGAGATTGGTGAGGCCGAGACCGCGCAGCCGGTCGAGCTCGCGTAAAAGCCGGGGCCGGTCGCCGCTCGGCCCGTCGACCGCCAGGTTCATGCCCTGCCAGAAGTTCGCCCCCGTAAAATAATAGGGCTTGCCGGCGAGCGTGAACCGGCCGTCTTGGACGGTGACGAACGCGGCCGGCGCCGGGGCCTTGGCCCCCGGGGCTGCCGGCCCGGCCCCCTTGTCGCCGCGGCACCCCCAAGCCGCCAGGCTTACGAGGAGAACGCAGAAGAGGGTCTTGCTCATGGCATCTTCTCCCGAAACGTCCGGATGGGAGAATCATAGACCGCCGCCGCGCGGACTGTCAACCGGCCGGCCCTTGACTTGCACCCGTGCCGCCTTTACTATCCCCTTCCGGAATCCCCAGGAGGCGCACGATGACAAAACCGGGTCAGTCTATCAAACGGTCCCTCATGGCCTGCCCGGCACTCTTCCTGATGCTGGCCGGCTGCGCCGCCCCGCCCCGGACCATTCCCCAGGCCGCCCGGCCGGGCCGGCTGGACATCACGCCGGCGCCGCTCCGGGCCGACTCACGCCCGGGAGCCTTCCTGATCATGCGCGCGACCCGGATCCTTGTCCAGGAGGGACGGCCCGAGGTGATGAACGTGGCCTCTTACCTTCGCGACATGCTGGGCCGGCCCACCGGATACGAGCTGGCCGTCGAGACGGCCGCGGCGCCCGCCGGCCCGGGCTCGATCGCTCTGTGCCTCGAGGACCTCGCCGGACGGCTCGGCCCCGAGGGCTATCTTCTCGACGTCGGGCCGAACGGCATCGAGATCCGCGCCGCGGCTCCGGCCGGGCTCTTCTATGGCGTCCAGACCCTGCGCCAGCTCCTCCCTCCGGCCGCGGAGAGGCCCGCGTCGATGCTGGGGACGGGCTCTCTCCGTGTCCCCTGCGCCTCGGTCGAAGACCGGCCCCGGTTCTCCTGGCGCGGCGGCATGCTCGACTGTTCGCGTCACTTCTTTCCGAAGGAGTTCGTCAAGCGCTGGATCGACATCCTCGCCATGCACAAGCTCAATACCTTCCATTGGCACTTGACCGACGACCAGGGCTGGCGGATCGAGATCAAGAAATACCCGCGCCTCGCCGAAGTCGGGGCTTGGCGCGTCGACCGCGAAGACAAGCACTGGAACGCCCGCGAGCCCCAGCAACCCGGTGAACCGGCGGCCTACGGCGGCTTTTACACCCAGGACGACATCCGCGAGATCGTCGCCTACGCCGCCTCCCGCTTCGTCACGATCGTGCCGGAGATCGAGATGCCCGGCCACGCCAAAGCCGCGCTCACGGCCTATCCCCAGTTCTCCTGCACGGGAGGGCCGTTCACGGTGCCGCCGGGAGGCTATTGGCCGATCACCGACGTCTTCTGCCCCGGCAACGACGGCACGTACGAATTCCTGGAGAATATCCTGACGGAGGTCGTCGGCCTCTTCCCAGGGCCGTTCGTCCATATCGGCGGCGACGAGGTCAATAAGGCCGAGTGGCAGCGCTGCCCGAAGTGCCAGGCCCGGATGAAGGCCGAGGGTCTCAAGGACGAGAACGAGCTCCAGAGCTATTTCGTGCGGCGCGTCGAACAGGTCCTCATCGCCAAGGGGCGCCGCCTCCTCGGCTGGGACGAGATCCTCGAGGGCGGCCTCGCCCCCCAGGCGACGGTCATGTCCTGGCGGGGCACAGAGGGCGGCATCGCCGCCGCCAAGGCCGGGCACGATGTCGTCATGTCCCCGACATCACATTGCTATATCGATTATTATCAAGGAGATCCGTCTCAAGAGCCGCTCGCGATCGGAGGCTTCGTGCCTCTCCGGAAGGTCTATTCGTTCGAGCCCGTGCCCGATGCCCTGACCCCGGCCGAAGCGACGCATGTCCTCGGCGGCCAGGCCAATCTCTGGACCGAATACATCGGGAACGGCAAGTACGCCGAATACATGGCCCTGCCGAGGCTGGCCGCCCTGGCCGAGGTCGTCTGGTCGCCGAAGAGCGCCAGGAACTGGGACGATTTCGCCGCCCGGCTCCAGGGGCTCTTGGCCCGCTACCAGGCCGCCGATATGAACGCGGCCCGAAGCGCCTATCTCGTCGCGATCAAGGCCGATTCTGCGCCCGGCGGGAACCGGGCGGCGGTCAGCCTCGAGACCGAGGTCCCGGGTCTCGAGATCCGGTACACGACGGACGGTTCCGACCCCGGACCGAGCGCGAGGCTTTTCAAGAAGCCCGTCGTGCTCAAGAAGACGACGACCCTGCGGGCCGCCGCGTTCGGGGACGCGCGGCGGCTCAGCCCGGCCGTCTCGTCGGAGCGATTCCTCGTCCATGCCGCGTCGGGCCTGACGCCGACGATGGCCAGGCCATTTAGCCCGAGCTATCCCGGCGGCGGCCCGAGGACCTTGACCGACGGCCTCCTCGGCTCCCGGGATCACGCCGACGGCCGATGGCAGGGCTATGAGGGCACGGACCTCGACGCCGTCATCGACCTCGGCCGACCGCGGCCTATCCATCGGATCGCGACCCGGTTCCTTCAGAACATCAACGATTGGATCTTCTTGCCGTCCACGGTCGAATTCCTGGTCTCCGAGAACGGGCGTGATTTCCTGAAGGTGGCCGAGGCCCGGAACGACGTCTCGCCGCGGACGGCCGATATCGTCATCAAGGAGTTCGCCGCGAGCCTGGCCCCGCGCCGGGCCCGTTATGTGCGGGTCCTGGCCAGGACCATCGGGGCCGTTCCCGATTGGCACTTCGGCGCCGGCGGCAAGGCCTGGCTCTTCGCCGACGAGATCATCGTCGAGTAGACGATCTCCTGGCCGGGCACGGTCTCGATCTCGATCATCCCCCGCCGGGGCCGGGCCTTTTCAGGGTCGGTGCCGCTGACACGGACCTCATGGCCGGCGAACGGGTCCTGAAGCCGCAGGATCCCTCCCGTTCTCGAGCGCACCCGGACTTCGACGATCTGTCCCCCGCGCCAGGCGGCGTCGATCTCGAAGCCGCCGCGGGCCCGGAGCCCCCGGAACCGGCCTTCCGCCCAAGCCTCCGGGACCGCCGGCAGGATCTGGATGAAGCCGCGGTGGGACTGGAGGAGCATCTCCGCGATGCCCGCCGCGCCGCCGAAGTTGCCGTCGATCTGGAAGGGCGGATGGGTGTCGAAGAGGTTCTTGAGAGTGGACTTCCGAAGCAGGGTCAGCAAGTTCGCATAGGCCCTTTCCCCGTCGAGCAGCCGGGCGTAGAAGCTGACGATCCAGGCCCGGCTCCAGCCGGTCTGGCCGCCGCCGTGCTCGAGGCGACGGGCGATCGTCCGTTTGGCCGCCGCGAAGAGCTCCGGCGTCTCGGGGGTGATCTGGCCCAGCGGATAGAGGGCCAGCATGTGCGACATGTGGCGATGGCCGGGCTCGACCTCGTCGAAGTCCTTGATCCACTCCTGGACGTTGCCGAACCGCCCGATCTGGAGGGGCGGGAGCCTGGACTCGAGGGTCTTGAGGCGCGCCGCGAAATCGGCGTCGACGCCGAGGATCCCTGCGGCCTTGATGCAGTTCTCGAACAGGGCCCGGGCGATCTCGATATCGATCGTGGCTGCGTAGGTCAGAGACTCCGGCTTGCGCGTGACCGGGTCGAGGTAGGCGTTCTCGGGCGAATGGGAGGGCGCCGTGACCAGCCAACCCTCCGGCGACGGGACGAGGAAGTCGGCCACGAACTCGGCCGAGCCCTTCATGATCGGATAGGCCCCCTCCCGTAGAAAAGCCGTGTCGCCGGAGAACTCATAATGGTCCCAGAGCGGGAAGGTCATCCACGGGCCGGCCATGGGCGACACGCCCCAGACGCCGTCCATGACGCCCGTCCGGCCGAAGGGATCGGTCAGGTGATGGAGCGTCCAGCCGCGGGCGCCGTAGGTTTTGCGGGCGGTGACCTCGCCGGGAACGGTCAGCCGGCCGACAAAATCGGCCAGCGGCACGACGGTCTCGGCGAGGTTCGCCACCTCGGCCGGCCAATAGTTCATCTGCAGGTTGATGTTCGTGTGAAAATCGGAGTTCCAGGCCGCCTCGAAGTCCTGGTTCCAGATCCCCTGGAGATTGGCCGGGAGCGAGGCGGGACGCCGCGACGAGCCCATGAGAAGATAGCGGCCGTATTGGAAATAAAGCGCCGCCAATCCGGCGTCCTCTCCGCCCCCTTTCATCCGCGCCAGGCGCTCGTCCGTCGGCAGGGCGGAGGCCTCCGCCTTCCCTCCGAGGTCGAGCGCGACGCGGTCAAAAAGCGACCGGTGCTCGTCGATGTGGCGCGTCCGCAGGTCTTTGAACGGGCGGCGCCGGGCCTTGGCCAGCGTTGCCCGGGCTGTCTCGACGGGATCGAGCCCCGGATCGCAGGCCATCTTGGCCGGATCATAATCCGAGGCGGAGGCGACGAGGATGGTGACGGCGCGTGCCCCATCGATCTTGAGGGACTCGCCTGCCGCGGACACCCGTCCTCCGTCGGAAGAGGCGGAGAGAACGGCCGCGAAGCGCATGTGGGCCCCGCCCGGCCCGCTCAACGGGTCGGGCTTGTCGATGATCTGTCCGGTGAGGAGAAGCTCGTTCCGGGAGAGGGCGCGGGCGGCCGCATCCCTGGCTCGCGCCAGCCGCACCGTCCCGTTGATCGCCCCGCCCCGGCCGGTCTCGATGCGGACGGCCAGCACATTGTCCGGGGCCGACGAAAAGACCTCGCGCCGGACGGGCACGCCGTCCGGGGTCTCGCAGGTCACGGAGGCGATGCCGTCGCGGAGATCGAGGCTCCGCTCGTAGCAGGTTCCGGCCCGGACGTCCTCGAGATCGAGGAGGAGATCGCCGAGCGGCTGATAGGACCGGATCCGCGGCGGCGTCCCGAGCAGGCCCTTCTCGGCCAAGGCCGAAGCCCGGCCGTAATCGCCCCGGAAAAGGGCCTCCCGGATGAGCGGCAGGGTCTCGGGCGCGGCCGGGTTGTTGTTGTCGAGGGGCGAGCCGGCCCAGATCGTCTCCTCGTTGAGCTGAAGCTTCTCGTGGGCCGCATAGCCGAAGACCATGGCCCCGAGCCTTCCATTGCCGACCGGAAGGGCCTCGTTCCAATCGGCGGCCGGCTGCCGGTACCAGAGCCGGTCAGCCGAAGCCGCGCCGGGGGAAGGACCGTTACCGCCTCCGGCACATCCGGCCAGGCCGGCGAGAAGCAGGCCGAGGGCGGCGAGACACGTGGCGGACGTTCCGGTCGGGCTCGACGGAGAACGAAGAGCGTGAGGGCTGTCCATGCGCCCCTTATAGACCGCCGGGGCGAGCCCTGTCAATCAGGAACGATGACGGTCCTAGTCCAATTTCTTGTGGAAGCGAAAAACGCTCAGGACCAGGATGAGCGTCCCCAGCCCGGCCAGGGCGGCGGCCTGGTCCCAGAGCTCGGGCCAGCCGGCGCCCCGCAGCATAATGCCCCGGATAATGACGAAGAAATAGCGGGTCGGGATGAGATGCGAGGCCAGCTGGAAAAAGCGGGGCATGTTCTCGATGGGGAACACGAACCCGCCGAGGAGCATCATCGGCATGATGAAGAAGGTCGTCGTGAACATGGCCTGCTGCTGCGTCCGGGAGATCGTCGAGATGAAGAGGCCGATGCCGAGGGTGTTGAGCATGAAGGCCAGGCTCAGCGGATAGAGAAGGGCCAGGCTGCCCCGGATGGGAATGCCGAACCAGCCTCGGGCGACGACCAGGACGAAGGTCGCTTCGACCAGGCCGATGAGAACGAAGGGCAGGAGCTTGCCGACGATGAGCTGATGGGGGCGGACCGGGGTCACGATGAGCTGCTCCATCGTGCCCGACTCCTTTTCCCGGACGATGCCCATCGAGGCGAGCGAGATGGTCATGATCATCAGGATGAGGCCGAGGACCCCGGGGACCATGAAGTTGCGGCTGCGGAGCTCGGGATTGTACCAGACCCGGACCTCGGCGTTGACCAGGACCGGCTTCAGCCCCCCGCCGCGGGCCCTTGCCAGCCTCTCAAGGACGATACCCTGGGTATAGCGGCCGGCGATCACGGTCGCGTAGTTCACGCCGATCGTCGCCGACTGGCTCTCGGACCCGTCGGCGATGACGAGGACCGGGGCCGGCGCGCCGGCCGCCAGCTTGTCGCCGAAGCCCCGCGGGACGACGAAGGCCATGGCCGCGTGGCCGTTGTCGAGATAAGGATCGATCTCGTCCTGACGCTCGACGCGGGCCTTGACCGAGAAGTAGCCCGAGTTGATGAAGCGGTCGACGAAGTCGCGGCTGGCCGCCGAGCGGTCCTGGTCGCAGATGACCGACGGGATGTCACGGACGTCCAGGTTCGCGGCGTAGCCGAGGAGGAAGAGCTGGAGGATGGGCGAGACGAAGAGCACGGGGAACAGCCGGCGGTCGCGGCGGAGCTGCAGGAACTCCTTCCAGATAATAGACAGGATGGCTTTCATGACGCCGTCCTCCGGCGGGGCGTCCGCTCTTTCTCGCCCCGGCCGAGCATGAACGCGCTCATGGCCAGGGCCACCGCCGCGAAAGCGACGAGCAGCAGGTACTGGTCCCAGATGGCCGGCAGGCCGGCGCCTTTGAGGATGATCGCCCGGAGCACGGCCAGAAAATAGCGGGCCGGGACGAGATAGGTGAAGGCCTGGATGGGGGCCGGCATGTTCCGGATCGGAAAGACGAATCCCGACAGGATGAAGGTCGGGAGCATGGTCGTCAGAAAGGCCAGCAGGAAGGCGACCTGCTGGGTCTTGGTGATCGCCGAGATCAGGATGCCCTGCCCCAGGGCCCCCGTCACGAACAGGAGCATGGCCAGGACGAGAAGCGGGTAGCTGCCGCGGATGCCGACGCCGAACAAAGCCTGGCCCAGGAGAAGGACCAGATGGGCCGACGCCAGCGAAATGATGATGTAGGGGATCATCTTGCCCAGGATGAGCTCGACCGGCCGGAGGGACGAGACCCTGATCTGGTCCATCGTGCCCCGCTCCTTTTCACGGACGATGGAAAAGGCCGTCGAGACCGTGACGATGACCATGAGGATGAAGGCCATCAGGCCGGGAACAAGGAAGTTGGCGCTCCGTAGCTCGGGATTGTACCAGACGCGCACCTGCGCCGCGAGGGGCAGGGCGACATTGGTCACGCCGCGGCGGCTCAGGGCCTCGATGGTGATGCGCTGAGAATAGGTCTGAAGGATGGCGGCGATATAGCCCGCGGCCGTCGAGCCGCTCGTGGCGCTCGAGCCGTCGACGAGGACCTGGACCGAGGGGCTCCGGCCGGCGGCGAGATCGTCGGCGAACTTCGGCGGGATGACCAGGGCGACGCGGATGTCTTCGCGGCCCATGAGCGGGTCGACCGCCGCCGTCTCCGGCAGCACGGCCCGGAGATCGAAATATTCCGTGGTGCGGAACTTGTTGACGAGGTCGCGGCTCGTCCCGCTGCCGTCCTGGTCGACGACGGCGAGCGGGATGTGCTTGATGTCGAAATTGAGGGCGTAGCCGAACATGAGCAGCATGAAGGCCGGGAGGAAGATCATGAAGATGAGCGAGCGCGTGTCGCGCTTGATCTCCAGGAACTCCTTGCGGATGACCGGGCGCAGGCAGCACAGCGACAGGAGCTTCACGGCGCCGCCTCCCCCGCCGGCGCCTCCGCCGGCCGGCCCTCGATCTGCTGGATGAACACGTCTTCGAGCGAGGGCATGATCCGGTCGATCCGCTGCACGGCGATCCCCTCCCGGGCCAGCCTCTCCCGGATCATGCGCCTCCCCTCCTCCTCGTCGCCGACGCTGATGTGGAGGGACGTGCCGAAGATCGAGGTCTCACGGACCCAAGGCTCCTTTTGAAGGATCTCCAGGGCCTCGACCGGCCGGTCGCTCGCGACCTCGAGGATCGGGTTCCGGATATACCGCGATTTGAGCTCCCGGGGGCTGCCGCCGGCCACGATCCGGCCGGCGTGGATGAGACGGATGTCGTTGCAGTATTCCGCCTCATCGAGGTAATGGGTCGTCACGAAAACGGTCATGCCCCGCTCGGACAGGTCGTTGATAAGCTCCCAGAATCGCCGCCGCGAGGCCGGATCGACCCCGCCGGTGGGCTCGTCGAGGAAGACGATCTGGGGCTCGTGAAGGACGGCGCAGCCCAGAGCGAGGCGCTGCTTCCAGCCTTGGGACAGGGTGCGGGTCAGGCTCTTCTCGCGGCCCTCGAGCCCGGCCATCTCAAGGATCCAGGGCAGGCGGCCGTCGACGGCTTTGCGGGCGAGGCCGTAAGCGCCGCCGAAGAAACGGATATTCTCGGCCACGGTCAGGTCCTCGTAGAGGGAGAACTTTTGCGACATGTAGCCGATCGTCCGCTTGACCCGCTCCGGCTCGCGGCGGATGTCGAAGCCGCCGACCGTGGCCGAGCCCGAGGTCGGGTCGAGCAGGCCGCAGAGCATGCGGATCGTCGTCGACTTGCCGGCCCCATTGGCGCCGAGGAAGCCGAAGATGATCCCCTGCTCGACGTCGAACGAGACGGCGTCGACGGCGATGAAGTCGCCGAATGTCTTGGTCAGCGACTTGACTTCGATGGCGTGACCGGGCATGGCTCTCTCCCGGGGTCCCGGCTCACTTCCCCAGCGCTTTTTCCAGACGGGCCTGGGCCACGGCTAGGTCGATGGCCGCCTGGGTTCTCGATGTCCGGGCCTGGAGCAGGAAGACCTCGGCGTCGAGAACATCGCTGTTGAGGGCGACGCCCTGGCGGAACCGGTCCCGGACCATGCGCAGGTTCTCCTCGGCCTGCCCTACGGCCTGAGCGGCGACCTTGATCTTGTCGCGCGCCTGGACCAGGGCCAGCCGGCTCTGGGTCACGTCGAGGACGGCCTGGTCCTCGAGGAGCTTGCGCGCGTCCCGGGCCTGGGCCAGCTGGGCCTTAGCCTGATCGGTCTGGTTCCTGGTTTGGCCCCAGTTCCAGAGATCGAACGAGACCGCGACCCCGACGTCCCAGGTCCCCCTGAACTTGTCGAGGGCGGGCAGGATCCTCGGATTGGGGCGCAGATAATAGTAGTTCCCCGCAAGCGAGACCTGGGGATACCAGCCGGACCGGGCCGACTTGAGGCCGGCTTCCGAGGCCTTGATGCGGAACTCGGAGGCCTTGAGCTCGGGCCGCTCGGCGAGGGCCGTCTCGAAAAGCGACCGGGAGGCGGCGTCATCGCCCGCTCCGGCGTCGGCCGGGGCCTGGGAGGCGACGCTCTCGGCCGAAGAGGCCAGGTCGATCTCGGTCTCGACCGGGAGCCCGATCAACGTGGCCAGGGCGGTCCGGGCCAGCTCGGACGCGCTCCGGGCATCGATGCGCATCAACTCTGTCGAGGAGAGTTGGAGCTCGGCCCGCAGGACCTCGTTCCTGGTCAGAAGGCCTTGGTCGTAGAAGGCACGGACGTCCTTGAGATGCTCCTGGACCTGGGCGATGGTGTCGGCGACGACGGCCTCGAGGTCGCGGGCCCGGGCCAGGCTCCAATAAGCGGACTTGACGGCGAAGATGAACTCCGCCCGGTCCTTGGTCAGGTCCCAGCCCGCCGAAGCTTCGAGCATCCGGGCCGACTCCGCGCCGGCCTCGAGCCGGAAGCCGGTAAACAGCGTCTGCTGGGCCGAGAGCCGTAGGTTCCAGTTGTTGAAATAATTCTGGGAGACGACGATCGGCACCGGGGAGATCGGCAGCGTCACCTGGAAAGGCGGGACCTCGCTGAGCCGGCTATAGCCGGCGCCGAGCTTGAAAGCCGGAAGCCTCAGGGCGGCGACCTCATGGGCCCGGGCCGAGGACGCCTCGACCTTGGCGCGCGAGGCATGGAGGGCGGGGCTCGCCTCGAGTCCGGCGGCGATGGCCTCGTCGAGGGACAATGACCTCTTCTGGGCCTGAGCCGCGAGCGGCAGGGCCAACAGGGCGATAAGGGCGACGATCTTCCTGGTCATGATCGACCTCCAGATGCGGCGGCCCCCGCGGGGGACCGTCCCTCTTCTTCGGTTCCGGTCATGGAGATAAAAACGTTCTCGAGCGACGGAGCGAGGGCCCGCCGCTGAAGGATGGGGATCCCGGCGGCGGCCAGGGCCGCTTCGAGGCGCGGGATCTCGCGGTCGGGATCGGAGACGACGGCGTTCAGCCGGTCTCCGAAAAGCTGGACCTCGCGAACCCCGCTCACGCTCTTCAAAACGGCATAGCCGCGCCGGATCTCCGGACAAACGATCTCGACGACGGTGCCCCGCATCAGGCCCTTGATCCCCTGGGGCGTGTCGGCGGCGAGCAGCCGGCCCGCATCGAGGAGCCCGATCCGGGTGCAGCGCTCGGCCTCGTCCATGTAGGGCGTCGTCATGACGATGGTGATGCCGGAGCGGAGAAGGCTCGAGAGGATCTTCCAGAAATCGCGGCGCGAGACGGCGTCGACGCCGGTCGTCGGCTCGTCGAGGAAGATGATCCGGGGCGTGTGGATGAGGGCGCAGGCCAGGGCGAGCTTCTGACGCATGCCGCCCGAGAGGCGGTCGGCCAGACGGTCCCGAAAGGGCGTGAGGCGGGTGACCTCGAGGAGCTCCTCGCGCCGGGCCCTGTAATCGCGGACGAGGTGGATCTCGGCGAAGAAGGCGATGTTCTCGTCGATCGTCAGGTCGCCGTAAAGCGAGAACTTCTGGGAGAAATAGCCGATCCGGCTCTTGAGGCGGGCGGCGTCCTTGACGATATCGAAGCCGAGGACCGAGGCCCGGCCCGAGGTCGGCCGGAGGAGGCCGCAGAGCATGCGGATGGTCGTCGTCTTGCCCGCGCCGTCGGGGCCGACCAGGCCGAACATCTCGCCCTCCCCGATCTCGAGATCGAGCGAACGGACGGCGTCGACGGCCTCGAACGACCTGCCGAGGCCGCGGGTCTCGACAGCAAGAACGGGCATGGCGCGGCTTCCTTTTCCCTGGTCCTCTAGACGCGCTCGGTCGGCGTCCGGATAAGGGCGTCGGCGGGAAGGCCCGGCTTGAGCAGGCCCTCGCGGTTCTCGATGACGACCTTGACCCCGAAGACGAGCTTGACCCGGTCCTCCTTGGTCTGGACGTTCTTGGG
>CAZIQR010000081.1:0-8300 GCA_964541055.1 uncultured Eubacteriales bacterium
CATAGTGACTCCTATAGTAGCCCAAAGGTGTCACCTATGTATCTGAACGAGCCCAATATCGTCTACGATCTCTATCCCGGCCTTCCGGCGCGGCAGATCCAGGCCGCAGTCGAGGCCTTGAAGACGAGGACCGGCGAGGCGGTCGACGTGCTCCCCTTCCCCGACCTCATCGACGCGAACCAGATCACCCTGGCCTCGGGCAACCCAGCCCTGCAGCAGCTCGTGGCGGCCCACAAGGTCAGCCTGACGCCGCTCAGCCCGGCCCGCTCCGACGACGCCTGGTTCCGGATGACGGTCGATCTCCCCGTCGACGATTGGGCCGCCTTCACGGTGTTCATGAAGACCGGGGACCTCGGCACCTGGGACTTCGGGATCAAGACTGGCGCGAGCGCCGGGACCGCCGAGAAGGCGTCCTTCCGGCTCTCCGGCGACCTCCTGGAGACGATGGGCGGGCCCGTTTCGGCCTCTCTCAAGTCCTTTGACGCGGCGAGCGGGGGCTATGAGGTCGTCCTGAACAACTACGGCCTCGACGCCCTCTCGGTCGGCGGGCTCAGGTTCACGGGGGAAGGCGGCGGGAGGGACGTCTGCGACGTCTGGCTCGATGACGCCCAAGCCGCGCTTGCCGGCATCGGCTCGGCCTCGTCCTTCGACCAGCAGAGCGGGATGAGTGGGGCGGTCACGGCGACGGTCAAGGCCGCGGCCGCGCCGGCCGTCAAGGCGTTCCTCGACGCGGGCCGGTATCCGAGCCTGGCCGTCTCCCTGGCCTCCGACATGGTCGGACCGTCCCAAGCGCCGGAGGCCGCCGGCGGCACCGACCCGGACATCCTGTTCAGCTTCCTGCGCTCGCTCTGCTACCAATTCGTCGGCAGCTCCGAGATCGTCCAGGTCCCGGTGGCCCCGGCCGAGATCAGCCAATGGTCCGATTATGCGGGCGGTCTCGCCGTTCTCCGGTTCCAGGGCTATGTGTATACGAAGGAGCTCGACCTGGCCGGCCGGAACACCGTCGAGATGAGGCGGCTTCCCCGCGAGGGCGCCTACGCGTTCTCGGGCAAGCCGGGCGACGCCGACGTGCTGGAGCTCCGGACGGTCTTCACCAGGAAGGACGGGACCGTCGTCTATCTCCCGGCCGCGGCCGAAGGCGAGACGAAGTGGATGACGGGCGACGTCAGCGGCGTCGTCCTCGACATGACCCTGGCCCAGCCGGTCAAGAAATAGGCCTCTCTAAAGGTCCCCGAGCCGCGCCGATTCCTCCTGCCGCCGCCGCCTCTGGCGCGACAGGATCTCGGCGAACCGCGGCATGGGCCTCAGCCGGTCATAGAAGCGGTTCCTCTGGTTCGCCAGGTAGAGATAGGGATAGGTGTTGCTGACCAGCCGGGAGAAGCCGGTTTCGATGGTCGACTCGATCAAGTCCACGGTCTCGTCCAGATCGCCCAGCGACGCGTAGACCATGGTCTCGATGTAGTGGCGCAGGACCGTGGCCCGGGCCGGCCTGGCCAAGGCGTCCTCGGCCGCCTCACGGTCTCCCCGGGCGGCCCAGATCAGGGCCCGGTTGAACGCGACGTCGCCGCCGCCCCGGGCCAGCGCGGCCGCGACGGAGAGCTCGGCCTCCGCCTCGGCGAGGTCCCCGGTGTGGATCAGCAGCCGGGCCTGCATACAGCGGAGATAGGCGCTTGTCGGTTCGCGCAGCAAAGCCTTCTTGACGTCGACCAGGGCCGCTTCGTATTCCCCCGTCCACTCGCAGCCAATGGCCCTGAGCCAGAGGGCCCTCGAGCCGGCCTTGGGATCGTCGAGGACCCGCGTGAACCGGCGGACGGCCCGGTCCAGGTGTCCGAGCCCTAGCAGAAATTCGCCGATTTCCAGATCGACGACGGCATCGTGAGGCTCGATCTTGTCGGCCCGGACGAACGACTCGCAAGCCCCGTCAAAATCTCCGGGGAAATAGCGGCTCCAACCGACGCCGACGTTCGCTTCGGCCGAGTCCGGCGCGAGCTCGCAGGCCCGGCTGTAGCTCAGGGCCATTTTCTTGAGCCGCTCCGGGTTCATGCCCCGGAACGAATAGTCCCAGCGATAAGCATCGCCCAAGCCCAGAGAGGCCAGGGGACTGCCCGGGTCTTCGTCCCGGACCTTCTCGAATAGACCGACCGCGACGGCCAGCTCGGCGGGATGGCGCGTCATAATAAACCGCTCAATGGCCATCCGGCCGGCCCAATAGGCCTTG
Source organism: uncultured Eubacteriales bacterium (assembly GCA_964541055.1). GTDB lineage: Bacteria > Acidobacteriota > Aminicenantia > Aminicenantales > Saccharicenantaceae > RBG-16-66-30. The sequence continues at coordinate 2,219 of CAZIQR010000081.1, forward strand.
TTGGCGACGGCCGAACGGCTGATCGCCGGCGTGTCGGGGATCGGCGCCAGGCTTTCGAGGGTCGGCCGGGGGGCGGCCGGCGCGCCCGGCGCCTCCCGGGGCTCCGTTTCGCGTAGGATGCGCTCGAGCCAATCGTCGAGCTCGGCTTTGAAGGCGTAGACGCGGGCCTTGGGCGTCTCCTCAAAGCGGTGGATCGGAAGCCCGTGAAGGACCTCCCATTTCTGGCAGGTCCGGGGCGTCCGTTCGAGATAGGCGGAGATCTCCTTCCACGAGTCCAACCGATCTCCGCGGCCGGCCATAGAGCCCGGATATCCTCCCGAACCCGTATTATGCGAGGACGGACCGGACCCTGTCAATCGCGGGCGGCTTGATCAGGGATTCCTTAACGGCTTTTCAGGAAAAGTTCAGTAGGGAACTTTGCCCCGGTATGGTATCGTAGAAACGAGGATCCCGACGATTACGGATATGGAAGCAACAGTCGAGCGACGCGGACTTGGGCGAGACCCGAGAGAAGGATAAGCCGTGGCCTTGATAGGATCCACCCTGCTGATCCTCGTCGTCCTTTCGTTCGTCCTGACCATCATCCAGACCGTCAACCTGCGTGTCTTCTTGAAGAAAGGCCGGCCGGTCCCGTCCCTCCGGCGCTATCCCCCTGTTTCCATCATCAAGCCGCTCAAGGGCGCGGACGCCCGGCTCGTCGAGAATCTGGAATCGTTTTGCGCCATCGATTATCCCGATTACGAGCTGATCCTGGCGGTCGCCGACCCCCGGGACCCGGTCCTGCCGCTGGTCCGCCAATTCCTCGATCGGCACGGCCGGGAAAAGGTCAAGCTGGTGGTCGACCCGACGGAGATCGGCCTCAATCCCCAGATCAACAACCTGAATAACGGCTACCGGGCCGCCGCCGGGGAGATCGTCGTCTTCACCGATTCCGACACGCGGGCGACGCCCGACTACATCCGCCGGCTGATCGGGCCGCTCGAGGATGCCGGCATAGGCCTGACTTCGGGTCTGGCCGTGTATCGGGGGGCCCGGGGTTTCTGGTCCTGGGCCAAGAGCGTGACCTACAATACCTCGGTCCCGCTCTATAACGCGCTGTGGTGCCGATTCTGGCCGGTCACTGTGGGCGCGGCCATGGCCGTCCCGCGACGGGTCCTGGAGAAGATCGGCGGGCTCCAGCCCATCGCCGACCGGCTCACGACCGACCAGGAACTGGGAAAGCTCGTCGCCAGGCAGGGGTACGGGATCAGGCTTGTTCCCCTGCTCATCGCCATGGACGAGGACTACGCGCCCTTCCGTTTCCACGCCAGCCAAACGATCCGGTGGATGGTCGCGATCAAATCGTCTTCCCCCATCGGCTATCATTTCATTCCTTTTGCCAACACGGCTTTCCTCGGCGGCTTGTTCTGGCTCCTCGCTCCCGCGAACCCGTTCCATATCGCCGTCCTCCTCGGCGCCGCCGTCTCCCGGACGCTGACCCCGCTCGTCTTGAACAGGCCCTTGATCGAAGACCCCCGGATCGGCCGCCATGCCTGGATGGCCGTGCCGATGGATTTCGTATTCATCTCCCTTTGGTTCGTGGGCCATTGGCGCCGCCGGATCACTTGGCGGGGAACAGAATACGCCGTCCGGAAGGGCAAGATGGTCCCTGTGGAGGACGCCTCCGATGAAGGCCCTGTTCCGGCCTGAGCTTCCGCCCGGCGGACCGGTCGCAAAGGACGCCATCGCCCTGACCTTCGATGACGGTCCCTGTCCGACGGCCACCCCGGAAGTGCTCGACCTTCTCGGGGGCCGAGGCGCGGTGGCGACCTTCTTCATGATCGGCGAGCGCGTCCGTCGGTCGCCCGACCTGGCCCGGCGCGTCCTTCGCGAAGGGCATCAGGTCGCGAACCACTCGGACCGGCACGCCGCCTTCCGATCCCTGGTCCCGGCGGTCTGTCTCCGCGAGGCCGAGAAGGCCCAAAGGTCGTTCGAGTCCGTCCTCGGGGTCGCCCCGCGGTTCTATCGTCCGCCGAAGGGACTGCTCGACCCATGGGCCGTTCGGGCGCTCCGGAGGGCGGGCTATGACGTGGCCACATGGTCGTTGATGCCGGGCGATTATTTTCTCTGGCATACGCCGGCCGGGATCAGGCGCCGGTTGGAAGGCGTCAAACCCGGCGACATCGTCGTCCTTCACGACGGCTTGGGCTTGCGGCCGGAGCCCGACCGGCGGAGGATGTTGCGCATGCTGCCGGGGTGGCTCCGGGAGATCGCGGACAAAGGCCTTCGCCCGGTCGCGCTCGCCGAGCTTCTCGGAAGGCCGGCCTACTTCCCGGCGGGTCCCGGTCCGAAGGGAAGCTGACCGGCACCGATGGTCAACCTGACCCTTGGCCTCATCATCGCCGTCGTGGCCGGGCTCATGTTCGCCGCCGGCACGATCCTGCAAAAGAAGGGGGCCTCGGCCCTGCCCCCGATCGAAAGCCAAACCGGGCGGCAGAACGTCAGGAACTTCCTGTCCAATGGAACGTGGCTTCTCGGGATCGTCCTGACCACGGCCCAATGGTACGTCTCGCTGTTGGCCATGCCGTTGCTGCCCCTGTCTCTTTTCAGCTCTCTGATGGGCCTGAACTTGATCATCCTCGTCGTCTTTTCCCGTACGACCCTTAAGGAATCCGTGAGACGGTCCGAGATCGCCGGGGTCGCGGCCGTCATCGTCGGGACGGCGGCGCTGGGTTTCAGAGCCCACCGGCTGGAAGCCCGGATCTCCCTCGCCGAGATGACCGCGTTCTTCTCGCGCCCCCGGGCGCTCGCCTACACGCTGCTCCTGCTCACAGGCGTCATCGCGGCCCTCGTCTATGGCCGGGCCCGGCAACGGGTCCGCGGCGACGTCGTCTACGGGCTGGCCGCGGGTTTCCTCCTGGCCCTGGGACAGATCTACAGCAAGGCCTTCATGAGCGGATTCGGCGGCCCGGGCCTGGCCGCGGCGGCCCGGACGCTGAGCTGGTGGAGCTTCCTCCTCCTTCTGGCGATCGGCAACCTGGGGAACATGGTCGCCATCCAATTCGGCTTTCAGAAAGGGAAGGCCGTCGTCGCCGCCTCGCTGGCCCAGGTCGTGGGCGCGGCGGGCGGGATCCTGGGAGGCGTGGTCATCCTCGGCGAATGGAGCGGCCTTGGCTCGGCCATGATAGCCCTGAAGGTCGCCGCCGTCGTTGCCGTCCTTGCGGGCGTTGTGCTTTTGTCCCGCTCGAGCGAAGCGCTCGTCTTCCGGAAACGGTCTTAGGGCTTTCCCGGACCGGCTTGGCCGGGCGAGCCGCGCGGATGGCCGAGACAGATCAGGAGCGGGAGCCGTCGGGCAAAAAGCGCCGGATCCAGGCTTCGCCGCGTTCGACGAGCCCATCGTGGTCGGGCGGGGGCGGATGGGAGCCCATCAGGTCCAGGGTGTGACGCCGCAGAAGGGCGTCGGCCTTGGGCTCCCCCTTCGCCTGCCAGGCCTCCAGGCTCAGACGCGGAAAGACGGGGCTCCCGAAGGCCGCTTCCCGAAAATGCCGGAGCGTGAGCCCGGCCGTGAGGAAGGAGCCCCCCGGCCCGGCCGCGGCGATCTCACCGAGCCCCATGCTCTCGTCGTCGAGGACGAAGCCTCCGGCGAACCGGCGGGCCTGCCGGATGACGTGGTCGGCATAGACCGCGGCGGTCGGAGAGAAGGCCAACGAATCGAAATTGCCGCCGACGAACGGCGCCAGGCCGGCGAGGCCGAGGCAGGAGGTCAGATGATTCATCCAGAAGAGGTCCGCGGCCAGGAGGTCGGCCCCCCAGCCCGCCCCGCTCCCGGACGTGCCGCAATGCGGCAGCCGGTAGTGGGCCATCATCTCGGCGCAGGCCAGGTTCAGGAGCATGGTCTCGGGCCCGTAGTAGCTGGCCGCCGTGGCCATGTCGAAACCGGCGGGCAGGATGCCGAGGATGACCGGCGTCCCTTCTTTCATGAGCTGCGACAGGACCAGCCCAGCGAGGAGCTCGGCATTGAGAAGGGCCAGAGTCCCGGCCGGCGTGATGGGGGTCGTCGCCCCGGCCATGCCGTAGTTCGAGTAGATGATCGGCAGGCCGCGGGCGATCGAGGCGGCCATCTTGTCGCTCGTCGCGGCGTTGATGACGAGCGGCGAGATGGGATTGAAATAGGGAACGACGAAGGGACGGCCGGCGGCGTTCCCGCAGAGGGCCTCGAGCAGATCGAGGGCGGGCTCGAACGCTTCGGGCTCGGAAACGAGCAGGACGAGCGGTTTGGTGGTATTGGCCGCCATTTCCAGCGTCGCATAAAGATCGGCGGCGGCCGGCGGCAGGTCCCGGGGCACGCCGATGGTCGAGACGCAATCGTAAGCCGGCAGGGCGTCGCCGAGGCGGGTGCACGCGGCCATGTGGGCCCGGGTGAAGGGGACGGCGGAGTCCGTGACCGGGTCCTGATAATAGAGGTTCGTGACGCCGATGCCGAAGCGCGTCCCTTCGCCGCCCGGTCCGAGGGTGAATGCCGGCTCGCCGGTGCGGCGATGGACGGCGATCTCCCGCGGCGCCGCCCGGAGGGCCCAGGCCACGATCTCGGGGGGGATGCGCACCGGGGCATCGCTCCCGGAAGACATCCCGGCCTTGGTCAGGAGGGCCCGCGTGTTCGGCGAATCGACGCGGACGCCCGTCGCCGCCAAGATCTCGAGCGACCGGGCATGGACCTCGTCGATCTGGTCAGGGGAGAGAACGGTCAAGCGTGGAATGACCCGGCTCATGGAGTGCCTCCGTCCGGCGCCGGCCTTAGCGCCCGCCGCGTCCCAGGAGCTCGATCTTTTGGAGGACGAGCCCGTAGTGGCCGCCGGGCGGGTTGACGCCGATCTTCATCCCATTCCAGTCCGCGGCGAAGTTGGTCGAATAGAGAAGCCACATCGTCCGGCCGTCGGCGGCGATGAACTTGGACGGCGCGTTGACGAAATAGGCCTGCTCGCCGAAATCCTTCATGTAGGTGACGAGCCGCCAGGGCCCGGTGAGCGCATCCGCTTCGAGGACATAGGTGCTCATCTTGGCGCAGGTGTTCCCGCCATCGGTGACGAACATCAGGTATTTCTTGAGCGGAGCGTCGTAGGTCACCGTCACGCAGCCCATGGCGTTGTTCCATTCGAGGAGAGGCCGGATCTTGCCGAGATCGCTCGTCCACACCGGCTTCCCCTGGGCGTCGCGGCCGCCGTAGAACTCATACTTCGAGGCATCGTTGATCGTCTCGGGGGACGGCGTCACGCGGACGAGATAGACCTGGTCGCCGGTGATCCAGCTCGCGTTCCAAAAGCGCCACTTCGGGTCGGCCGGTTCGGCGCCGTGAGCCACAAGATAGGCCTTGCCGTCGGGGGAATACCGCATGTCTTTGCCGAAGTCGACGAAATGAGGCGAACCGATGCGGACGGGGTAGCCGTTGATCCCGGTCTCGCCGAACAAGGGTTTGGCCGGCGCGCGCGGCGTTTCCGCCCACGAGCGCCCGAGATCCGTCGAGACGCGGAACCCGACGAAGGGGCCCAGCCAGGGCCAATTCACGGTGATCGGGCCGTAGGGAGCCGCCCCCGCCGGATCCAGGCAATACGTCCCGTAGTACCAAACGCCCTTGTAGACCAGGCTGCCGCAGGGATAGCGGCCGTGGTAAGGCAGCGCCGACGAGAGGTGCGTGCCCAGGCTATACACTTTGAGGTCCAGCGGATCGCCGCCTTCGATGACCGCCTGCCCCGTTCTGGCGAACTCGCCGTTCCCTTCTCCGGAGCTGCTGCCCTCCATCGAGCCGTCGAGGCGCCAGCAGGCGCCGTCGGTCCACGGCGAATAGAGCTTGTCGTCCGCGGCCCACGACGGATACCATGTGTCGCCGTAGTGGAAGCCGCTCTTGATGCCCAGGAAGCGGATCCCCGTCAGCTCCCGGGACCGCTCGAAGGGGCAATCTCCGGGCGTCTCCGACTTCCAGGTGAACGGCTCGAACTTCAGGATCTCGGGCTTGGGCTGGCCGAACGCGTCGAATGGGGGGATCGTCAGAAAGGCCAGGATCAACACGCCCAGCGCGGGGGTCCGGGTGCTCATCGGTGGACTCCTT
>CAZIQR010000081.1:8400-12289 GCA_964541055.1 uncultured Eubacteriales bacterium
AAAGAAGAGATTGCCGGCGAGCTCGTCGTACGCCTTGTCGAACGTGCCGCCGGTGACGAGGATGCGGATGGTGCTCATGGGTTCTTCCCCATGTTCGCGATCAATGCGCCGCCCCTAGGACCGGGTGGCGCGCCGCCGCGAGGTTGACGATACGGCTGCCCATCGCCCCGTACGAATAGCCGAGCTCGGCCGCGGCGTAGGTCATGGACGTCTGGGGGTTGATGTCCGGATTCGGATTGACGTCGATGACATAGAACACGCCGTCGCGGCGGCGCAGGTCGATCCGGCCGTAATCCCGGCAGCCGATGGCCCGGTACGTCTCCAGGACGATCCGTTCGAGGTCGTCCCGCGCGGCGGGATCCAGCTCGGCCGGGACGCGCAGCTCGATCGTCTCGTAGAGGCGCGAGCCGGGCACGTACTTGGCCTCATACGTGAAGAGGCGGTCGCGGATGTCGGTCAGGCCGACGTAGTCCATCTCGGCCGCGGGCAAGACCGTGACGGGCCCGTTCCCCCAGGCCGCGACGTGGAATTCGCGCCCGTCGATGAACTCCTCGACGAGCGCCGGCTGGCGATGGCGCTCCAGGACGTAGGCGACGCGGCTCTCGAGCTCGGCCGGGCTCATGACGACGGACTCGGGCGATATGCCGATGCTGCAGTGCTCGTGGGCGGCTTTGACGATGGCCGGGAAGGTCTCCCAGCCGTCCGCGCGCGCGGCCTCGAAGACGCCCCAGGGAGGGGTCGCCAGCTCCCTCGCGTCAAGGATGCTCTTGATCCGAGGCTTGTCCTGGGCCAGGGAGAGGACCTCCGACGGGGCGCCCGTGAAGACGAAGCCCATCGCCTCCAGCACCGCGGCGACCTCGGGCTCGCTGCGGGACAGCCCGGGGATCTCCTCGCACCAATTGAAGACGATGTGGTCGCGCGGATCGAAGGGCGCAAGCCTCGCCCGGAGCCGCTCGTCCTCGATCGGCAGCAGGTCGACGGGATGTCCGAGGCCGGCGAGCGCCTCGCCGAGCGCCGCGACGTCGGCGCCGGCTTCGCGCATTTCCGCTTCGGTCCAATCGGGGTTCGTATTGTGAAGCAGGATAACCGGAAGGTCGTGAGGGCGGCGATCGATCATGATCCGCCCATAGGTTAACACAAACGCCGCGCGGGTTTCAGCGAAAATCCCGAAAAAGTTCTTTGGCCGCGGTCCTCGACGGCCGAACTCGCCGGTGTCCGGCGCGACGTATTCCGAAAGTCCCCGAAACCGCTCCTTGACATCGGGAGTTTTCAAGGCCTATCATTCAAGTCGTCAGACGGGGAAGAACCGTTTTTCGGATCCGTTCGGGGGAACGCCATCATGGCCACGGAGGAGAGAAGACTCCTCGAATCCTGGAAGGAGATCGCCGCCTACCTTCAGCGGTCCGAGAAGACCTGCCGGCGGTTCGAGGTTTCGCTCGGCCTGCCCGTGCATCGACTAGACGGCACGCCGAAGGCCAGGATCTTCGCCTACTCCGACGAGATCGACGCCTGGCTTCGGGACAAGCTGAACCACGCGCAGCTGGAGGCCGCCGCCGCGGCCGAGAAGGAAGTCGAGGGCAAAGCGCGCGGCCGGCGGCGAATGCGGGCGATCCTCATCCTCGGCGCCACGGCCCCCGCCGCCCTGGCCGTCACGGCCGTTCTCCTCTGGCATCCCTTTTCGCCGGCTCCCGGGCCGATCCTGCCGCGCAACCCTTCCCTGGCCGTCCTTCCCTTCGACAATCCCGCCAAGGACGCCGGTCTCGAGCCCTGGCGGACGGGGCTGGCCGATCTCGTTATCACCGATCTCGTCCAATCCCGGTATGTCAATGTGGTCCGCATCACCGAGCTCACCCGCAGGCTCATCGAGCTCAAGCTCGGCGAGATCGAGCGCTTCTCGGACGAAGACCTCCGGGCCATCGCCGACAAAACGCGCGTCGACTTTATCGCGACGGGACGCCTCGTCCGAGAAAAAGGGGCGATCGCCGTCGCCGTCGAGGTCCGCGATCCACGCACAACGAAGGCCGCGGGATCCTTCCGGACCGGCTACGGCCAGGAGCTGGGAGTCTTTGCCGCGGCCGACCGTATCGCCCGGGGGATCAAGACCGCCGTCGGGCTATCGCGGCGGCATGTCGCTCGGGATATCGATCGCGACGCGGCCCGCGTCTCGACGGCATCGCCGCCGGCCTTCATCCTCTACAGCCAAGGATACCGGCTGGCCGGCATCGCCAATTACACGGCCAGTATTCAACTTCTCCAGCGGGCGGTCGGGCTGGATCCCAAATTCGCCTTGGCCTATCGATACTTGTACAGGGCGTGCCAGAACGTTGGCCGGGCCGGCGAAGCAAAGACCTATCTCCAGAAAGCGCGCGATCTTTCCGGCCGGCTGCCCGAAAGGGAGAGAGACGAACTCGAGCTCGAGTTTTACAGGTGGTACGCCGAAGACCCGGCCGGGGAGCGAGCCGCCCTGGAGCGGATCAATCGTGTTTACCCTCAGGACCGACTGCCCAGCCGCGACCTCCTTAGCCTCTACGTCCGCCTCGAGGATTGGGACAAGGCCCTGGCCGTCGCCGAAGCGTCCTGGCCCACCAACAAGTCGGACATCTGCCAGCTGTTGGCGATCTGCTATATCAACCAGGGCTGGGGCGAAAAGGCGGTCGCCGTGTTGAGCGAGGGCATCAAAGCCAGTCCGGATCCCATCGCGGCGATCCTGAAGAGGGACCGGGCTTGGTACTATCTGCAGATGGACAAGGTCGACGAAGCGCTGGCCGAGGCTGAACGGTGGCTGGCCCAAGACCCGAACGAGCCCGAGGGGCTATTGGCGGCAGGCCGGATCCGTCTTTTCAACAAGGACTTTCCGGCTGCCCGCCGGCTGTTCGAGCGAGTCCTCGAACAGGACGACCCATGGTGCCAACTAGATGCCCTGGCCAGCACGAGGGACATGCTCCTGATGCAGGGACGGATCGAGGCAGCCAAGAAACCCCTCCAGAGGGGGCTGGAGATCGCTCAAAGTGTCAGCGGCGATCGAGCCCGGCGGATCCAACCGAAAGTGGCCGGGATCCACAAGGAGTTGTCCTATCTCCTCGAGCTCGAGGGCGATCTGAATGGGGCTTTGAAGGAGATCGATGAGGCGATCGGCCTTTCACCCGGCCAGCCGCAGATCGCCCATCTCGCACAAAAAGCGGTCATCCTCCTGGAGATGGACAGGCTCGAGGGTTTTGCCAAACTGGCCGAGGAGATCAAGGGAGACGTCGAGCGCAGCCAGAGGCCTCGGCAGATGAGGGCTTATCACTATCTCCTCGGGCGTCAGGCGCTCAAAGAAGGGGACCCGCGGAAGGCCATCGACCATCTTTGGCGGGCAGTCGACCTTGTCTCCGTCCCCGGATCGTTCATCGACGGGGCCGACCCGGAATATTTCTATTATTTAGCCGAAGCGATGCGCGTCGGGGGGCCAGGGGTTCCGGACCTCATGTACGAAAAGGTCACGCGTCCCAGCGTTAATCGGACCTACAAGGGCGACTTGTACGCGATGAGCCTCTACCGGCTGGCCAAATCGCAGGACGGCTGGGCCGGGAGATCCCTCACCGCTCGATCCATAAAAACCGAGCTGGCCAAGGCGGCGGAATATTACCGTCAATTCCTGGCCCTTTGGGGCGGGGCGGACGCCATGTTCGCTCCCGTGGTTGAGGACGCCAGGGCCCGCCTGGCCGCCATCGAGAAGCAGCTGGCGTCATTCTAGATCCCCTATCGGGTCTTCTTCGGATTCGGTCATAATCGGTCAAAATACGTTATCCCCCAATGACGTCTTGACAGGACGTCGGAGATGGCCGACCTGAGAAGATGGAAGTCCGTATTTTGATCGGCCAAGCGGCCGGGTCAGCGGCAAATGCCG
>CAZIQR010000082.1:0-12169 GCA_964541055.1 uncultured Eubacteriales bacterium
GGCAGAAAGTTTTAGGGCTCGACGGCTTCCTGGACCACCTTGGAGGGGTGTTCCGTCCCGAATTCCTTCTCCCATTTGGCCACGACCACCGTGGCGAAGCTGTTGCCGAGAACGTTGAGGGAGGTCCGGGCCATATCCATGAGCTCGTCGATGCCGAGGATGATGAAAACTGGTTCGACGGGCAGGTTGAACTGGGTGACGGTGCCGAGGAGGATGACCAGGGCGGCGCGGGGCACGCCGGCGACGCCCTTGCTCGTCAGCATCAGGGTGAAGACGAGCAGGATCTGCTGGCCCAGGGGCAGGTGCACCCCCGCGGCCTGGGCGACGAAGATCGCGGCCAGCGAAAGGTAGAGGCTCGAGCCGTCGAGGTTGAAGCTGTAGCCCGTCGGCATGACGAAGGCGACGACGCGGCGCGGCACGCCGATCGCCTCCATGGCCTCCATGGCCCGGGGCAGGGCCGCCTCTGAGCTCGTCGTGGCGAAGGCCAGGGCCACGGGGTCGGCCACGGCCGCCAGGAACTTCTTGATCGGCGCCTTGATCAGCAGCGCGATCGGGAAGAGGACGACGAGGATGAAGACGAGGATGGACGCATAGAAGGTCAGCAGGAGCTTGAGCAAATTGACGAGGACGCCGAGGCCCATGTGGCCGACCGTGTAGGCGATGGCGCAACCGACGCCGATCGGGGCAAAGTGCATGACGATGTTCGTGAACTTGAACATGACCTCGGCCAGGCTCTCGGTCACGCTGAGGACCGGACGGCGCTTGGCCTCGGGGACGAGGGACAGGGCGACCCCGAAGAGGATGGCGAAGATCACGACCTGGAGGATCTGCCCCTCGGAGACGGCCTTGGCGATGTTCTCGGGGAAGATGTGCAGGACGACGTCCGAGGCCGTCTGCTTGACCGCCTGGAGCTCCGCCGTCTGTGGCGCCGGGGGCAGCTTGATGCCCCGGCCGGCCTGCGAGATGTTGATGGCCGCGAGGCCGATGAACAGGGCCAGGGTGGTGACGATCTCGAAATAGACGAGCGATTTCACGCCCATCCGGCCCACCTGCTTGAGGTCGTGGTGGCCGGCGATGCCGACGACGAGGGTGGCGAAGAGCAACGGGGCGATGATCGTCCGGATGAGCCGCAGGAAGACCAGGCTGAAAAGGCGGAGCTGGGTGCCGACCGCCGGGAAGTCGTAGCCGATGCCGGCGCCGATGAGCATGGCCACGATGATCCAGGTCGTCAGCGACCGTCGCTTGACGGCGTAGGCGGCGAAGAGGGCCGTGGCCAGCCAGCGGGCGGCGCGGACGAGCGGCGCCGGCGGCGAGGCGAGCCCCAGGGACTTGACCGCGACGAGCACGGCGACGACGCCGATGGCGATGAGCACCGGGAAAAGGAACGGATTGCGGCGGGCTTGAGAGGCCATGAGTAAGGCCCGAATTCTAGGGGAAACCGAACGTGAAGTCAATTGAATTCGGCCGGCCTCTGTGATACAAAAGAGTATCGGAGCCAAGGTTTTTTTAAAGGGTCATCGATGGAAAAGAGGATCTGGGCCGTCGGCGGCGGCAAAGGCGGGACCGGCAAGAGCTTCGTGGCCGCCAACCTCGGCCTCCACCTGGCCTCGCTCGACCGCGACGTCGTCCTCCTCGACGCCGACCTCGGCGCGCCCAACCTCCACACGCTCCTGGGGATCAAGCCGGCCCACCCCGACCTGGGCGATTTCCTGACCGGGACCCTCCCGACCCTCGAAGCGGCGGCCCTGCCGACGCCGTTCCCGAACCTGCGCCTGGTCAAGGGCTCGGAGAACATCCTCTTCATCGCCAACATCAACCATTACCGGAAGCTCCGGCTCCTGCGCCAGGTCCGCCAGCTCGAGACGTCGAACGTCATCCTCGACCTCGGCACCGGCAGCTCCTACAACACGCTGGACTTCTTCCTCAGCGCCAACCCGGGCCTCGTCGTGACGACGCCCGAGCCGACCTCGATCGAGAACACCTATCTTTTCCTCAAGTCGTGCATCATGCGGGTCCTCAAGCTTTACATGGACCACTACAAGATCCGCGACCTCCACCAGAAGCTGCTCGACCAGATCGAGAAGAACTCGCAGTCGCTCTACAGCTTCTTCAAGAACCTCATGGAGACCGACCGGTCCTACGGGACCATCCTCTACCGGGCCCTGCGGACCTTCCGGCCCTGCCTGGTCATGAACAAGGCCCGCGGCGAGGAGGACGCCCGGCTGGGGCGGTCCGTCGCCGACGTGGCCCGCAAGTATCTGCTCATCGACATCAAGTACCTCGGCGCCGTCCCTTACGATGAGGACGTGCCGGGCTCGCTCCGGGCCCTGCGGCCGTACTACCCGGACCACCGGAACTCGGCCGCGGCCAAGGCCATCCGCCAGATGTCCGAGGAGCTGGCTTACTCGATCGAGTTCACCCTGCGGACGCCCCCCGAGATCCGCCTGCCGAACACCTGATGCTGAAGACGATCGGAGACTGGAACTATTACGAGCTCCTGTCGGTCGAAAGGACCGCCTCGCAGGACGAGATCTGGGAGGCCTACCAGGCGGCCTTGGCCACCTTCAAGGACGGCTCGCTCGCCCTTTACGGGCTCGTCTCCGAGGCCGAGCGCGGCGCCGTCCTCGAGCGCGTCCAGGAGGCCTTCCAAACGCTGCGCGATCCGGACAAGCGCAAGGAGTACGACCTGGCCCTGCTGCGCCACGCGCCGTATGTCCCGCCCAAGGCCCCCTTCCGCCGCTCGGCCGGCCGCCTCGAGATCGAGGAGGCCCCGCCGAGGAGGTCCTTCTGGGCCCGTCTGAAGAGGTTGTTCGTCAAAAATCCTTGACGATGTCGTCAGCCGTGTCGAAGGCCTTGTCCGGACCGGCCGACGTCAGCCGGAACGACGAATCGGAGAGCCGCTGGTAGCGGATCCGCGTTCCCCAAGCGTCGGGCAGGGCGCCGGCGGTCGGGTGGAAGCGCCGCAGGGCGTCGAGCGAATCGGGCAGTCCCTCCCCTTCAGTGGAGAACGAGAGGACCTCGCGCGACAAGGCCTCGAGATTGACCTCGGTCAGCTTGATCTTCGATTCGAGGTATTTGTCGACCATGATCTCGAGGCCGGCCTTGTCGTGCTTGGCCACAGGCGTGAAGAAAATGGCATAGGCGATGACCATGGCCAGAAGCAGGCCGATGATGAGGCCGCGCAGTTTCATCTAATCCTCCTCGGGAGCGCGTTCGAGCGGCAGGGGCCCGGCGGCATAGGCGGCGATCCGGTCGGCGATGCGGCGCACGACCGCGTCGGGGACGCCGTCGGGGTGGGCCGACCGCAGCCGCATGTCGCAGATCTCGTTGACATAATCCACGACGGCGAAACGGCCCGCGGCGTCCCGGGCGACTTCGGTCGAGAAGAAGCGGAGCTTGGAGACGCGGGCGATCGTCCGGACCATGGCGTAGAGAGGCGCGAGGCCGCGCGCCCCGGCCTCCGCGTAGGAAAGCTCGTCGTAGACATGGGTGCGGTCGTCCCACCAGGTCAGGTGGACCTCGCCGAGGACGTAGAAGCCCCTAAACCAGAACCGGCGCCCGTCCAGGACCTCGGGACGCACCTTCTCCTGGAGAAGGTACTTGTCGGCCGGATAGGTCCGGCGCGCCGCCGTCACGTCGGCCGCGGTCGAAGCGTCGGCGACGACGCCGAGCGAGCCCCCGGTGGTGTTGGCCGGCTTGATGACGAACGGAACGCCGAGCGGCGCCAGATCAGCCGGCGAGACCCGCGTCTCGGGTTGCGCGGCGTAGGACGGAAGGATGATCGTGTGGGGCGCCGCGAGGCCGGCCGAGAGGAGCTCGAGATGCATCGTGGCCTTGTCCGAGGCCCAGCGGATCCTGTCGAGGGGGTCGAGGACGTCCCGGCCGCGCTCGACGGCCAGGGCCTGGAGCCCGATGAATTCCGGCGATGCGCCAGAGGCCCGGTCGAAGAGGAGGCGGAAGTCGGTCGCGCCGGAGCGGTAGTCCTCGAGAACGGCGTGAATGTCGGAAGGGGCGACGAGCAGCGTCGCCAGGCCGCGGGCGCCGGCCGCGCCCTCGACCAGCCGGACGAAGTCCCGGTCATATTCCCAGTCATGGGTGATGGCCAGGTCGTAGCGTTTCACTTCACTTGACCGCGCAGCGGCGGGCGAAATCCTGGAGCTGCTTCTGGGACAGGCCGCGATGGTAGCCGCCGTCGAGGCGGCGGACGAGACGCCCTTTCTCGAAGAACAGCACGGTCGGGTAGACCTGGATATCGTACCGGTCGACGAGGGGGTCGGTGTCGTCGACGACGATGCGCGAGTAGCAGGGATCGCCGGCCCGGGCGTGCTCCCGGTAGATCCTGAGGAAGGCCTGGGAAAACGGGCACCAGGAGGCATAGAACAGGACCATGAGCTTGTCCCGCCCGGCGATGGCCGCGTCGAGCTCCCCGGCGTCGTTGAGGAGAAGGCAGGCCTCGTCCTCCGGCTTGACGTCTTGCGCCGGCCTAAAGAAAGACTTGAACGGATTGGCCATCAGTCGCGGCTCCGTCAATGAGAATCTCGGGATACTCCCGCCGTCCATATTATCAGAGAAGGGACGAGCCGCAAAATCATGCCGGAGCGTGGTCCGAGGCGGGCTTGCGCCAGCTATCGAGCCAGAATCGTGAGCTTGAGGTCGTCGAAGGCCCCGGTGTCGTCAAAAGAGCCGACGCCGACGAGGCCGTGGGTGAGGGTCCGGTCGCGGGCGGTCAGGATGGGCGCGGCCAAATCGTCGAGATAGGCCCGGATCTCGCCCGTCGCCCCGTCGCAAACCACCTTGAACGCATGCCAGGACCGGTCGGTCAGGCGGAAGACGGAGCCGCCTGCCGGTTCCACGTTGATCTTGACCCGGTCCGCGCCGTTGACGAGGCCGATGATATTGTGGACCTCGGCGCTCTCGGCGGAGAAATGGACGTAATAAAAGTGCGTCGGGTCCTGATAATGGAAGAAGACGCACATGTCGCGGCCGGGCACGGCCGGGTCGGTATAGCACTTCATCCGGCCGGCGAACTCGAAGGACGAGACATCGTGGCCGGCAAGGACCGAGATCGAGGTCGGGGCCCGGACCGGACCCTGGCTGCCCACGGCCGTGAGCTCGTAGACCTTCGAGCCCTGGTCGTCGACAACGCGCCAGTGGGCCGGGTCGTTCGGCCGCCAGCCCTGGGCCGAGCCCGTCTCAAAGTCGTACGTGACGACGCGCGACTGTCCCGGAGCGGGCTCGCGGCAGGCCGCGAGGATCAGGACGGCCGCAGCGGCCAGGGCGGCGGCGGCGCGCCGGGTCAACACGGCTCGCCGTCCCGGTATCCGGGCCTCATCCAGGGCAGCGAGGCGCCGGCGAAGAACGGCTCGAGCTTGATCGTGAGCCGCGACATCTCCTCGGGCGTGAGCGGCTTGAAATCGCGGAGCAGGGCGGCGTTCTTGCGGACGATGTCGATCCCGTCCGTGCCGACGACGGCCGAGTGGACGAGCGGCAGGCTGAGGGCGTAGCGGATCAGATCGGAGGCGGCGAGCCCGGCGACCGTCTCGCGCGGGCGGACGGACTTGATGATCATGACCCCCATCTTCTTGGCAGCCGCGGCCGGGATGGCCCCTCCTTCGAGATCGCCGCGCCGCTCCTCGTAGTGGTTGAGGGCGATGAGCATCGTGTCGAAATCGTGGCGCCGGGCTGCTTCGGCCATGGCCGCCGCGTCGGCGTGGCCCGAGAAGCCGATGAAGCGGGCGATCTTCTCGTCCTTGATCTTGCGCAGGGCGTCGAGCGCCCCGCCCCGCAGCCCGAGCGTGTCCAGGTCGGCCATGGAGGCCACGAGGTGGACCTGATAGAGGTCGAGGCGGTCCGTGCGCAGCCGCTTGAGGCTCTGCTCGAGCTGGCGCATGACCCCGTCGTAGGTCCGCTCCTCGAACTTGGTGGCCAGGAAGACTTCCTTGCGGCGGCGCTCCAGGACCCGGCCGATGCGCTCCTCGCTGACGATCGCCTTGTTGGTGTAGTTCGCGGCGGTGTCCCAATAATAGAAGCCGCTCGCGAGCGCGGCCTCGAGGATGGCCTGGGCCTTGTCCTCGTCCTCGACGGCGCAGAACCGGCTGCCGAGGCCGATGCCGATGCGGGGCACGACCGCGCCCGTCTTGCCGAGCGTCATGGTCGGCAGCCCCTTGGCGTCGAACGCCGGAAGAGAGCCGTTCCCGGAGGGGGTTGTCCCCTTTAGCGAAGGCAAGGCCGCGGCCGCCGCCACGGTCTTGAGAAAATCGCGCCGCCCGATCCGCAGCTTGCTCATGGTTGGCCTCTTCATGCCCTCGGGATAATTTGGTAGACTGATTGTAGTTCTTTACGCGGCGGGGCACAATTCGCGCCCTACGACACGGAGGCGATAGCCGTCCGGACGCGCTCCATGAGCTCGGGCATCATTTCGGAGGAATAGCCCGCGACGCCGACGGGCTCGTGGAAGACGATCCGGACCGGGCCGCGGCGGATCCACCAGCTGACCCGGGGCATCATCTCATAGGTCCCCTTGATCGAGACCGGAACGATGGGCGTTTGCGCGGCGAGGGCGAGGTAGAAGCCGCCGCGGCGGAAAGGCTGGAGAGCGCCGTTCCAGCTGCGCGTGCCTTCGGGATAGACGAGAAAAGAATAGCCCTTCTCCTTGATCAGGCAGGCCGCCAGGGCGATCCGCTTCCGCCCCTCCCCCACGCCCTCCTTGTCGAGCGGCACGTAGCCGGCGAAGCGCATGCCCAGGCCGAAGATCGGGATGCGGAAGACGAAGCGCTTGACGATGAAGCGGACGGGCCGGTCGATCACCGTCAGCAGCAGCGGCGCGTCGAGAAAGCTGACGTGGTTGGACATGAACACGTAGGGAATGTTCCGGTCGAGACGGTCGCGGCCGACGGCCTCTACCGGGACGCCGAGGATCCATCGCCCGATCCGCATCATCCAGGCCCCGCAGGCCAGGTAGAAGTCCCGCAGCCCGAACAGGGCGCAGAACGCGAGGAGGGGGATGGCCAGGACCGTCAGGGCGAGGAAGACCAGGACGAGCAGGATCTGGCGCATCGCGGCGGCCCGATTATAGACCTATTCCGGCCTCTTGAGGAGTCGAGGGGAAATGAAAAATGACCCGCGTAGGACTCGAACCTACAACCCGCAGATTAAGAGTCTGCTGCTCTACCAATTGAGCTAGCGGGCCAAAAAGCCCCTCTAATCTAGCGAAGTCGGGTCCGAATGTCAAACGATGGACCGTGTCTTTTGCCCGGTTTTTCCGCTAGAATCCCCCTATGGCGGACGAGCCCTTCGAGCTGCCGATCGACGGCGTCCTCGACCTCCACACCTTCAGTCCCAAGGAAGTCAAGGACCTCGTCCCGGAGTATATCGGCGAGTGCCTGCGGCGCGGGATCACCGAGATCCGCATCATCCACGGCAAGGGCACAGGGACGCTCAAGGCCATCGTCCACGGCCTGCTGAAGAAAGACCCGCGCGTCGCGAGCTTCAGGGACGCCGGCCTCGATGCCGGCGGCTGGGGAGCGACGCTGGTCAAGCTCAGCGGACCGCGAAGCGGTACGTGAACTTGATCATGAAGATGTTGTCGCCCTTGGCCTGGAAGATGTCGCCCATGTCCCGCCAGAGATCGAAATCGCCGGGATCGGAATAGTCGGCCCGGCTCTGGGTCCAGACGAGATAGAGCATCGATCCCGGACGGTACTCCCAGCGCAGGACGACCGTCCCCCGAAGGGACTTGAGGCTGAAGTCCGGATCGATGAACGTGAACGGCGCCGCCGGCCCGCCGGGCCCGTCGGGATCGACGGTGTAGATGCCGCTCGCCGACCGGCTGATCGTCGAGCCGTCGTAGCTGCCGTAGAAATCGAAGTCGAACGTCCGCGCCGCGCGCAGCTCCTTGAAGGCGAAGAAGTCGCCCACCGCCAGGTACGGCTGGAGATAGGCCTGGAGGCTCAGCTGCGGCGTGAACGTCCAGCTGATCCGGGTCTCGATCGGCAGCGTCTTCTGGATGATGTCCGATTGGACATAGCGCACGCCGTAGGTCGAGGTCTTGAGGGGATCGACGACGCTCCGCACCCACTGTCCCTGCGAATAGCGCCAGGTGTAGCTCGGGCCGACCTCCAGGTTGAAGTTCGGCCTCGGCTTCCAGATAAGGCCGGCGGCGAAGGTGTAGTTGTAGCCGCCGCTCGGGTGATAGCGGTATTGGACGCTGCCCTCGAGGACAAGCGGCCGGCGATCGTCCCCGCTGAGCTCGACGCGGACCGTCTCCCCCGCCGGATAGTAGGCGAACGGGCCGCCGCGCGTCAGCCAATGGCTGTATTTGGGCGGTTCCCAGTCGAGGTGGAGGGCGGCTTTCCAATAGTTGAGGAAAGTCGCCTTGCCGTCGAGGTAGATGTACTCCCCGACCCGGTTCCAGCCGAAGTCGTAGTTCCGGTAGTAGGAGGACGTCACGGTCCAATGGCGGAAGAGCCGCCCCGGCTGCAGCCACCGGTAGCCGGCCTCGACGTGGCCGTTGATGACGTCGCCGCGGTTGTGGTAGCCGAGATCGTTCGTCTCGAAGCCGGGCGACATGGCCCCGATCGCGGCGTTGAAGACGATGTTGCCCTTTTGCTTGTTGACGTAGAGGCGGCCCGCCCAGCCCGAGAGCGAGGTCGCGTTCGGATCGACCTCGACCCAGTCCGCGTCCGGGCGCTGGAAGTAATGGAGCGCCGAGCGCTCGAGGGCGGTGATGGCCGCGGTCGAGCCGTGGACGGTCGACGCCGCGCCCCATCCGGCCAGGGCCCAGCCCCTGTTCTTGTCGAGAAACGTCCACCCGTCGAGGCCGAAGGCAAAGGCGTCCCGCGTCAGCAAACCCTGGAGCGGACCCTGACCCAGGTCCCGGGCCATGGCCGTGGCCATGAAGCCGAGGCCGCTCCGCCCCTCGCCAAACTCCTTCAGGCCGCGGGCGACCCCGTAGGTGCTAAAGGGCTCGATCTCGGCCGATGAGCGGACCCCGTCGAGATCGATCTGAGCGTTCTCGCGGGCCGTGGCCGCGCCGACCACGCCGAGATTGAAATCGCGGCCGATCTTGCCCGTGATCTTGGCCGCGCCGAGGATGGTCGTCCAGTCGGGCATGTCGATGAACCCCGCGGTCGAGGGCCGGCCCTGCGGGCTGCGGCCGATGCGGCGGCTGTAAAAGAGGAAGGGGTCCTCCCAGCCGAACATGCGGTAAACGTTGGGCCCGCCCCGGCCGAAGTTGAAGATGCTCGAGCCCTCGATGAAGAAGGGCCGCTTCTCCTGGTAGTAGGTCTCCTCATCGCTGATGTTGATGATGGCCGGATCGACTTCGACCTCACCAAAGTCCGGGTTGACCGAGAGGTCGAGGGTCAGGTTGCTGCTCAGGCCCCCCTTGAGGTCGAACCCCGCCCCGGCGAGGGCCTTGTGCCCGGTTTGGAACGGGTCGCCGGGGACGGCCGGGCTCAGGGTCGCCTTGGACAGGGCGAAGGGCGAGATCTCGAGGCGCCGGCCCGAGGCGATCCCGGCGAGGCCGGTGAGCTCGGCGAACCGCGAGACCGTGCCGCTCTCCTCCTTGGGCACCCAGGCAAACCAGTCCTCCTCGTTCTTGCGCTTGATGGTGCGCACGAAATTGACGCCCCAGACCTGAGAGACCGACGGATTATGGCGGAGCTGATCGAAGGGGATCCGGATCTCAACCGTCCAGCCCGTCGCGTCGACCCGGGCCGCGCTCTCCCAGACGCCGTCCCAGGTCGAGTCGAGGTCGGTGTCGTTGGCGATCGTGCCGTCCTGGATGGAGCCGAGGGGATTGACGCCGAAATAGTAGCCGCTGCGCCGGTCGTGATAGGGATCAAGGCCGAATTCGAACCAATCCGATTCGACCTCGGCGTCGCGGCGGCCCAGGCGGCCGACGATCTTCGCCGGCTCGGAATCGGTCATCCGGGCGGCGACATAGATATTGTTGCGGTCGAAGGCGACCCAGACCGTGGTCGATTCAGTCGCGGGCCGGCCGTCGAGCGGATCACGCTGGGTGAAGCCGGTCGTGCCCGGCGCCTGCCAGGCGGGCTCGGAGAGGACGCCGTCGACGACGATCGACCCGCCGGCCGGGGCGGCGGCCACCGTCTTGACAGTGCGCGGGTCGTCCGGCTTCGGGACGGGCTTCTCTTGGGACGACGCGGCGACGGCCATGGCGACGGCCGGCCAGAGCCAGAGAGCCAGCGGGATAAGTCCCAAGGCCGTTCGGCGAGCGCTCATTTTCTTCGCTGATATATCACAATTCGCCCATCTTCCCCAACCATGCCCTTTGGGTGTATCCAGAGGGAAAGGGCGAATACGACGACGTCAAGGCCGCGGAGTTCGGCTTCGGCCAGCCGGACGTCACGAAGCTCGCGGTCGAACAGCTGGCCGTCTAGCGCCCGGAGCGGGCGGCGGCGACCATGTCCTTGACGTCCTGCATCAGCCGGGGCGTGCTGTAGACGATGCCGTCCTTGATCGTCCACTTGATGCCGCCCCGCACGACCGCCTTCCCGTCCTTGATGTCGAGGACGCCCGTTGGGAAGAGGTACTTGAGGTTGGCCAGCGGGTTCTCGTCGACGAGGATGAGGTCGGCCAGATAGCCCGGCCGCACACGGCCCAGCCGGTCCTCGAGGCCCATCAACTTGGCGTTGTTGACCGTGGCGCACTGGATGACGTCGAGCGGATGGAAGCCCGCCTCCTGGAGCATCTCGAGCTCGGTCAGGAAGGTGAAGCCGTAAAGGGTGTAGATGAATCCGGCGTCGTCGCCCGCGCCGACGACCCCGCCCTTGTCGGCGAAGTCGCGGACGGCCTTCATCCAGATCCGGTAGTTCTCTTTCCAAGCGATCTCGTCCTCGGTCGACCAGCCCCACGAGAAAGCGCCGTGGCGGGACGGGCTGGGCTTGAAATACTCCTCGAGGGCCGGGTGGAGATACTCCTTGAACCAGGGCAGGTTGCGGGCCCGGGTCATGTCACGGCAAGCCTCATAGGTGCTGAAGGTCGGGATCCAGCCGACGCCCGCCTTGACCATTTCATTGAGGACGGCATCGAGCTTGGCTGGATCGGCCTCGCGCCAAAGGCGCCCCGCCCAGCGGAAGCGGTCGCTCTCGTTGTTGAAGTTATAGGACGGCGGGAAGTTCTGCGAGCCCTTCAACGCCGCGTCCGGGATGCCGTACCAGTGCTCGATCGTGTCCACGCCGAGGGCGGCCGCGTCCCGGGCATCCGTCTCCTCGACGGCCATGTGATGGGCCACTTTGAGCCCGAGCTTCGTCGCCTCGTCGGTGATGGCGGCCATGATGTCCCGGTCCATGCCGAAGATCTTGACCCCGTCGCCTCCCATCTCTTTGATGGTCCGGACGGACTTCCGGCCTTCTTCGGGCGTCCGGCCGCCGGCGACCATGTAGACGTAGATCCGCGGGGCGACAATCGAGCCCTCCTGGCTCTTGCGGCGCTCGGCCACGGCCTTTTTGGGATCGGTGCCGACGTCCCGTACCGTGGTCACGCCGCACGACATATAGATCTTGTATTCATATTCAAAAGGCTGCGGGATCCCGGCCCGCTCGTCATGAAGATGAATATGGCTGTTGATGAAGCCCGGCAGGAGGTACAGGCCGGTCCCGTCGAGGACGTGGGCCTCGCTCTTGTAGGCGTCCGGACGGCGGTCGGCCCCGCGGACGTCGGTGATCTTGTTGCCCTCGACGATGACGTCCATCGGCCCGCGCGCCGGCGTGCCGTTGCCGTTGATCACGGTCACGTTGCGGACGACCAGGCGGTCGTAGCGCTGGCCATGCTCGACGCCGCGGCTCTCGGCCCTCGCGGGCAAGGCCGGGCCGGCCAGGAGCACGATCAGGGACAAACCCAATAGCAGGACCGTCGTCTTTTTCATGGCCCGGAGTATAGCACAACGGGAAAAAGCCGGGGTGTCCCCTCCCCCGTCAAGGAAGCATCAATGGTCCAGGATTGACGGAGGCCGTTGGGTGTGCTTAATTGATGTCGCCCTCGACAAGGAGAAACACATGAACAGACGGCCTCATCGTCGGACCGCGGCGGCTCTCGGCGTCGCCGGCGTGATATTCATCCTCCTCTCCCTCCTCATCCCCGCCTCGGGGCAGGATCCGAAGACGGCAGGCCCGCCGCCGCTCGACCCCCAGCGCGTCCAGGACCA
>CAZIQR010000083.1:0-11913 GCA_964541055.1 uncultured Eubacteriales bacterium
CCTCTTGAATGCCATTCAAGCGCTCTCCCAACTGAGCTACAGCCCCACCGGGGAGAGTCTCTGACCCCGTTCCCGGGCATCAAAGACTGGCGGATTATATCAGAACCGGTGTGACCTTTCAACCCCTTCCCTGCCAAGGAGGGCGGCCGCGACAAGGGGGAATGGTGATTGACGGCCTTCGAGACCTGTGCGAACATAGGCTTGGCCGTCATGTCCAGCCCTATCATGGAACCGGAAGTCGTCGCCGACGAGATGGCCGCCGTTTTCAAAAGCAAGACACCCGCCGAGCGGCTCCGCATCGCGTTCGGGCTATGGACCTCCACAAGGACAATGCTCGAAAGGCTCCTCCGGTCCCAGCACCCCGGATGGGACGACCCCGCCGTCAAGGCAGAAGTCGCACGAAGGATGTCTCATGGAACAGGATGAGCTCCTGAGACACGCCGCTCGGTGCTTTGACAAGAACGGCATTCGCTATTTCGTGACGGGCGCTGTCGCTGCCATTGCCTACGGCGAGCCGAGGCTGACGAACGATATCGATATCGTGGCCGATCTTAGCGAAGATAAGATCCCCCGGCTCAAGAGCTGCTATCCGGCGGGCGAATTCTATTTCGACGAGGGGTCCGCCAAGCGGGCCATCCGTACCACGTCCCAGTTCAATATCATCCATCCCGGCTCCGGCCTGAAGATCGACATCATGATCACCCGGGGCGACGAGTTTGATCAGAGCCGTTTCCGGCGGACCCGGCGGCTCAGGCCCCTCGAAGATACCGAGGTCGACTTCGCCTCTCCCGAGGACGTGATCCTGAAGAAGATGGACTTCTATCGGCAGGGGCGTTCCGAGAAGCACCTGCGCGATATCGCGGGCATCCTCAAAATCTCGGCCGGGGACATCGACTTCGCTTATCTCGAGACCTGGGTCCGGAAGCTCGGACTGGAAGAGATCTGGTCGGCAGTGTCAAAGAGGGCGGGCGGAGCTTGAGACGCGGGATCACGGTCAAGACCTCTTAGCAGGTCCCCGACCGCTAGATGGTCAAGCGGATGACGGTCGAGAGGTCCTCGTTCCTGGGGCTGTTGGTGATGTAGACCGTGGCGTTATAGAGCCCGGGAGGAACGAGGTCCCCGTCATTCCCCTTGAGGTCCCAGACCGTCTCTTGGACCTGGCTGCTTTCGCCGGGGGCGAGATCAAAGCCCCAGAGCAGGTCCAGGAAGTACTTGCCAGCGGAAAACTGCCAGACCAGGTGCCCGCTGACGTTCCGGACCTCGATTTCGAAGAACTGCGAGCTGCCAAAGGTCAGGCGCTCGGTCGCGGTCCCCGTGTTCTTCACGCCAATAGTGAAGGTCACGCTGCCCGGCTGGGTGCCGGTCATGGCCACGATGTTTAGGCCGGCCTTGGGGGAGGTCGACGGGCCGGCGCACGACAGCGCGAATAACGAAACCCCTATGGCCAAAAGAAGAAGATAAAAACGGCGGAACCTCATCCTGTCCTCCTCTGAACTCGCTTTCGATGAACGAAGGATGAACGGTCCGGCTCGCGGCTGAAAGGGCCTGCTCCTTGATAAAATAGTAGGTCTGAGGCGCCGGCTTGTCAACTGCGCGGGTAAAGCGCCCTTAGGGCATCCGGCTCGACGGGTGGGCCCGGGCCAGATCGGGATCCATACCGAGCCGAAGAGAGCTGGGGACGGGCTCGGGGTAGGGGCGGAGAGCGACAGAGCCGCCGCCGGCGACGAGATCCGGCTGGGAGAAGGAGATGACGGACAGGACCTTATGGGCCCGGCCCATGCAGGTCAGCACGCCTTCGAACGGACCGGACGATCCCGCATCCGGGATATCCACGAGCGTATAGTGCCGCATTTTGGTAAAGAGCGGCTCGTTCACTTTCGGGTCGAAAAAGTTCCTTTGGCCGCCGCCGCCCGTGATGACCATGAGAACGCCGTTATAGACTTCGGAGGCGTGAACGTGCCGGTGGCCGAAGGCGGCCATGACGACATGGTAGCGGGCAATGAGATCCAGGAAGTCCCTTTCGTTGTCGAGCGGCGGGGTGAAGAGGGCCGCAAGTCCCGGATCGATCTTCTTGAACGGGACCTGGGGCGGCATGTGGGCGAAGAAGAACTTCCGGGCCGGCCGCGGGGCCTTGAGCTTGTCCTCGAGCCAAGTGAGCTGGGCCCGGCTGAAGCCGCCGTGACCGCCTCGCCGCCCGTGCTCGGGGTTGTCGTCCATGAAGATGAAGCGCATGTCGCCTTCGTCAAAAAAGAAGTCCCCTTCGCCGAAGAAGGCCCGCGAGATCCGGTCGCCTTCCTCGCGGAGGTCGTGGTTCCCGTTGACATGGACGATGGGGCACGGCGAGTCCTGGATGTCCTTGAGGTAGGCCCCGTAGGACTCGATGATCGGCGAAACGGCCCGGTCGCCCAGGTGGACGATGAACGAGGGGCGCGGCTCGAGGGCGGCGATCTCCTTGAGGAAGCCCTTGAAGATGGCGTTGTGGTCGGAGGCCGTGTCACCGACGACGGCGAACCGCAGGCCGCGATCCCGCTTCTCAGAGAGGATGGCCCGGACGGCCTCGGGGTTCGAGGCAACGAGGCCCCTCAACTCCTTGGGGACCGAGCTCAGACTGCTTTCCCGGCGGAACCGGGACAGGTCGTATCCGCCCTTCTCGACGGAGTACTTGAAGCCGACGGCGAGCAGGGCCAGGACGGCCAGCGCCGCTGCCCCTGACGATATCCATACCGTCTTCTTGAGAGACATGCGTTCCTTTCGTGGCATAACATTCTATTATAGCGGAACCCCCCGACTTCCGCCTTCGTTGCCCGCATTGACCCCCCGTCGGCTCTATGGTAATTAGGGGGGACCGGATGAGCAGGAGGTTCCCATGACCCTGAACAATACCCTTTGCGCGGCGGCGGTCGTGATCGTTTCGACCCTGGCCCTGGCGCCGGTCGTCTCGGCGGCGGAAAGCGCCGGGCCGGCCGCCCCCGTCTCGCTGCGCTGCGAATACCTCGTCGACCCGATGGGCATCGACATGGCCAAGCCGCGGTTCTTCTGGATCGTCGATCATCCCGAGCGCGGCCAGGTCCAATCGGCCTACGAGATCGTCGTCTCGTCCGACCCGAAAGCGGCTGAGGGCGATATCTGGGCGAGCGGCAAGGTCGCCTCGCCCAAGTCCATCCAGGTCGCTTTCGCCGGCAAGGCCCTCGTGAGCGGCCGGTCCTATTTCTGGAAGGTCCGGGTCTGGGACCGGGACGGACGCGAGAGCCCCTGGAGCGCCGCCGCCCGCTTCGACACCGGGCTCCTCGACAAGGGCGATTGGAAGGGCGTCTGGATCGGGGCCAAGAACCAGCTTCGCAAGGAATTCGCGCTGAAGGGCCGGGTCAAGCGGGCCCGGGCCTATATCGCCGGCCTCGGCTACTACGAGCTTCGGATCAACGGCCGCAAGGCCGGCAACCGCGTCCTCGACCCGGCCTGGACGACCTACGACAAGCGCGTCCTCTATGCGACCTACGACGTGACGAACGCCCTGCGCGACGGCGCCAACGCCGTGGCCGTGAACCTCGGCAACGGCTGGTACAAATCGCGGGCCCTCCTCTTCCAGCTCAACGTCGAGCTCGAGGACGGGACGGCCGCGAGCGTCGTCAGCGACACGTCATGGAAGGGCGCCGACGGCCCGATCCTCGCCGACAGCGTCTACGACGGGGAGACCTACGACGCCCGCCGCGAGACGCCGGGCTGGGAACGCCCCGGCTTCGACGACACGGCCTGGCCCGCGGCCGAGGCCGTCAAGGGCCCAGCCGGCGTCCTTTCGGCGGAGCTCATGCCCGCGATCCAGGTCGTGGACACGATCGTGCCGTTCAAGATGTCGAGCCCGCTTCCCGGCGCCTACATCTTCGACATGGGCCAGAACTTCAGCGGCTGGGCCCGCCTGCGGATGAGCGGCCCGCGCGGCACGGACGTCCGGCTGCGCTTCGCCGAGCTCCTCTACGAGAACGGCACCCTCAACCAGGAGAACCTGCGCGCCGCCCAGGCCGAGGACCACTTCATCCTCAAAGGCGAGGGCGAGGAGGTCTGGGAGCCGCGCTTCACCTATCACGGCTATCGCTACGTCGAGGTCACGGGCTACCCCGGGACACCGACGCTCGAGGCGATCCGCGGCCGGGTCGTGCACAGCGCCGTCGAACCGATCGGCAGCTTCGCCGCCTCCAAGGACATCCTCAACGGCCTGCAACGTATCATCACCTGGGGCCAGAAGACGAACCTCCACAGCATCCCGACTGACTGCGACCAGCGCGACGAACGCATGGGCTGGATGGGCGACGCCCAGGGCACGGCCGAGGAAGCGATCATGAACTTCGACATGGCCGCGTTCTACACGAACTTCATGCGCGACATCCGCGACGTGCAGGACGAGAAGGGCCGCATCACCGACACCGTGCCCCACATCTGGGGCTCGCGGCCGGCCGACCCGGCCTGGGGCACGGCCTATCCCCTGATCGGCTGGTACATGTATCAGTATTACGGCGACACGCGCGTCCTCGAGGAACATTATGACGGGCTCAAGAAGTACGTCGAGTTCCTGCGCTCGACGGCCGAGAACGGCGTCCTCAAGTGGAGCCACTACGGCGACTGGGTGGCCGTCGAGAAATGTCCCAGCCCCGTCGTCTCGTCCTTCTACTATTATTATGACGTCAAGGTCCTGGCCGACGCGGCCCGCGTCCTCGGCAAGACCCAGGACGCGGCCCTCTACGACAAGCTCGCTGCCGACATCCGGGTCGCCTTTAACCGGGAATTCTACGACGCCAAGACCGGCAACTACGGCGACGGCTCGCAGACGGCCAACACTCTGCCGCTCTTCCTGGGGATTCCGACCGAGAAGGAGGGCGGCGCGTCGGGCCGGCTCTTCGACGACGTCGTCTACAAGCACAACTCGCACCTGACGACCGGCATCATCGGCACCAAGTACATCATGGAGCTCCTGACCCGTGACGGGAACAACGACCTGGCCTACGACATCGCCTGCAAGACCGATTATCCGAGCTGGGGCTACATGATCGGGAGCGGGGCGACGACGCTCTGGGAGCTGTGGCAGAAGCGCGAGGGGCCGTCCATGAACTCGCACAACCACCCCATGTTCGGCAGCGTCGGCGCCTGGCTCTACAAGGCGCTGGCCGGGATCAACCTGGCGCCCGGGACGGCGGGGTTCGAGAAGGTCGTCCTCGCGCCAGGGATGGTCCGGGACCTGGCCCACGCCTCGGGCTCGACGCGGACGGTGCGCGGCGAGATCGCCTGCGCCTGGTCACGGACGGAGCTCGCGGCCAAGGTCGAGGTCACGGTCCCCTTCGGCTCGGAGGCCGAGGTCGTCATCCCCAAGCTCAACCTTCGCGACATCAAGGTCAGCGAGGGCGGGAAGACGATCTGGGCGGACGGCAAATATGTCGGCGGCGTGACCGGCGTCGCGGGCGCGGTCGACAAGGACGGCGCCATCCGCGTCCAGGTCGGCGGCGGCCGCTACGCCTTCGCCCTCGAAGGGAAGTAATCGGCTAGACGATGATCGCACATATCTATTGGCTCTTTTTCCTGATCCTGCTCATCCTGTTCGCGGTCTTTCTCGTCATCGTCTTTAGGCATCCGGGCCAGGTCGTGGGCCGGCGCGAGAAGAGCCCGGCCGCAGTCCGGCTCGGAGCGATCCTCCAAAGCTTGAGCTACATGATCGCCTGGACCCTCCGGCGGCCGGAGGTCGTCCCGTTCGGCGGCAAGGGTCTTTGGCCGCTTGCCGCCGTGGCCTTTCTGAGCCTGGCCCTGGCTGTCGGCGCCATCGCCCTTGTCGTAGCAGCTAAAAAGCACCTCGGCCGTCAGTGGGCATTGGCCGCGCGCGTCGTCGAGGGCCACAAGCTCGTCACGGACGGGCCGTTCGCCGTCGTCCGTCATCCGATCTACCTGGCGATGGCCTTGCTTCTCCTGTCTCCGGTCATCGGTTTCAGCTCGTGGCTGGGGGCCGGGCTCTCGATCGCTCTGTTCGCTGCGGGAACGATCCTGCGCATCCGGGCGGAGGAAGACGTGTTGGCCCAGGCTTTTGGCCGCGAATATGCCGAATATAGGGAGCGTGTCCCGGCCTTCCTGCCGCGCCTCGGATAAGGAGAGGAACGATGGACTTTCAGGAGCTGATCAAAAAGAGATACAGCGTCCGGGCCTATAGGCCAGACGCCGTCGAGGACGCCAAGCTCGCCCGCGTCCTCGAAGCGGCCCGCCTCGCGCCGACGGCCGCCAACCGCCAGGCCTTCCGGGTCATCGTCATCCCGGTCAAAGGCCGCGAAGCCGACCTGCGCCGGATCTACGGGCGCGATTGGTTCATCCAGGCGCCGCTCGTCCTGTGCGTCTGCGCCGTGCCGTCCGAAGGATGGGTGCGGAAGGCCGACGGCTGGAACGCGGCCGAGGTCGATGCCACGATCGTCATGTCCCACATCGTCCTGGCCGCGGCGGCGGAGGGCCTGGGCACGTGCTGGATCGCGGCCTTCGACCCGGCGGCGGCCCGCGAGGTCCTGGGCCTGCCGCCCGAGGTCATCCCCTCGGCCTTCACGCCGCTCGGCTATGCCGCCGACGCGCCGGCGCCTAAGAAGCGCCGGGCCCTCGACGAGCTCGTCCGCCGGAACCGCTGGTGAGGATCCTAGATCGGCCTGAACGGAGTCCCGCGATGATGAACAAGAAATGCCTATTTTTCGCCTTGGCCGTCCTTTTCTTCTGCCTCCCCGCCGCTGCCCAGATGACGCCGTGGCTGCAGTGGACGTTCCTCGCCCCGGCCCAGATGGACGAGATCATCGGCGAGGCCTCGGGCGAGACGGCCGCGAACCACGTCATGGCCATGTGCGGCTTCCCCCGCAACCGCAAGCCCGCCGAATATGCCGGCACCTTGGCCGAGGCCCAATACGTCCTCGACCGGCTCACCGAATACGGCCTCCCCGGGGCCACCATCAAGCGCTTCCCCGGCGGCGAGACCTGGGACGGGGTCAAGGGCGAGCTCTGGGAGGTCAAGCCCGGCCGGCAGAAGATCGCCTCCTATACCGATCTGACGGCCATGCTGGCCTCGGGCAGCACCTCGGCCGACGTCACGGCCGATCTCGTCTGGGTCGAGGAGGGCGAGGCCAAGGACTTCGAGGGCCTCGACGTCAAGGGCAAGATCCTCCTGACCTCGGGCTCGGCCGGGGCCGTCCATAATCTCGGCTGCCTCAAGAACGGCGCGGCCGGCGTCGTTTCGTTCGCCTCGCCGCGCCCGCTCTTCGACCCGCTGCTCATGCCCTGGGGCGGCCTCTACGCCCGCGGCGCCGAGGCCAAGTTCGCCTTCCTCGTGCCGCCGCGCGAGGGCGTCCTGCTGCGCGACCGGCTCAAGCGGGGCGAGAAGATCTCCGTCCATGCCGTCGTCGAGGCGAAGACCGAGAAGACCGATCTTCAGGACATCGTCGCCGCCATCCCCGGCACGGACCCGGACGCCGAGGAGGTCATCGTCACGGCCCATATCTTCGAGGGCTACGCCATGTTCGGGGCCAACGACAACTCGTCGGGGTCTTCGGCCGTCCTCGAGGCGGCCCGCACGCTGCAGACGCTCATCGCGGACGGCCGCCTGCCCCGGCCCAAGCGGACCATCCGCTTCCTCTGGATACCGGAGTTCTCCGGGACGATCCCCTACGTCAAGGCCGAGGCGGCACGGATCGCCCGGACCCTCTGCGACATCAACCTCGATATGGTCGGCGATTGGCTGACCAAGAGCCTGGCCTTCTTCACCGTCAT
The DNA here is from genome assembly GCA_964541055.1 of uncultured Eubacteriales bacterium. Taxonomy (GTDB): domain Bacteria; phylum Acidobacteriota; class Aminicenantia; order Aminicenantales; family Saccharicenantaceae; genus RBG-16-66-30. The sequence goes on from CAZIQR010000083.1 coordinate 7,771, forward strand.
GCGCACGACCTACGGCAATCCCCATTACGTCAATGACGTCGTCGAGAACTATTACCGCTACGTCGGAGAGGCGACGCGGACCTACGTCACGAACAATATGGACGAGGAGATGAACCGCCGCATCGTCGCCCCGAGCGGCAGCGAGGAGCCGATGTACTACTATATCGGCACCCACTTCGGCTCGTCCGACCACGAGGTCTTCAACGACTGGGCCATCGGCGTCCCGGGAGTCGTCCTCAACACCTGGCCCGACAAGTGGTATCACACCTCCGAGGACCGGCCGGACAAGCTCGACCCGACGCAGTTGAAGCGGGCCGTCATCATCACCGCCGCCTCGGCCTACACCATCGCCGCGGCGGACGACGCCCAGGCCGGGCGCATCGCCTCGGAGATCGTTTCCAACGCCTCGGCCCGGATCGGCCACCAGCTGGCCCGCGGCCTCGAAGAGATGGCCCGGGCGGACGCCGCCGCGTTCCCCGCGGTCTTCAAGCGGGCGCGCGGCTATATCCAGGCCTCGGCCCGCAACGAGCGGGCGACCCTCGACTCGGTCGCCGAGCTCGCGGCGGACAAGGCCGGGTTCGGCCGCTACCTCGCGGAGCTCAAGGCCTCGGTCACGGCGATCGAGGCCGGCGGTCTGCGGACGATCGATCAAACGATGCAGAGGCAGGCCGCGGCGAAGGGGACGAAGCCGGTCGATCTGAGACTCACGCCGGCCGAGAAGAAGGCGGCGGCCCTCATCCCGAAGCCCCTGCCCAAGATCAGGGAGGGCGGATTCGGGGGCTACCAGGCCGCGATCCAGGAAGCGCGAAAGGCGGCGGGCAAGGAGCCCGCGCCGTCGTCCGGGCCAGGACGCGGGGCCTCGCGCAACGCCTCCGAGATCCAGCTCCTCTGCGACGGGAAGAACAGCGCCTTCGATATCAAGAAGATGCTCGATACCCAGTTCCAGAGCGAGACGCCCCTCGAGGCCGTCCTCGCCCACCTCGAACTCTTGAAGAAAGCGGGTCTGGTTACTTATTGAGGGACGACCCCGCCCTCTCCTTCCCCCCAGGGGGAAGAATCTCGAAATATTTTTGATAAACACTTGACTCTGACGTTACGTCATGGTGAACAATAGCCGCGTGGACAAGGCCATGAAGAAGAACGGATATCTCGTCAGGGAGTTCGCCAAGCTGACGCGGGTGACGGTCCGCACGCTCCACTATTACGACCAGATCGGGTTGCTCAGGCCGAGCTTCGAGCGGCCGAACGGCTACCGGGTCTACACCGACGCCGACCTGCTCAAGCTGCAGCAGATCGTCACCCTGAAGTTCATGGGCTTCTCCCTCGACGAGATCAAGCGCCTGCTCGACAGCCGGGGCTACGAGGCCGTCAAGGCCCTCAAGGTCCAGGCGGCGGCGGTCAAGGACGAGATCGCGCGGCTTCGCGAGGCCTCGCGGGCGATCGACCAGGTCCTCATCCGCCTCGAGAAGGACGGCCGCCTCCACAAGGACAAACTCATCAAGATCATGGAGGTCATTCAAATGGGCGAAGACGTCAAGAAAGCCTGGCACGAGAAGTTCTTCACGGAAGAGGAGCTGAAGCAATTCCGGGAGCTCGGGAAAAAGTACACGCCGGAGGACATGGCCGCCTACCAGAAACGGTGGGAGGCGCTCATCGCCGAGGTCAAGGCCAGCCTCGGGCTCGACCCGGCAAGCGAGAAGGCCCAGAACCTGGGCCGGCGCTGGACGGCGCTCCTCAACGAGGTCTACGGCGGCCAGCCGCAGCTCAAGGCCCAGATCGCCAAGGCCTACAACGCCGGGGCGATCCCGAAGGAGTACAACATGATCGCCCCCGAGGTCTGGGACTTCATCAAGAAGGTCCATGCCGCGGCGGGCGCCAAGAAGTGCTGCTGAGCCGAGCCGGAACGGATCTGGTCCGATCTAACGGGCGGCGGGGCCTCCCCCGCCGCCTTCTTTATCTAGGCCGAAAACCGCTTTCGTGCTAAAATCGTATGGATTCTTAAAGGAGAAACCTATGCGAAAAACGGCTCTGAAGAAGACCCTTATGACCGTGGCCGCCGTTGCTCTGATCCTCGGCGCCGGCGCGGCCATCCCCTCGTCCGCCGCGCCCCAGGGCGCCGGCAAGACCGTCACCCTGGAATACAAGCTCGCGGCCGACAAGTCCTTGAACTACCTGAACTCGAGCGAAGAAGCCCAAGTCATGGAGGTCCAGGGCCAGTCCGTGAACACGGAGACCAAGGGCACGAGCAAGTTCACCTTCAAGGGCAAAGGCCTCAAGGACAAGAACCTGCTCCTCGGGGTGACCATCAACGACATGGCCATCGCCGTGACGAGCGTCCAGGGCGACATGTCCCCGGACCTGACCTCGATCAAGGGCAAGGGCTTCGACATGGTCCTCTCGCCGACCGGGCAGGAGCTCGACGTCTCCGGCGCAGAGGCGATCACCTATGATATCGCCGGCGAAAGCCGCAATCTCTCCTCCGGCTTCAAGATGTTCTTCCCCGATCTGCCGGGCAAGCCGGTCAAGGTCGGCGACACCTGGCCTTCGACCGCGGGCATCGAGGAAAAGACGGGCTCGATGGCCATCCGGATGGACTTCCAGAACGTCAACACCCTCGAGGGCTTCGAAACCGTGGACGGGATGGAATGCGCCCGGATCTCGACCCAAGTCACCGGGACGATCACCGGCACGGGGAACCAGGGCGGCATGGACCTGACCTTTTCCGGCACGACCAAGGGCAAGGACGTCTGGTACTTCGCGGTCAAGGAAGGCGTCCTCGTCAAGCAGACGAGCGAATCGACCTCCGATATGTCGATCGACGTCGCCGCCGCGGGGATGACCATCCCGATGACCCAGACGACCAAGGGCGAGGTCAAGCTCGCGGCCCGCTGATCTTGCATGACCGCGGCGGGGCGAAGACGCCCCGCCGCTTTCCGGCCCGGCCGGTTTTGGCTTATGATGGGGCTGCGATGACGATCGGGCGTCTGTTCCGCTGGAATGTCCTGGTCATCTGCGCCGGAGCGCTCTTCGGACAGGACGTCGTCCCGCCCGCTCAGCAGCACCAATCCGTCGTCGTCAACATCGAGGTCCCGGTCCGGGTCCTGCGCGGCGATGCCTTCGTCGAGGGCCTGACCCTGGCCGACTTCGAGGTCCTCGAGAACGGCGTCCCGCAGAAGATCGAGGCCGTCTATTTGATCAGGAACCGGCAGGTCCTCAGCGAGGAAAAGGCCTCCGGGGCCGAGCCGCGGCGGCCCTCCAACCGGCGCAACTACGTCCTTTATTTCGACATGAAGGAGTACTTGCCCAAGGTCGGCGAGGCCGTGGACTACTTCTTCGGCGAGATCGTGTCGCCCGAGGACTCGGTGTTCGTCGTGACGCCGGTCAAGACCTACCGCTTCCGCTCGGAGCACATGGCCGGGACGCCGAGGCCGCAGATCGCGGAGCGCCTCAGGGGCATCCTCAAGACGGACCTCACCCTCGGGAACTCCCAATACCGGCGGCTGATGCGAGACTTCTACCAGCTCGAGGAAGAGGATTGGCCCCCGGAGCAGGCGGACGTCAAAGAGACCATGCTCTTCGACCTGGCCCGCGAGATGCGGGACCTGACCGAGGTCACCGAGGGCCGGCTGACGGGCTTCGCCGACGCGCTGAAAACCCTCGAGGGGGAGAAGCATGTCTTTTTATTCTTTCAGAAGGACGTCCTGCCTCCCCACGAGTTCTCGGACGAGCGGCAGGCCGAGCTGAGAAAAGCGGTGTCCTTCGACGTAAGCCGGCTCAAGAGATATTTTGCCGATTCGTCCATCACCATTCATAGCCTCTACATCACCAAAACCCCGACCTTCACCACCAACGCGATGGCCCGGGGAGCAGCCGCTCCGAATTCGCGGCTCCAGGAGCTTTCCGTCGACCTCTTCGCCGCTTTCAAGGAAATGGCGGCGGCGACCGGGGGCCTGGCCGAGAGCACGAACAACCCGAATTTCGCCCTGCGCCAGGCGGCCGAGGCCTCGAGCAATTACTATCTTCTCTATTACCGCCCGGCCGAATACAAAGCCGACGGCCGCTTCCAGGAGATCGAGATCCGGGTCAAGGGCCAGGGCCTCAAGGTCATCCACCGACTCGGTTACATCGCCGATTAAGACGGGG
>CAZIQR010000084.1:0-11808 GCA_964541055.1 uncultured Eubacteriales bacterium
GGAGCATGACCGGGCCTTGGACCCAGCTCGTCAGCTTGTAGACCTCGATGCCCTTGTAGGAGGTCTTGACCGGTTCCTCGAGATGGACCTTCCAACCGGCCAGATCGTCCATCGTGACGAGGCCGCCCTGCTCGCTCGAGCCGCGGACGAACTCGCGGGCGATGTCGCCCCTATAGAAACGGTCGTAGGCCGCGTAGATCGCGTCTTTCCGGCTCTTGCCGGCGGCCAGGGCCTGGCGCTCGGCCTCGACGAGCTTGAGGAGCGTCGCGGCCAGATCGGGCTGGCGGAAGATCTCGCCGGCCTTCGGGGCTTCATAGGTCTCGCCGAGATGCGGCAGGAGAACGGCCCGCGAATACGGCCAGGCCTTGATCTTGGCCTTGTCCTTCTCGATCCGATCGCCGGTCTCCTTGTCCATCGGATAGCCCTCGGCCATGCGGATCGCGGGGGCCAGGACCTCGGCCAGGCTCATCGTGCCGAATTCGGCCAGCATCGTCAGCAGCCCGCCCGGCGTTCCCGGCGTCACGGCCGAGAGGACGCCCTCCGCGGGCGGATAGGCGTAGCCCTTGTCTTTGTAGAATTGAACCGTCGCTCCGGTCGGGGCGACGCCCAGGGCGTTCAGGGCGATGACCCGGCCCGTCTTCGGGTGGAAGATCAGGGCCTGGGTCTCGCCGCCCCAGCTGAGGACGTCATACATCGTGCAGACGGCCCCGAGCATGGCGCAGGACGCGTCCACGGCGTTCCCGCCCTTGGCGAAGATGAGCGCGCCGGCCGTGGCCGCGAGCGGTTTGCCCGTGATGGCCACCCAGTTCTGGCCGTGAAGGACCGGCTTCTCGGTCCGTTGGGCGAACGCATCGCCGGCCGTGAGTCCGAGACACAGGACGAGGATCGCGAGAGAGATCGTTTTCATGCGCCTTCCCTTTTTCGATGAACTAACCGGCGGGCTCATGAGCCGGCCGGATCCAAGTCATAGGAGAGACTGAGGATGAAGCCCCGCCCCGTGCAGGCGACCATGGGAATGAGACGCCGCCGCCGGTCGTGGTTACGCACGACGAGCCGGCCCGCGAAATGTCCGACCAGTGCGCCGATGAACACGTCGGAGGCCCAATGCCGGTCGAGGACGATCCGGGACAGTCCGACGCCTCCGGCCAGCGTGTAGGCCACGACCGGCACCCAGCCGCTATGGCGGTATTGAAGGGCCACGACGGTCGCGAGAGAGAAGGCCGCTGCGGCGTGGCCGGACGGAAAGGAGCCGTAGGATCCGCTGCCGCCCGGCCCGAACCTCTTGAAAAAGGCCGCCGGACCGGACCAGTGGTCTTCTCCGTCCATGGCGAACGGCCGCCGGCGGCCCGCCAGGCTCTTGATGACGTTGTCGATCAGGAAGGATTGGAGGATGGCGTTCGCCGCCAGGTAGCCGGTGTCCCGGGCCCGGGTGTCCTTGAAGATCAGGCCGGCCCCGAAGAAAGCCCCGGCCGTTGCGAATCCGGCCAGACCCCCCATCTGGGTCACGACGGACGAAGCGTCGCCGGCCCAGGGGTGTTTGGCGGCATAGGTTTGGACGCCGTCGTGGATGGACTCGTCGGACGCGATGAGCAGCGTCGTGGCCCCGGCGAAGCCGAGGAGCGGGAGGACGTCCTTTCCCTTGATCCGCGCCGGCGAGGACCAGATGCGGCCGGCGTCGCTCAGGAACTCCCGGCCGGCCTCTTTCGGCGTCAGCAGATCGGGCTTGGCTGGGGCGGCGCCCGCATCTGCGGGAGGATCTTGGCCGGCGGCCGGCGCGGCCCGGAGCGGGCCTATCCCCAAACCGAGAAGGAGAACAAAGGCCAGGCCGGCGGCCGCCGCGCGGGTCCGCATCCGATCCTTCATGTTCACCGGGCATTATACACGAAGTCCCCTGGGGTTCTATCTTGGCCTCCTTTTTCTGTGCTATAATGCATGTCTTTTAGGGCCGCCCGGCGACCATCGGAGGAGAACGGTTGTCCATGTACCGCATCGACGAACACCCCATCCTGCCCATCTCCACTCGGCCCCGCATCGCCTTCACGTGGAAGGGGCGGCCGCTTGAGGGCTTCAAGGGCGAGACCATTTCCTCGGCCCTCTTCGCGGCCGGCATCCGCGTCTTTGGTCACCACCCCAAGGACGGCGCGGCCCAGGGCATCTTCTGCGCCAACGGCCAATGCTCCCAGTGCCTCGTCCTGGCCGACGGAGTGCCGGTGAAGTCCTGCATGGAGCTTCTCCGGCCCGGCCTCAAGGTCGAGCCCGTGGACGGCCTGCCGGAGCTGCCGGCCGTCGACGCCGGCGCCTCGGACCGGGAGGACGCCTCGCCCATCCGGACCCTTCGCGCGCCCGTCCTGATCATCGGCGGCGGCCCGGCCGGGCTCTCGGCGGCCATCGAGCTCGGCCGCCGCGGCATCGAGACCCTCCTCATCGACGACAAGCACCGCCTCGGCGGCAAGCTCGTCCTCCAGACCCACCGCTTCTTCGGCTCGATCGACGCCGTCTACGCCGGGACGCGGGGCATCGACATCGCCACACGGCTCGAGAACGAGGTCCGCTCCATCCCCAACGTCAGCGTCTGGCTTCAGAGCACGGCCGTGGCGGTTTACAGCGACCAGAAGGTCGGCGTCCTCGTCGAAGGCCGGACCTATGTCCTCGTCGAGCCGGAGGTCCTGCTCGTGACCTCGGGGGCGCGCGAGAAGAACCTGGCCTTCCCCGGCAACACGCTTCCCGGCGTCTACGGCGCCGGCGCCTTCCAGACGCTCGTCAATAGGGACCTCGTCAAGCCGACCGAGCGGCTGTTCATCGTCGGCGGCGGCAACGTCGGGCTGATCGCCGGCTACCACGCCCTCCAGGCCGGCATCGCCGTCGTCGGGCTGGTCGAGGTCCTGCCCGAATGCGGCGGCTACAAGGTCCACCGCGACAAACTGGCCCGGCTGGGCGTCCCGGTCTACACCTCGCACACTGTCGTTAGCGCCAACGGCGCCGGCGCGCTCGAGTCCGTGACCATCGCCCGCGTCGACGGGAAATTCCGTCCCGTGCCGGGCACGGAGCGGACCTTCGCCTGCGACACGCTGCTCATCGCCGTCGGCCTCGACCCCGTCAACGAGTTCTTCGAGAAGGCCCGCGAGTTCGGCCTGCCGGCCTTCGCCGCCGGCGACGCCGAGGAGATCGCCGAGGCCTCGGCGGCCATCTTCTCGGGCAAGATCCGCGGCCTCGAGGTCGCCCGGGCCCTCGGCCACGACGTCGGCGAGATCTCGCCCGACTGGTACCGGACGGCCGAGATCCTGAAATCGCGCCCCGGGACGACGGTCCAGGAGCGGACGCCGTCCGAAGAGGCCGGCGTCTTCCCCGTGCTCCACTGCAGCCAGGAGATCCCCTGCGATCCCTGCACGGCCGTCTGCCCGACCGGCCTCATCGACATCGATGAGACCGACATCCGGAAGCTGCCCGCGTTCCTCGGCGAGAAGGCCGGCAAGGGCTGCAGCGGCTGCGAGAAGTGCGTCGCCATCTGTCCCGGGCTGGCCATCACCCTGGTCGATTATCGCAAGGACCAGGACTTCCCGACGGTGGCCATCCCCTTCGAGTTCCTCAAGGAGCGGCTGAAGCCGGGCGACACGGTCCTCGTCCAGGATACCGAAGGGAACGCGCTCGGCCGGGTCGAAGTGGCGGCCGTCAGGGCCGTCAAGGCCAACGACCGCACCGTCATCGTCAAGGTCCGGGCGCCGCGCGAATACGCCAAGAGGATCGCCGGCATCCGCATCCAGCCGGCCGAGACGGCCGATCCCCTCGCCCGGTATGTCGCCCGGACGGCCGAGGACACGATCATCTGCCGCTGTGAGCGGGTCACGGCCGGCGAGATCCGGGCCCTCATCCGCCAGGGCGTCCGCGACATCAGCGAGATCAAGGCCCTGACCCGGACGAGCATGGGCTCCTGCGGGGCCAAGACCTGCACGCCTCTCCTCCATCGCCTGTTCCGCGAGGAGGGCGTGCCCGATGCCGAGGTCGTCGACCAGCCCAAGCGGCCCCTGTTCGTCGAGGTGCCCCTCGGTGTCCTCGCCGGGTTCGAGACAAAGGACAACGGCCATGGGCGCGAATAGGGCCTTCGACGCGATCGTCATCGGCGCCGGCAGCGTCGGCACCCCGGCCGCGATGTCCCTGGCGGAGTCCGGCCTCAAGGTCCTCGTCATCGACAGGGCCGCGAGCGTCGGACAGGGCTCGAACAAACGGGCCATCGGCGGCCTGCGGGCGACCCACTCCGACCCGGCCAAGATCCGCACCTGCCTGCGCAGCCTCGAGGTCTTCTCGACATGGAAGGAGCGCCACGGGACCGACATCGAATGGCACAAGGGCGGCTACAGCTATGTCGCCTACCGGCCGGAGGAGGAGCGGACGCTCAAGGAGCTCCTCGTCGTTCAGAAGAAGAGCGGTCTTCACATCGACTGGTACGACGCCCCGGAGCTCCTGAAGCGCATCCCCGACCTCAATCCCGCGGGCCTCATCGGCGGCACGCTCTCGCCCGACGACGGCCACGCCTCTCCCCTCCTCGCCATCCACGCCTTCTACGCGCGGGCCCGGGCCCTCGGTGTGACCTTCCTCTTCAACGAGGTCGTGACCGGCCTCGAGACGGCCGGGGGGCGCGTCGCCGGCGTCCGGACCGACAAGGGCGTCTACGGCGCTCCGCTCGTCGTCAATGCCGCCGGGCCTTGGGGCGCCGAGGTTGCGGCCATGGCCGGGATCGGCGTCCCGGTCCGGCCCGATTCCCACGAAGCGGCGGTGACCGAGGCCGTGGAACGCTTCCTCGAGCCGATGGTCGTCGACATCCGTCCCGTCGCCGGATCGGCCAACTACTATTTCTACCAGCACCATACCGGGCAGGTCATCTTCTGTATCACCCCCAGCCCCAGCATCTGGGGCATGGACGTCCGCGAGACAAGCTCGTTCCTGCCGATGGTCGCGAGCCGCATGGTCGAGCTCATGCCCCGGCTCAAGACCTTGCGGGTCCGCCGGACCTGGCGGGGCCTCTACCCCATGACCCCCGACGGTTTCCCGATCGTCGGCTGGGTCCGCGAGCTCGAAGGCTTCATGCTGGCCGTCGGCATGTGCGGACAGGGCTTCATGCTGGGCCCCGGTCTGGGAGAGCTTATCGACCGGACGGCGAGGCGTGTCGAGAGCGAGTACGACCGCGAGACGCTGACCTACCTGAGCCCGTACCGCGAGTTCAAGGGCCAGGAGAAGCTGAAGTAAAGCCGCGCTGAACCGGTCAGCGGACGATGACCCGCCGGCCGGCCGCCTCGACGATGCTCATCGGCACATCGTAGACGGACCGGAGGAGGGCTTCGTCCAGGATGCCGCCCGGCGGCCCGGCGGCGACGACACGGCCCCCTCTCATGAAGACCATTTCGTCGGCGAAGCGGACGGCCATGTCCAGCGCGTGGAGCGTGACGATGACCGTGGCGCCGCGCTCGACGGTCAGGCGCCGGATGAGGCCCATGATCTCCATCTCGTGACGGGGATCGAGGAATGTCGTCGGCTCGTCAAGCAGGAAGACGGTCGGCTGCTGGGCCAGGGTCCTGGCGATCAGCGCCAGCCGTCTCTCGCCGGAGCTGAGCTCGAGCAGCGGATGGTCCTCGAAGCCCCCCAGTCCGACGAACGAGAGCGCTTCCCGGGCGACGTCGACGTCCCGATGGCCGGGCGAAGCGAAGGCCGACAGGAACGCGGCCCGGCCGGTCAGGACGAAATCGAGGACCCGGAAGTTGAACGTGAACGCGGGCTCCTGCGGGACATAGCCGACGAGCCCCGCCCTCTCGCGGGCCCCCAGGCGGGAGATCTCCCGGCCGTCCACGAAGACCTCGCCCCGCGCCGGCGCCAGGACGCCGCCCAGGCACTTGAGGAGCGTCGATTTGCCGGCCCCGTTCGGGCCGACGATGACGGTCGTCCGGGAGCCGGCGAAGACGAGCTCGTCGACGTTCAGGGTGAAGGCCTTGTAGGAGAACGAGAGGCCGGCGGCCCGGACCTTCATTGCCAGATCCTGCCCGACTTTTTCAGGAGGACGATGAAGAAGGGAATGCCGATGACGCTCGTCAGGATTCCGATCGGGATCTCGAAGGAGGCCAGACTGCGGCAGACGTCATCGGCGGCCAGGAGGAGCGCCGCGCCGTAGGCCGCCGAGAGAGGAATGACGTTTCGATTGTCGGGACCGACGGCCATGCGGACCAAGTGCGGCACGATCAGCCCCAGCCAGCTGACGACGCCGATGACGGCCGTGGCCGCGGCCGTCGTCAGGGTGGCCAGGACGATGACGGCCATCTTCTCGCGCCGGACGTTCACTCCCAGGGCCCGGGCCTCTTCGTCGCCGAGCGAAAGGACGTTCAGGCGCCAGCGCAGAAGGACCAGCGCGGCGACGCCCAGACCGATGACCGGCAGGCTGATGGCCAGGTCGCCCCAGCCCGCCCGGCCGAGGCTGCCCATGAGCCAGAAGATCAGGGCCTGGAGCGCATACGGATTGGCGAGGAACTCGACGAGCGACAGCAGCGCCTGGAAGAGCGCCGAGACGATGATGCCGCTGAGCAGGATCGAGACGGCCCGGGAGGCGGACCGGCCGGCGACGGCCAGGACGGCCAGGACGGCGAGGATCGCGGCGGCGAAGGCCGCGGCCTGGGCCGGTACGCGCGGGCCCAGGACGACGAGCGAAAGAGCGGCCCCGAAGGCCGCGCCGTATTGGATGCCGAGGCTGTATTCGAAGACCAGGGGATTGCGGAAAATGGCCTGAAGGGCCGCTCCCGAGACGGCCAACGCCGCCCCCGCGAACAGGGCCAGAAGGACCCGGGGCAGGCGGATCCTCAGGATGACGTCCGCGGCCGGCGACGAGGCGCCCGTCCCGCCGTGGAAGATAGCCTGGTCGAGAACGGAAAGGATCTCCCTGGGGGAAAGCCGGTAGGCGCCAAGGTACAACGACAGGACGAAGAGAAAGAGGCAGAGCAGCAGGGCCAGGCCGATGGCCGCCGACGTCCGCCTATCGCGTGGCCCAGTCATGGCAAGAGAGAAGACGGCAGAGGGCCGTAAAGGCGCCCTCGACGCCGTAGAATTCCCTGAAGAGGCGGTCGGCGTCCGCCGCCAGGTCCCCGGTCGTCACGCCTTCGGCCGAAAACAGACGATCCAGATAAAGGCTTTCGACAAGGACCAATGCGGGGTCCCACCAATACCAATACCCGAAGGTATAATACACCCGGCCGGACCGGACCGCCCGGACCGAGGCCAGGCGCGGGTCGCGCACGACGCCGTCCACGGTCAGGCGCCGCTCGGCCGGCAGGTAGCTGCCCTGGAGGAGGATCACCTCCGGGTCCCAGGCCAGGATCTTCTCGACGGACACCGCCGCGCCGGCGGCGCCGAGGTAGTCCGGGACAAGGCCCGCGGCCACGTTGCGGCCTCCGGCGAGATCGACCGGCTCATACGAGATCGGCGTGCGCTCGAGCGAGCCCCAGAATGCCAGATAGACCGACGGCCGGTCTTGGCGGGTCAAGGCCGCGGCCCGGCGCTTCAGCGGCGCCAGCGTCTCCTCGGCCAGGGTCATGAGCCGGCGGGCCCGGTCTTCCCGCCCGAGGAGCTGCCCCAAGGTGCCGATCTCGGCGAGCAGGGCCTCCATCCGGCCGAGCGAGGCCAGAGAGACCACGGGCGCCCGGAGCTTCCGTTCGATGGACTCGGCCATCCCGGCTTCCGATGGCGAGGCGAAAACGATGTCGGGCCGCAGGCCCAGCGCCGCTTCGAAATGCAGCTCCTGGCCCGCGTTCGACACGACCGGGAGCCGGCCGGCGGCCGGAAAGATCAACGGGAACAGATAATCATAATGACGCAGGAAATAGTCGATCCCGACGAGCCTCTCCCCTGCCCCGAGAGCCACAATGATGCGGCTGATCTCGGGCTCGAGCGAGATGATGCGCCGAACCCCGCGAGGGACGGCGACGTGCCGCCCGAGGCTGTCGACGATGTTGAGGGTTTGTCCCGCGAAGATCCCGTTCACGCAGAAGGCCATGGCCGCGCCGGCCAGGGCCAGCGAGCGCCGTGCCAAAGGGGAGCCGCACCGCATGGCTATTCGAAGAGGAGCTCGCCGAAGAACTCGGGCCGATGAAAATCGGGCGCGGTCGTCCCGACGCGGCTCCAAGCGCCATAGTGCGGGAGCGGCGTGTTGTCCCCGCACTTGTAGAAATTAGCCGCGGCCCGATGGCCCGGCCGGACGTCCTCGGAGTAGATCCTTCGGAAGAGCGCGAGGGGGATCCTGTATTCGACGGACCAGGCGGGGCCGCCCCTCTCTTCTCCGATCTCCTCGGCGGCGATCACGCTGAAGCCGGCCAGGTCCTCTGGCCAAAGAGGCCTGCGGCTGTTCCGGTCGGGCCCGAACTGGGCCAGGAGCGTCCCGGCGGCGTTCATCTCGAAATTGAGGTAGCCGAGATGCCGTGCCGGGAACATATCGACAAAGAACTCGACGCAGCTGTCCTTGTAGACCGGGTCCTGGAATTTCGTGTAGCGGACCGGGGCCTTCTTCTCCCCGACACGGAAGCCGACGTAGAGAAAGCGGCCGGACCAGCCGAGCCGGGCCTCGACCCTCGGCTTGTAGCCGTTGTCCAGCCAGAGATAGTGATCGACGGGGATCGGCGGCAGCTTGTCCCAAGGCGCCGGCCCGTCGAAATCGTCGCCGAAGTCCTCGACCCTATGGACAACGGCGGCGGGCTTCTCAAGCCCGCCCGTCACTTGGGCGCTCCCCCGCAGGACGAGACGAGCCGGCCGATGGCCTTGACGACGGCGAGCTCGGCGTGGGCGGCCGGCTTGGCCGCTTCGGCCAGGACGGCGTTCATCTCGTCCGCCCACTTGGCAGGCTGGCCCTCGCCCTTGGCCAGGTGGCCGAGGGCCTCGAGGCCGACCGCCGAGATCCGGAAGAGATTCAACGATAGCGGCTCGATCTCCCGCAGGGCCGGCGAGGACGCAAGGAGGGGAAGGACCGCCGGGTGGTTGTCCCGCCACGACTCGAGCCGGGCGCGCAGCTCCTCTCCGATCACGGGGTCCTTGGAGGCGAGGTAGCGCTCGACCTTCCTCCCGAACTCGCGGGCGGGCAGGGATTCCGCAGCGCAGGCGTCGACGAAACGGGTGAACGGCGAGAGGCTGGTGTATTCGGCCTGTCCGTGCCGGGCGTAGCCCTCGAGCGGCTCCACGGCCGAGGCCAAGACCTTCAGCGGCTTGATGCCGGGGCCGCCGGCCAGTCCCCGGAGCAGGGCGTCCTGGCTCTTGAGATGGAGAAGCCCGAGCTCTTCGAGAGACACGGAGATCGGCCCGAGCCGGCGGTACATGTCATCGACATCGCGGACCGTCGCCGCCGACCAGAACCGCTCGGCGATGGCCGCGGTCCGAGGCCAGATCCGCGAATCGATGGTCTCGGGGACCGCGAGCTCGGACCACATGGTCGCCTCGCCGCCCAGGATCAGCGCCCTCCCGCCCGCGTCAAGCGGGGAATCGGCGGGCAGCGGATCGTTGAGATAATGGTATTCCGCGGACTGGCAGAGGTCGATGTAATAGCCGCTGGACAGGATCCCCTGGTAGCCCTTTTGCGCCGCCTCGACGAGAGATTTCGGGCCGCGCCAGGACTGGATGACGATGTCCTTCGGGAGGCCGGGCTGGAAGATCTCGTCCCAGCCGAGCATCTTCTTGCCGTGCTTGGTCAAAATCTTGAGCAGGCGCCCGTTGAAATAGGCCTGGAGGGCGTCGTTATCCGCAAGGCCGTGCTTCTTCCGGAAGGCCAGGATGGCCGGGTTGGCGCTCCACTGATGGCCTTCGACCTCGTCGCCGCCGATATGCATGTAGGGATCCGGGAAGAGCCCGGCCATCTCCTTGAAAAAGGCGTCAAAGAACGGGTAGATTCGCTCGTTCGTCGGGTCGAAGGTCGGGGCGAAGACGCCGAAATGGCGTTCGATCGCGTAGGGGCCCGGCGCGCTCGCGAACTCGGGATAGGCGACGAACCAGCTCGTCGAATGGCCCGGCAGGTCGAACTCGGGCACGACGCGGATGCCCCGGTCGGCCGCATAATCGATGATCTCCTTGATCTGGGCCTGGGTATAGAACATCCCGTCCGAGCCGAGTTCCGTGAGCTTGGGGAAGACCTTCGATTCGACCCGGAAGCCCTGGTCCTCGGTCAGATGGAGATGAAGGACGTTCATCTTGACCGCGCCCAGGCCGTCGATGTTCCGCTTGAGGACCTCGAGCGGATGGAAGTGCCGGCCGACGTCGATGAGCAGGCCGCGCCACGTGAAGCGTGGCCGGTCCGTGATCGTCACGCAGGGGAAATAGGATCCTTGTTCGTCCGCGCTGAGGAGCTGCAGCAGCGTTTCGAGCCCGCGGAGGACACCGAGATCGGTCTTGGCCTCGAGCCGGACCTCGGCCGGGGCCACAACGAGCGTGTAGGATTCGTCCTCGTTCGGGACGAGGCGGCCCGGGCCGCCGAAGGAATAGCGGATGCCGCCATCGCCCGCCGGCCCTTGGGGCGCCAGGAAATCCTGTTTGAAGAAAAGCCCCGTCCGTCCCGCGAGCCGGCCCATGAAGCGGGCCGCCGCCCGGAAGGCCCTATCCTTGGTCCCGGCGGCAAGCCCCGTCCTGACGATGGCCAGGCTCTCGTCAACGCGGAAGCGGCCCTTCCCGGCGGTCACTTGGGCCGGCACGGGCATCAGGTTGACTAGGCCTTCCGTCCGCGGCGGCGCGGCAGACAAAAGCGGAGCGGCCAGCGCCCCGATCAGACAGAGCGCACTCAGAAGGATCGTGACCCGGATATTGGGCTGCGGCGCGCGAGCGGACATGAGGCCTCCTCTCGGTAACGGGTTCGAGAAGGCCCTTTTATAGCACAGAGCCGGCGCGCGGCAAAGCCCGCGGGGGCCGGTCAGCCCTCGATCTTTTCGACGACGATGGTCAGGTTCGAGGCCAAGGCGGCGACGGCGCCCACCGCGGCCAGGATCGGGGCGACGATGGCCCCGACGACGCCGACCGTGAGCGGGAGCTCCATGAATGTCTTGCCGTGCTCGTCCTTGAGGATGATGCGCCGGACGTTTCCCTGGTGGATGATCTCCTTGACCTTGTTGAGGAGCTCGCCCCCCTCGACCTTGAATTCCTCAAAGCACGTTTTTGGGTCTTTTTTTTCTTCGGTCATCTGGCCCTCCCGGTCTTTCTATTATAGCAGAGGCGTCTGGCCTTCGGGCGCGGACCCTCGGGACCACCAAAAGATACGTCAGAGGCCCGGAAAGAGTTTTCGCAGGATCTCGAGCGACTCCGGGAAGAGCCCGGCAAGGTCCACGGACTCCCATTCGGCCGAAACGAACCGCCAGGCCTCCGGGCCGTCGCGCCGGAGATCGATCCGGAAATGGTAGTACTCCCCCGCGATGCGGATGAGCTTTCGCAGGACCTCCGCCGCGCCGTGGGAGAGGGCCAGCTCGAACTCGGCCGAAGCCGTGCCGTCCGGCCCGATGGCCCCGATCCGCGTCCCCAGGAGGTGGATGACGATGCCGTGATAGCGGTCGAAGTAATCCGTGACGAGACGCCGCGTGCCGTCGGGGCCGCGGCCCTCGAAATCCCGGTAGTCGGGCGCGAAGAGGGCCATGAGGCCTTCGGCGTCGCGCTTCTCGGCCTGGGCCACGGCCTCCCTCAGCAGCCCGCGGATCGCGGCCTCGTCGGACGGCTTGCCGCACGAGAGGGATGCCAAGACTGCCGCTGCTAGAGCCGCGGCGGCCGCCCAGGCCAGGGCCCGGCGCCGGATCATCCGGCCCCTCCCCCACCTCCCCC
>CAZIQR010000085.1:0-6632 GCA_964541055.1 uncultured Eubacteriales bacterium
AGCGTCCTCTTCGGCCGTTAAGACGGGGTCAGACCTATACCTTTTTACTTTTTCCAATGGCCAGTTCGTTCTCTGCAGGAAAAAGTAAAAAGGTATAGGTCTGACCCCGTCTTGATCGACCGGCCTTGAGATTGGCCGGCGATTCTATTCGTCATCTTTTACGGAGCCCTCCCCATGGACGACCTCGACCTCTGCTGGCTGGCCCTGAATCTTCAGTTCTACGGGCCGAGCGGCGCCACCCGGCGCATCCTAGCCCGCTTCGAGACGGTCGCGGACGTCTTCAAGGCCGCCCCTGGCGACTTCGAGGGCCTGAGGGTCGAGCCGGCCGCCGTCGGGGCCCTCGTCTCGGGGCGGGCCCTGGAGCGGGCCGGGGCGGAATTGGAAAAAATCGACCGGAAGGCGTATACTCTCTTGACCTTAACGAGCCCGGGGTATCCGGGATACCTGCGAGAGATCTTCGATCCCCCGTTCGTCCTCTACTGCGAGGGCGATCCGGAGGTTCTGCGAAATCCCGCGGTGGCCGTCGTCGGGGCCAGACGGCCGACGCCCTACGGACGGGCGGTGGCCGAGAAGCTGGCCGCCGGCCTGGCCGGCCGCGGCTGCGCCGTCGCCAGCGGGTTGGCCGCGGGCATCGACGCCTGCGCGCATCGGGGGGCTCTCCAGAAAGGAAGGACGATCGCCGTGTTGGGTTCGGGCTTGGACGTGCCGTATCCGTGGGAGAACCGCGGCCTGCACCGCGAGATCGCGGCGCGCGGGGCCGTGGTGACGGAATACGCCCTGGGGACCGCTCCGCTCGCGGAGCACTTCCCGGTCCGCAACCGCATCATCAGCGGCCTCTCGCTCGGCCTGGTCGTCGTCGAGGCGGCCCGCAAGAGCGGCTCGCTGATCACGGCCAAGCTGGCCCTCTCGCAGGACCGCGAGGTCATGGCCGTCCCCGGCAACGTGACCTCGCCGCTCTCCGAGGGGCCGAACGGCCTCATCAAGGACGGCGCCCGGCCGGTCGCGTCGTGGGAGGACGTGGCTGAGGGCCTACCCTCGCCGTGGCGCGAGGAACTCCTTGCAGGGGGGGAGGCAAAAGAGGAGAATAGCGGCGCTTCTCTGAGCCCGGACGAGAGCCGACTGCTGGATGAGCTGCCCGTCGACGCGGCCGTGCCGATCGACGAGTTGGCCGAACGGACCGGAGCCTCTGTCTCCAGCCTGCTGGCCCTCCTGCTCGGACTCGAGCTGAAGGGGGCCGTCGTCCAGCACCCGGGGAAAGAGTTCCAGAGGAGAATGTAAGTTGGCGAAGTCACTCGTCATCGTCGAATCGCCGGCCAAGGCGAAAACGGTCAACCACTATCTCGGCCAGGACTATATCGTCAAGGCCTCCATGGGCCACGTCCGCGACCTGCCCACGAAGAAGATGGGCATCGACATCGAGGCCGGCTTCGTGCCGACCTACGAGGTCATCGCCGAGAAGAAGAAGACCGTGGCCGAGCTGAAGAAGGCGGCCAAGGAGAGCGAGAAGGTCATTCTGGCGGCCGACCCCGACCGTGAAGGCGAGGCCATCTCCTGGCACCTGAGCCAGCTTCTCCAGGACGCCAACCCCCACATCTTCCGCGTGGCCTTCAACGAGATCACCGAGGAAGGCGTGCGGCAGGCCTTCGAGCATCTCGGCCAGATCGACCTCAACCTTCTCGAGGCCCAGCAGACCCGCCGCATCCTCGACCGCCTCGTCGGCTACCAGATCAGCCCGCTCCTTTGGAAGAAGATCGCCCGCGGCCTCTCGGCCGGCCGGGTCCAGTCGGTCACCCTGCGGCTCATCGTCGACCGCGAGAAGGAGATCCGCGAGTTCAAGCCCGAGGAGTACTGGCCCGTCGCGGCCCGGCTCGAGGCCTCGAACCCGCCGGTCTTCAAGGCCGCCCTGGCCAAGGTCGAGGGCAAGAAGGCCAAGGTCGCGAACGAGGAGCAGGCCAAGATCGTCCGCGAGGAGTGCGAGCGCACGCCGTTCGTCCTTGACAAGGTCACGGTCAAGCCCAAGCTCAAGCACCCCGGCCCGCCCTACATCACCAGCACCCTGCAGCAGGACGGCTTCCGGCTGCTGCGCTTCCCGGTCAAGAAGACCATGTTCGTGGCCCAGAAGCTCTACGAAGGCATGCCCATCGGCGAGCTCGGCCAGACCGGCCTCATCACCTACATGCGCACCGACTCGTTCCGCGTCTCGGACTCGGCCCAGGCCGCGGCCCGGGCTTTCCTCGAGCAGCATTATCCCGGGACGGGCGCCCCGGCCCCCACGGCCGAAGCCCCGGACCCGTCCGCCGCCCACGCGGCCCTCCCGGCCCACAAGTCGCCCTACATCCCGGCCAAGCCAAACGTCTACGTCAGCAAGAAGAAGACCCAGGACGCCCACGAAGCCATCCGCCCGGCCCACGTCGAGCTGACGCCCGAGAAGGTCAAGCCCTTCCTCAAGAAAGAGGAATACGACCTCTACAAGCTCATCTGGCGCCGGTTCATGTCCTCGCAGATGGCCGCGGCCAAGATCGAGGAGACGGCCTTCGACATCACCTGCGGCCGCTACCTCTTCCAGGCCAAGGGCGAGGTCGTCAAGTTCGACGGCTTCCTGGCCGTCTGGCCGAACGGCGGCAGCGACAAGGAGGTCCTGCCCAAGGCCGCCGAGGGCGAGGCGCTCAAGCTCCTCGAGCTCGAGATGAAGCAGAAGTTCACCGAGCCGCCGGCGCGCTACACGGAAGGGACGCTCGTCAAGGAGCTCGAGGCCCGCGGCATCGGCCGGCCCTCGACCTACGCCCCGACGATCGCCACCATCCAGAGCCGGACCTACGTCGTCAAGGAGGACGGCAAGTTCAAGCCGACCGAGCTCGGCATGTACGTCACCGACTTCCTCGTCCAGCACTTCGCCAGGCTCATGGAATACAAGTTCACCGCCCGCATGGAGGAGGAGCTCGACCAGATCTCCGAAGGGGCCCGGACGAGCGCCGAGAGCCTCAAGGAGTTCAGCGAGCTCCTCGACAAGTACCTCAAGGAGGGCGGCAAGACCGAGGGTGTCAAGCAGACCGGCATCCCGACGGACGAGAAGTGCCCGAAATGCGGCGCGCCGGTCGTCATCAAGGGCGGCCGCTTCGGCCAGTTCAAGGCCTGCTCGGCCTATCCCGAGTGCAAATTCCGGGAGAGCCTCGACAAGCGCGAATCCAAGCCCCTCGACGAGAAGTGCCCGCAGTGCGGCGCCCAGCTGGCCCAGAAATTCGGCCGCTTCGGGCCGTTCGTCGCCTGCTCCGACTATCCCAAGTGCAAATACATCAAGAAGGAACAGCCCGTCGAGACCGGCTTCGCCTGCCCGACCGGCTGCGGCGGCAAGGTCCTGAAGCGCAAAACCCGGCGCGGCAAGTTCTTCTACGGCTGCAGCCGATACCCCAAGTGCCACTTCGCGTCGTGGGACGAGCTCGTCGACCGGACCTGCCCGCTGTGCGGCGCGAAGCCGCTCTACAAGAAGCACCTGCTGCGCGGCGAGCCTTACATCTACTGCAAGGCCGAGAAATGTGCGTTCAAGGAAGCGGCGCCGCGGGAGAAGATCTGGGAGCAGGCCCAGGCGCCCGATGCGAACCCCGTTCCGGCCGAGCCGATGTCTGCGCCCGAGGAAGGCTCGAAGCCCGGCGGCTCCGATGAACAAGGAAATAACTGAGTTCCTGGCTTTCCTCGAGCACGAGAAGAACGCCTCGCCCCATACCATCGCCGGCTACGAGCGCGATCTCAAGCAGGTCGCGGCCTACCTGAAGGAGCGGGAAGTCCGCTGGGACAAGGCCGGCAACGTCGTCCTGCGCGGCTTCCTGGCCGAGCTCCACGAGAAGAAACGCCAGAAGACGACGATCGGGCGCAAGCTGGCCGCGCTGCGCTCGTTCTACGATTTCTGCCTGCGGAAAAAATACGTCACCGAGAACCCGGCCAAGATCCTGTCCCGGCCGCGCCTGGAGCAGCGGGTCCCGTCGTTCCTCTCCGAGGACGAAACGGCGGCGCTCCTCGACCTGCCAAAGGGGAACGAGCCGCTCGAGCGCCGCGACCGGGCCATCCTGGAGCTTTTCTACGCGACCGGCATCCGGGTCAGCGAGCTCGTCGGCATCGAGGCGCCGGACATCCATTTCAGCGAGCGGCTGGTGCGCGTCCGGGGCAAGGGCAAGAAGGAGCGGATCGTGCCTTTCGGCCGCAAGGCCCTCGAGGCGCTCGAGGACTACCGCCGGGCCAGGCCGGCGCTTGCCGAGGGCGGGGACGAGAGCGAGGCCCTCTTTCTCAACTACCGAGGCGGGCGGCTGACGACGCGGTCCGTCCAGAGGATGGTCCATAAGTACATCCGCCAGACGGCCGTGGCCCGCAAGATCAGCCCCCACTCGCTGCGCCACTCGTTCGCCTCGCACCTGCTGGGGCGGGGCGCCGACCTGCGCGTCATCCAGGAGCTCCTCGGCCACGCCAGCCTGGCCACGACGCAGAAATATACCCACGTCGACCTTAAGCAGCTGCTGACGGTATACAAGAAGAGTCATCCACGTTCCTGATCCGGGAGCATTCGTCCACCCGGCTTGACGACTGGCCGCCCCGCCCCACGCTAACCGTCAGATAATAAAGAGGCGAGTGCCTCGGGCCTCCTGGCATGGGCGTTGCATCTTCACGCGGCGAAAGGAGGTCTCACCCATGACCGCTCTCAACCACAAGGCCCTGGCCTTCGGCCTGGCCGCACTCATCCTCATGTCCTCGTTGGCGCCGATCTACGCCCAGACGGCACCGCCGAAGGCGAAGATCAACATCAACACGGCGCCGGCCTCGGAGCTCGAATCCCTGCCCCGGATCGGGCCCAAGGTCGCCCAGAGGATCGTCGATTTCCGGACCAAGAACGGCAACTTCAAGACGCTTGAGGAGCTCATGAAGGTCCAGGGGATCGGCGAGAAGATCTTCGCCGAGATCAAGGACCGCATCACCGTGGGCGCCGAGACCGCGCCGAAGTGACGGGCCGGGCCCCGTCCGGACCCCCTCCGGATGGGGCCCCTCTTTTTTCGAGGAACCGTCGCAATTTGGCCACGGCCCGGCCGCGGTGGCTGACCCGGTTCTTGACGGCGGCGGGAAGCTCGGCAAAGGTCCGGCCGAGCGGCCGGTAATAGAAGATCGGGTCGTAGCCGAAGCCGTTCTCGCCGCGCGGCTCGACGATGATCCGTCCCCGGACCTCGCCCCGGAACTCGGCCACGACGCGGCCGCGCTCGGAAAGCACCATGACGCAGACAAAGCGGGCCTTGCGGGCCGGCATCGGCACGGAGGCCAGGAGCCGGAGGGCTTTGCGGATGTTCTTCGCGTCGTCCGGCTGCGGCGCCGAGAATCGGGCCGAGCGCACGCCAGGGGCGCCGCCGAGGGCCTCGATCTCGAGCCCGGAATCCTCGGCCAGGGTCAGGCCGGCCCATTCCCGGCTGTAATAGAGGCTCTTCGCTTTCGCGTTCTCCTCGAAGGTCCGGCCCCGCTCGATTGGAGCGGCGATGGGAGGGATGTCTCCGAGCCCGACGATCTCGAGGGGACATCCGTTGAGGGTGACGTCCTTCAAGGCCCGCCGGATCTCGCGGACCTTGCCCGCGTTGCCGGTCGCCAAGAGGAGGCGCCGCTCAGTCAATCTTCAGCTCTTCGATGTCGGCGAGCTCGAGGAGGCCCTGGTTGAATTCCTGCTCCTTCTCTTCGGAGGCGGAGAAGGAGAACATCAGCAGATAGGACGAGCCCTCCTGCTTCATGGTCAGCCGCTCCAGCCGCACGCCGTGGTGGAGGGCCAGCTTGCGCAGGCTCGAGAGGATGTACGGCCGGGCCTTGGCCTTGAGGTGATAGTGGAACTGCGATTTGTGGAGGTAGGTGGCCTCGATCCGGGCGAAGAGGATCAGGGTGACGATGGTCAGGACGGTGAAGATGAGTGCGGGGACATAATAGCCGGCGCCGATGACGAGGCCCAGCCCGGCCACAAGCCAGAGGGTCGTGGCCGTCGTCAGCCCGGCGATCGTGCCGCGGGCCTGGAGGATTGTCCCCGCCCCGAGGAACCCGATGCCGGTGATGACGCCGGCCGCCATGCGCACGAGGGTGTCGGGGTTCTCGCCTTTGCCGTGGACGAGCAGCGTCGCTAGGGTCATCATCATCGTGGCCGCGACGCAGACGAGGATGTTCGTCCGGAATCCGGCCGGCTTCTGGCTCGCTTCGCGCTCGAGACCGATGAGCCCGCCGAGGGCGATGGCCAGGACGAGCTTGAGCAGGACTTGGAGGATCGACATAGCTTCCGCCTTTGCGCTCCTCTTTTAACATCGGCGCCGGAGGTTGTCAATCGGCGCCCTCCTCTGATAGAATGGCTCGTCGATATCATCAGGAGGAGCCCCATGTCCGCTCTCATCACGAAAGTCCATGCCCGCGAGATCCTCGATTCCCGCGGCAATCCGACCGTCGAGGTCGACATCACCCTGGCCGACGGCTCGACCGGCCGGGCCGGCGTGCCCTCGGGCGCCTCGACCGGCGTCTACGAGGCCCTCGAGCTCCGCGACGGCGACAAGTCGCGCTACCTCGGCAAGGGCGTGCTCAAGGCCGTGGCCCACGTCAACGGCAAGATCGCCGACGCGGTCACCGGGCTCGAC
>CAZIQR010000085.1:6732-11578 GCA_964541055.1 uncultured Eubacteriales bacterium
CAAGGCCGTGGCCCACGTCAACGGCAAGATCGCCGACGCGGTCACCGGGCTCGACGCCCTCGACCAGGCCGCCGTCGACAAGGCCATGCTCGCCCTCGACGGCACCGAGAACAAGACAGAGCTCGGCGCCAACGCCATCCTCGGCGTCAGCATGGCCGTGGCCCGGGCCGCCGCCGCGTCGTCCAAGATGCCGCTCTACCGGTACCTCGGCGGGGCAAAGGCCAACCTGCTGCCCGTGCCGATGTTCAACATCCTCAACGGCGGCGTCCACGCCAACTGGCAGAGCACCGATCTTCAGGAGTTCATGATCGCCCCGGTCGGCGCGCCCAATTTCCGGGAAGCCCTGCGCTGGGGAGCCGAGACCTATCACGCCCTCAAGAGCGTCCTCAAGAGCGGCGGCTTTTCGACGGGCGTCGGCGACGAGGGCGGCTTCGCCCCCGCCTTCAAGAAGAACGCCGACGCGGTCGAGACCATCCTGAAGGCCATCGAGAAGGCGGGCTACAAGCCGGGGAGGGACATCGTTCTCGCCATCGACGGCGCCGTCAGCGGCATTTACGAGGACGGCCTCTACAACCTGAGGACCGAGAACAAGAAGGTCTCTGCCGCCGACATGGTCAAGATGTACGAGCAATGGGTCGGCGCCTACCCGATCCGGGTCATCGAAGACGGGCTGGCCGAGGACGACTGGGACGGCTGGAAGCTGCTCAACGCGACGATCGGCGACCGCACCGAGCTCGTCGGCGACGACCTCTTCGTCACCAACGTCAAGCGGCTGGCCCGCGGCATCGCCGAGAAGGCGGCCAACGCCGTCCTCATCAAGCTCAACCAGATCGGGACGGTCACCGAGACCATCGCCGCCATCGAGATGGCCCGGAACGCCGGTTGGGGCGCCATGGTCTCCCACCGCAGCGGCGAGACGGTCGATAGCTTCATCGCCGACCTGACCGTGGCCATGGGCACCGGCCACCTCAAGACGGGCGCGCCCTGCCGCGGGGAGCGGGTCGAGAAATACAACCAGTTGTTGCGGATCGAAGAGGATCTCGGATCGCGCGCCGCGTACGCCGGGAACAAGGCCTTCGTCCGCTAAAACGTCACCGGCCCCCGGCCTCCGTGGGGGTCTGGGTATGGCTCAGAAAAACTTCGGCCAGTTCGTGAAGCCAGGTTATTGAGTTTGGGCTACATGTGGCCGGGAGCCTTGGATGGCGCCGTTTCGACAGCCAGATAGCCCTTGCGGTGGAAGATCGAATAATCCTTGCCCCTTACCCGGACCTCGATCTCGCGGAAGGAGCCGTCCATCACCGCGTTCTTCGGCTGATAATACAGGAGATAGTAGCGGTCGGCGACCTCGATCGTTTTTTTCGTCGAGGCGAGCGGATTTCGCGAGCTGATCGTAACCCCGCCGGTCATCTGGGCGATCTTCCGGAAGACCGAGAAGAACTCTCCGGTGATATCGGTCTTTTCGAGATCCCCCCAGTCGGAGGGGTGGACTTCGAGGAGGCTGGTCTCGAGCCCTTCGCTCGCCGTGATGAAAATGAAATTGAAGTCGAGCTGGTTCTGGCCGAAGAGCCGTGACAGTTGATCGACATCGAACTGGACATCCCGCATCAGTTCCATCTTGAAGAGCTCCCAATCGGCCGTGTCCGAGATGGCGCTGCGGACGCGTTTCGTCAGGGCGCTATCCTCTTCGAGGAACAGCAGCACGTGTTTCTGGCCGGGGATCGAGGCATAGGCCTTGGCCATTTGCGCCAGCCGCGCCTCGTCGATGGTCTTATGGTCGCGGATACGGCGAAGGATATCTTTCAAAGAGGCTTGGCGGGCCTCCCCGATCTCATCCTCATCTAAGGCAAATGATAGATAGTCCGAGATCAGGAACCGGAGCTCGCTCGAAGCCTCGTCGATGTCATCGGCGAGCTGGGTTTTGAGGGCTTTTGCCAGAGCGGCCGGGTTCCCCCGGGATTTCGATTCGGGACCGATCCGATAGGTCCGGAGCGGCGAAGCGATGAGGAGAGTGTCATCCTTCTGAAGCACCTGATTGACGACGTAGTCCAAGGCGTCCCTCGCGCCTTTGCCGAAGGAATTCAGCTCGAAGATCAGGATGAACGTTCTCGACAGGACCGGGCTGGGCACCGGTTGGCTTTCCGGAATGGGCCCGGCCGGTGTTTCCTTCTTGTTGCCCTCGATGAAATAACAGGCCAGGACATCCTGGGGGACTCCGTTCTCCAGGATCTCGAAATCTCCCGCCGTGAGCCCCGGAACGAATTCCCCGCCCTGGAAGACGCGGACGGGAACCTCGACGTTGATCGCACGGGTCCTCTCGTGGATCTGATCCTGTGAATAAAGCAGCCCCAGGAGCAAGATCACCAAAGTGACCGCTGCGCCGGCCTTAAATGAATATTTCTTAGCCATGACCAGATCGGCCTACCCCACGTTAGCCCAATGGGGCGGAATCCCCGCGCTAGCGAGGCGATTAGCCAGCTTAAGAATCCCCTTTTCGCCCGCGAGTAGATTGTGAGACCGAGGCCCGCTCGATGTCAAGCGTCTGGTCTTTGTGAGGATCAGAAGGAATTTATAGTGCTTGACAGAGCCTAGGGGGGCATGATTAAATGACTTAGTCGATTGAATTAGTCAATTAAGCCCAGAGCGAGGCATGATGAGGCTCTCGACCAAGGGCGAATACGCCAGCCGGGCCATGCTCGAGCTGGCCCGCCGTTACCAGAAAGGGCCTGTCCACAGCCGGCAGATCTCCGAAGCGCAGGAGATCCCGCCGCGGTTCCTTGAGCAGATCCTCCTCCTCCTCAAGCGAGTCGGCTACCTCAAGAGCCGCAAGGGCCAGAAGGGCGGCTACGTCCTGGCCAAGCCCCCGGACAAGATCAACGTCGCCGAGGTCATCCGCGTAATGGACGGGCCCCTCGCCCCGATCGACTGCGTCAGCGTCATGGCCCACGAGACCTGCCCCATGGAGAACACCTGCGGCCTGCGATGGCTGTGGAAGGACGTCCGGGACGCCGTGGCCGAGATCCTCGAAAAGACAACGTTCGCTGACCTGGCCGCCAAGAGCCATCCCGCGGTCCTGCACGAGGCGGGCCTTCCGCCCGAAGCCATTCCCCCGGCTGAGCCGGGGCACCCTAAGCATAAGAAAGGATGATGGCATGACAAGACGTTGCCCGCGAATGATGACCGGCTTCTTGGTCGCCGCCCTGCTCGGCCTGCATCTTCTCGGCGGCCCGGCTTTCGCTCAAGAGAAGAAGGAGTCGCCGGTCACCTCGTTCCTCCAAGGCCTGAAGCTCGGCGGCTACATCCAGGCCTTCGGCGCCACGTGGGATCCTGGCACGGACACTTTTCAGCTCCGCCGCGCCCGGCTCGTGCTCAACGGGGTGATCGTCAAGAACCTGAGCTTCAAGGTCTCCTTCGACCTCGCCAAATCGGTCGGGCTCCTGGACGCCCAAGTCGAGTTCGCGCCCTTCCGGGAAGCCGGCCTGCGTTTCGGCCAGTTCCTCGTCCCCTTCAGCCTGGACAACACGACCTCGGTGGCCGATATCGACATGGTCAACCGGCCGGCCGTGGTCGACGCCCTGGCCCCGAGCCGCGACATCGGGTCTTCGGGCCGCGACGTCGGCGTCGCGGCTTTCGGCCGCTGGTCGATCGCCGAATACACCCTCGGGATCTTCAACGGGTCGGGACTCAACAAGGCCGATGAGGACGGCCACAAGGACTTCAGCGGCCGGCTCGTTCTCCGGCCCGCGAAGTTCCTGGCCGTCGGCGGTTCCCTCTATAGGGGAGAGCGGTCCCCGGCCGAGGGTGAGCCGCTCGCGGACCGCAACAAAGAGGGCTTCGAGGCCCAATTCACCCTCGACCGCTTCCTGGTCAAGGGCGAATACATCCATGCCCGCGACGGCCTCGTCTCGAAGGCCGGCTGGTATGCGACGGCCGGCGTCTACGCCCTGCCCGGGAAAGTCCAGGCCCTCGTCCGCTACGACGCCCTCGATCTCGACCGCGCCGTCACGAACGACGGGACGCACATCGTCACCTTCGGGGTCAATTGGTTCATCGCCGGACGCACCAAGCTCCAGCTGAATTACGAGATCCACGGCCTTCAGGGCGGCGGCCGGGAGAAGTCCGGTCTGCTGGCCCAGTTCCAGGCCGCTTTCTAGAAGAAGGGGAAGCATCGATGAAACGCGCTTTGATCACCCTCATGATCATCATCACAACGGCCATGGCCGTCCTGGCTGCCCCGCGCCCCGGCCCGGCTCAGGCCCCCGCCCAGCCCTCTCGCGGAAGCCTGTCGCTCTCCGGCGCCTGGGCCCTCTACCCGCTCGCCGTCCGCTGGCAGGTCGAGTTTCAGAAGAGCCGGCCCGGCGTCACGGTCGATGTCCAGGCCGGCGGCGCGGGCAAGGGGGTTGCCGACGTGCTGGCCGGCATCGTCGATGTCGGCATGGTCTCCAGGGAGATCAACCCGGCCGAGGTCGAGAAGGGGATCGTCGCCTTGGCCGTCGCCAAGGACGCCGTCGTGGCGACTCTCAATCCGAAGAACCCCTTCCTGGCCGAGATCCTCCGCCGCGGCCTGACCCATGAGGACTTCGCCGGGATCTGGATGCGTAAGACGGTCACGACGTGGGAAGGCCTCCTCGGCCGGACCGGCAAGACCCCCATCCACATCTTCACCCGCTCCGACGCCTGCGGCGCCGCCGAGACCTGGGCCGGCTACCTCGGCGGCCACCAGGAGGACCTCGGCGGGGTGGGCATTTACGGCGATCCCGGCCTGGCCGAGGCGGTCCGCCGCGACCCGCTCGCCGTCGGCTTCAACAACGTCAACTTCGCCTACGACGCCAAGACCCTGAGGCCGGTC
>CAZIQR010000086.1:0-11564 GCA_964541055.1 uncultured Eubacteriales bacterium
GGATGATCGGCCGGCCCGAAAAGGCTTGATCTTAAAAGAGTTGGCCGCGGCCGGGGATTGACATCCGGGCCTCGCCCGTGCTAACATCTTCCCCGCCAGGAGGCGCCAAGACCATGATCAGGAAGCTCGTCCTAGCCCTTGCTGTCGTCCTGCTTCTCGCGGCGGCGGCCCCTCTTGCCGCGGCCGACCTCCGTTTCGAGCTCGGCTTCGGCTGGACCCTTGTCGGGCCGTTCATGAACGCCTCCTACCTCAACCAGTATCAGCCCCCGCTGACCCCGGCGGACCACTACATCTCGAGCTCCGCCAGCCAGACCGTTCATTTCAAGGGGAAGACGACCTACGGCCTGAACGGCTTCTTCAACCTGCTTTTCACCGAACGCTTCGGGCTGCAGGTCCTGGCGGATTACCACCGGCCGGGGATCGGCGGCGCCAACGATCCCTATCTGGTCGAGGTGAACTTCACGGCCTTGGAGCCCGAGACCTATTCGCGGTCGATCGATTGGAACAACTCGACCGGCAACCTCACCGAGACGACCTTCAGCCTCAACGCGCTGGCCCGCTTCCCGGTGGCCGACCGCCTGTCGCTGGGCGTCTCCGCCGGACCGAGCCTCTTCTATTTCGAAGGGAAGGCCGGCCACATCGGCTACACCTCTTTCAACCTCGAACAGGTCGGCGAGACCTACCAGCTCTCGGGCGCCACCTACCGCATGGTCGTCGACTTCGGGCCCGAGACGAAATACGGCATCAACGCCGGGATCGAGGCGGATTACGAGGCCTTCCGGCACGTCATCCTGGCCGTCGACCTGCGGTGGTACGGAGCTCCGAGCACGGACCTTCAGATGCATGTCGTCGAAGACGAGATCATCACCGTGCCGCTCGACCAGATCGAAGCGACGATCGGCCTCGGCCGCGTCCGGGTCAACCCGTCCTATATTCGCGCCGGACTCGCCATCCGCTTCGTTTTTTAGGCTTATCCCCTCTCCAGGCGGATCAGATCTTGGCGCGGCGGAGCCGCAGCGAATTCGTCACCACCGAGACCGAGCTCATGGCCATAGCCGCCGAGGCGATCATGGGGTTGAGCAAGATCCCGAAGAAGGGATAGAGCACGCCGGCCGCGAGCGGGATCCCCACCACGTTATAGACAAAAGCCCAGAAGAGGTTCTGGCGGATGGTCCGGATCGTCCGCCGGCTGAGCCCGACCGCGGCCACGACCGCGCCGAGGTCGCCGGAGATCAGGGTGATGTCGGCCGAGGCCATGGCCACGTCGGTCCCCGTCCCGAGGGCCACTCCGACGTCGGCCTGAGCCAAAGCGGGCGCATCGTTGATGCCGTCCCCGACCATGGCCACCCGCCGGCCTTCCGCTTGCAGCCGTCGCACGGCCTCGGCCTTGTCGCCGGGCAGGACCTCGGCCTGGACCTCGTCGATCCCGGCCTCGGCGGCCAGGGCGCGCGCCGTCACGGCGTTGTCACCCGTCAGCATGACCACGCGCCGGCCGGCGGCCTTGAGATTCGCGACGGCCTCCCTCGCCCCCGGCTTGAGCGTATCCGACAGTCCCAGAAGGCCAACGGGCCGGCCCTCGACGGCCACGAAAGCGACCGTCTTCCCCAGCCCCGCCAGCCGGTCGGCGGTTGGCGCCAACGGCCCGGCGTCGATGCCCTCAGCGCCGGCCAGCCGGAGGCTCCCGACGACGATGCGCCGGCCGGAAACGACCCCTTCGACACCCATGCCTTCGAGGGCCCGGAAATCCGTGACGGGCTCGACCGGCCGTCCCTCGGCCTTGGCCCGGCGGACCACGGCCTGGCCGAGAGGATGCTCGGAGCCGTGCTCCACGGCGGCGGCCAGGGCCAGAACGGTCTCGCGGCTCATGCCCGCGACGGGGATCACGTCGGTCGCTTGAGGTTCGCCCGTCGTCAGCGTCCCGGTCTTGTCGAAAACGAAGGTATCGACCCGCGCGACGGTTTCCAGGCTCTCGCCGCTCCGGATGAGGATGCCGCGCTCGGCGCCGCGGCCGGTCCCGACCATGATGGCCGTGGGCGTCGCCAAACCCATGGCGCAGGGACAGGCGATGATGAGCACGGCCACGAAATTGAGAAGGGCGAAGACGAGGCGCGGCTGAGGCCCGAAGACCGCCCAGACGGCCAGGGTCACGAGGGCGATAACGATGACCGCGGGCACGAACTTCGCGGCGATGACGTCGGCCAGGCGCTGGATCGGCGCCTTCGACCCCTGGGCCTCCTCGACCATGCGGATGATCCGCGCCAGGGTCGTATCCTCGCCGACGCGGACGGCCCGGAAGGTGAAGCGGCCCCACTTGTTGAGCGTCGACCCTACGACCTCATCCCCCGGCCCCTTGTCGACGGGCAGGCTCTCGCCCGTGATCATGGACTCGTCGACCGACGAGCGCCCCTCGAGGATCGCGCCGTCGACCGGGACCTGCTCGCCGGGCTTGACCACCAGGATGTCCCCCGGGACGATCTCCTCGATCGGGACCTCGACCTCCCCTTCCGCGCCGGCCACCCGGGCCGTCCGCGGCCGCAGGCCCATGAGCCGACGGATCGCGTCCGAGGTCTTGCCCTTGGCCCGGGCTTCGAGCATCCGGCCGAAGAGGACGAGGACGATGATGACCGCCGACGTGTCGAAATAGACCTGCGGCTCGACGCCGGCCCGCCGAAAGAAGCCGGGCAGGACCGTGGCGACGGCGCTGAAGAGGTAGGCCGCCGACGTTCCCACCGCCACGAGCGTGTTCATGTTGGCCGTGCCGTGCCGCAGGGCGCTCCAGGCGCCGCGGTAGAAGCGCAGGCCCAGACAGAACTGGACGGGCGTCGCCAGGGCCCAGAGGACAAAGACGTTCTGAAGGACGGCCGGCGTCCACGGGAACCAGCGCCGCATGCTCCCGAGGAAGATCAGGAGGGCCGCGACGGCGCCCCAGGCGACCGCGACCTTGAGCGAGCGGTATTCCCGGTCGGCTTGGGACCCGGGCGCCTCCGGGGCCGCGGCCACTCCGTAGCCGGCGTCCCGGATGGCCCGGACGAGGTCGGAGCGTGTGGCGAGGCCGGGATCGAAGACGACCGTCGCTTTGGCCGTAGCCAGGTTGACGGTGGCCTCGGCGACCCCGTCGAGCCCCTTCAAGGCCCGCTCGACATTGGCCGCGCAGCCGGCGCAGCTCATGCCCGTAACGGTGAGCTCGATCTTCTCCACCGGCCTATCGCTCATCTGATCACCAGCCTCATTTGATCACCGCTCCGTCGGCGCTTCCGGATCAGGCTCCGGCGGGCGGCGCGCCGCCCTCGTCCCCTTACTTCCCCTTGGTCGTGGAAACCTTCAAGGGCACGTAAGCCGGGCAGAATCCGAGCAGGGTCGTCAGGACGAGGATCACGGCGATGGCAATGAGAACGACCGCCAGGGTCCCTTTGACGCCGCCGGCCAGGAGCAGGATCGCGATCGCGAGCGCCGCGAGGAGCCGGATTGTCCGGTCCGTGCGGCCCATGTTCTTCTTCATCGGGGCCTCCTTCTCGGGCTCGAATTATAGCACTTTCTGGATTCTAGCATATTCCCTACTGTTTTTGTAGCCTATCCTTGCCCGGTTGCGCGAAAGGCCTCTTTGTGCTAATATTTTGGCTCGAAACGACAAGGAGATCGCCATGTCCGGACATTCCAAGTGGGCGTCTATCAAGCATAAAAAGGCCGCGACCGACGCCAAGCGCGGCAAGATCTTCACCCGCCTGATCCGCGAGATCAGCATGGCCGCCCGGGCCGGCGGCGGCGATCCGGACAAGAACGCCGCGCTGCGGAAGGCCATCAACGACGCCAAGGCCGCCAACATGCCCGCCGACAACGTCAAGCGGGCCATCATGAAGGGCACCGGCCAGCTCGAAGGCGCGGCCTACGAGGAAGTCGCCTACGAGGGCTACGGCCCCGGCGGCGTCGCCATCTTCCTGCAGGCCGTCACCGACAACAAGAACCGGACGGTCTCCGAGGTCCGGCACATCTTCCAGAAGAACGGTGGGACCCTCAGCGAGAAGGGCTCCGTGGCCTGGATGTTCAAGCGCATGGGCTACATCGACGTCGAGAAGTCCAAGGTCTCCGAGGACATCCTCATGGACGCCGCCCTCTCCGCCGGCGCCGATGACATGAAGGACGAGGACTCCCTCTTCGAGGTCACGACGACGCCCGAGGCCTACGAAGCCGTTCTCGAGGCCGTCAAGAAGGCCGGCATCGAGGTCGCCGCCTCCGAGGTCGGGTTCCTGCCTCAGAATTACGTCAAGGTCACGGGCAAGGAAGCCCAGCAGGTCCTGCGCCTCGTCGAGGAGCTCGAGGACCACGACGACGTCCAGTCCGTCTCCTCCAACTTCGATATCTCGGAAGAGGAGATCGCCGCCTTCTCGCAGGCCGGGTGACGCCCCCGGCGAACGCCATGCGCGTCCTCGGGATCGATCCCAGCCTCCAATCGACCGGATTCGGGATCGTCGAGGACAAGGACGGCGCCCTCTCCCCCGTCGCCTACGGGATCATCAAGCCGACGGCCAAGCTCCCTCTCCATCTGAAGCTCGCCGAGATCAAGTCCGAGATCGAGACCCTCATCCGGACCTACGGCCCGGCCGAGACCTCGATCGAGAGCACCTTCTACGCCCAGAACATGAAGACGGCCCTGACCCTCGGCCAGGTCCGGGGCGCCGTGCTCGTCGCCGTGGCGGCCACGGGCTGCGGCCTGGCCGAATACTCCGCCCTCGAGATCAAGAAGGCCGTGACCGGCTACGGCCAGGCCGACAAGGACCAGGTCCAGACCATGGTCCGCTCGCTCCTGGGAATCGACGACGAGAGGATCCCCCTCGACGCCTCGGACGCCCTGGCCGCGGCCATTTGCCATCTGAACGCCCGCATCTATCAAGCCAAGCTCCACGACGAGGGCCCGTCATGATCGCCTACCTCAAGGGAACCCTTCTCCACAAGACGCCCGGCCACGTCATCGTCGAGGCGGGCGGGGTCGGCTTCGCCCTGGCCATTCCCGTCTCGTCCTATGTCGCGCTCGGCGAGATCGGCGGCCTCGTCGAGCTTCACGTCCATACCCATCTCTCCGACGACGCGCTGGCCCTTTACGGCTTCGTCTCGCAGGACGAGAAGGACATGTTCCTCAAGCTCATCGGCATCTCGGGCATCGGCCCGAAGCTGGCCATGAACATCCTCTCGGGCATCGCCCCGGCCGACCTCGAGGACGCCGTCCAGTCGAGCGATGTGGCCCGCATCTCGCTCGTGCCCGGCATCGGCAAGAAGACGGCCCTGCGCATCACCATGGAGCTCCAGGACAAGCTCGAGAAGAAGGAGAAGCTGCTCGCGGGCCAGGGCTCTCCCGAGAAGGAGGACCTGCTCTCAGCCCTCCAGAACATGGGCTTCCGGCGCAAAGAGGCGGAGCGGGCCGTCGATCAGACGATCGCCGCCAACAAGCCCGGGGCGGAATTCGAAAAACTCCTGCGCGACTGTCTCAAACGTTTGGCCAGGATCTGATGGTCGATCCCGGCCCTGTGATATCTCCGTGAGGTCATCATGAACAGATTGTTCCTCAAAGGCGCTATTGTTATGGCCGCCCTCCTGATCCCTTTGTCCTCCCTCTCCGCCGGGCCGGTCCGGCCCGCGGTGGCCGCCAAGGCCCGTCCCCTTCCCCTCAGCGACGTGCGCCTGACGGGTGGGCCTCTGAAAGTCGCTCAGGACCGCGATGCCGAATATTTGCTCTCGCTTTCGACGGACCGGATGATGGCCTTCCTCCGGCAGGCGGCCGGGCTCGAGCCCAAGGCCAAGGGCTACGGCGGCTGGGACGGCGACGACCGCCAGCTCACGGGCCATATCGCCGGCCACTATCTCTCCGCCGTGAGCCTGATGTACGCCGCGACGGGAGACCGCCGCTTCAAGGATCGGGCCGATGTTCTCGTCACCGAGCTCAAGGCCGTCCAGGACAAGCACGGGGACGGCTACATCGGCGCCCAGACCGACCGCGCCAGGACGCCCGGCAAGGCCCTCTACGCCCAGATCGCCGCGGGGGACATCCGGTCCTCGGGGTTCGATCTCAACGGCATGTGGTCGCCGTGGTATGTCCAGCACAAGATCTTCGCCGGCCTGCGCGACGCCTACCGTTATGCCGGCAATGCCCTGGCCCTCGAGGTCGAGACCCGCTTCGCGGCCTGGACCGAGAGCGTCCTCGCCAAGCTCGACGACGCCCAGGTCCAGAAGATGCTCAACACGGAATTCGGAGGCATGAACGAGGTCCAGGTGGACCTCTTCACCGACACCGGCGACCGGCGCTGGCTCGCGCTCGCCGACAAGTTCGACCACCGGGCCGTCATCGAGCCCCTGGCCCGGGGCGAGGATATCCTCGGCGGCAAGCACGGCAACACCCTTGTCCCCAAGCTCCTCGGCGTGCTGGCCCGCTACGAAGCGACCGGCCGCCCGGCCGACGGCGCGGCGGCGACCTTCTTCTGGGAGCGCGTCGCCCTCCATCACAGCTTCGCCACCGGCGGGCATGGCCGCAACGAATACTTCGGCGAGCCCGACAAACTCGACGACCTGACCGAGGGCCGGACGGCCGAGACCTGCAACGTCTACAACATGATCAAGATGAGCCGGGCCCTGTTCGCCCTCGATCCCCAGATCCGCTATGCCGATTTTCACGAACGGGCCCTGTTCAACCACATCCTCGGCTCGATGGACCCTGCCGACGGCGCCACCTGCTACATGGTGCCCGTGGGCCGCGGCGTCGTCCGCGAGTACCAGGACATGCAGGAGGACTTCACCTGCTGCGTCGGCTCGGGCATGGAGAGCCACGCCCTTCACGGCTACGGCCTCTATTACGAGTCGGGCGACACGCTGTGGATCAACCTTTTCGCGCCTTCGACCGCGGAGTGGAAAGCCGCCGGCGTGCGCCTGACCATGGCCACGTCTTTCCCCGAAGGCGAAGAGGCCCGGATCGAGCTCGCCGTGAAGAAGCGGCGGGCCTTCACGCTCGCCATCCGCCGGCCGTACTGGGCCGGCGAGGGGTTCGCCGTCTCGGTCAACGGCGTTCCCGTCAAGGACCCCTCTCCCGCCGGCGCGTATATCCGCATCGAGCGGAAATGGAAGACCGGGGACACGGTCCGCCTGACGCTGCCGAAGAGCCTGCGGCTCGAGCCGCTCCCCGACAACCCCCGCCGGGCGGCCATCCTCTGGGGCCCTCTGGTCCTGGCCGGCGACCTCGGCCCGATCCCGCCGAGGTGGCCTTTCGGCGAGGCCGAGGCCTCATCCGACCGGCGGAGGCCGGACGTGCCCGCGACGCCCGTTCTCGTGACCGCAGAGCGGTCGCCGCAGGCTTGGATCAAGCCGGTCGAAGGCCGCCCCGGGGTCTTTCGGACGGCCGGCGCAGGACGCGACGCCGACGTCGATCTCGTTCCCTTCTATCGCCTGCACCGCCGTGTCTATGCCGCCACTTGGGACATCCTGACCCCCCGGGAATGGGACGAGAGGGCGGCCGCCATGAAAGCGGCCGAAGAGGCGCGTCGCGCCCTCGAGGCCGCGACGGTCGCCTTCGTTCAGCCCGGCCAGATGCAGTCCGAACGCGACTTCAACATGCAGGGCGGGAAGACATCGCCGATCCAAATGGGGGGCCGCTACGGCCGACGGGCGGCCGACTGGTTTTCGTTCGACGTGCCGGTCGACTCTTCGGCGCCGCTCGGCCTGATCGTAACCTGCCGCCGAGACGACCGGTTCGCGCGGGCCTTCGCGGTCCTCGTCGACGGCCGGAAGATCGGCGAGCAGCGCACGCCACGGCGCAGTCCCCAAGAAAAAGAGGGATTCTTCGACATCACCCTGCCCCTGCCGGCCGAGGCCGTGGCGGGAAAAAGCAAGGTCACGGTCCGGTTCGAGGGGCTGGACGGCCTCGAGACCGGCGCGGTGTTCGGCCTCCGCGTCGTCCGCGCCGGCCGCTAGAGCCTTGAAGGCCGGGCCCGCCGCGGGTATGATATCGGTCATGACACTCGACGATCGGGCCAACTATATCGTGTCGGGGCTCGAGCGCTCGGGCACTTCGCTCGTCATGCAGCTCCTGCGCGCGGGAGGCGTGCCCTGCGCCTTCGACACGGCCTCGCGCCCGCCCGACGACAATAATCCCCGCGGCTACTTCGAGCTCGAAGGCGGCAAGATCATCAGCCGCCTGCGGGACGGCGTCTTCCCGCTGGCCGATTACCGCGGCCGGTTCATCAAGATCACCGCCTACGGCATGAAGTTCCTGCCGCCCGGACGGTACCGCGTCATCTACACCGAGCGCAACATCGACGAGGTCCTGGATTCCATGGAGAAGATGGCCAAGATCCAGGACGCGGACCGCCAGGGGACCAAAGCCGCCTTCGCCAAGCTCAACGAGATGACCAAGGGGCAGCTCGGCGGGCGGGCGGACGTGGCGCTCCTGCTCGTCAACTACAACGCGATCGTCAAGGACCCGGCCCCCGAGGTCCGGCGCATCGCCGAGTTCATCGGCGCGCCCGGCGTCGACGAGAAGGCCATGGCGGCCGCCGTCGACGAGAAGCTCCATCGCAACCGCCGCCTGTAACGCACGTCGGCGGATCTTCGGAACACGCGGCGGCGTTTCTCTCCAGCGCCGGGACGCCCGGTCTTGTCTTGCCGGCGAAGCCGCCCTAAAATGGGACCGATCGGCATGAAACGTTCGCCCGGAACATCAGGTCCTTCCACGGCCGTCCCGCTTTATTGGAGCCGACCGCTTTCCGAGATCCTTCGGGACTTGGGCGGCACGGGCGAGGGCCTGGGTTCGGGCGAGGCCCGGGCCCGCCTGGCGCGCTGGGGTCCGAACGCGCTGGCGCCCCGCGAGAAGGCCACGGCCCTGGCCATGTTCCTGCGCCAGTTCGTCAATCCGCTCGTCCTGATCCTGCTGTTCGCGGCCGTGGTGGCCCTGATCACGGCCGAATGGACCGATGCCGCGATCGTCATGGTCATCGTCGTCGCCAGCGCCGCCCTCACCTTCTTCCAGGAATATTCGGCGAGCCATGCCGTGGAGGCGCTGCGCGCCCAGGTCACGATCAAAGCCACCGTGGTGCGCGACGGGGCGCCCCGCCAGGTCCCGGCCGAGGAGGTCGTGCCGGGCGACGTGGTCCTGCTCTCGGCCGGCAGCCTTATTCCGGCCGACGGCCTCGTCCTCGAAGCCCGGGACTTCTTTGTCAATCAGGCCGTGCTGACCGGCGAAACGTTCCCGGTCGAGAAGAGGCCCGGGCCCGTGGCAACCCACGCCGGGATGGCCGAGCGCGTCAATTGCGTCTATATGGGCACCAGCGCCCGCAGCGGGACGGCCCGGGCCATCGTCGTCGACACCGGCGGGCGCACGGCCTTCGGCCAGATCGCCCACCGGCTGACCCTGCGGCCGTCCGAGACGGCGTTCGAGCGCGGCATCCGCCGCTTTGGGACGCTGCTCAGCCAGCTCATGACCTTGCTGGTACTGGTCGTGTTCGCCGCCAACGTCTTCCTCCACAAGCCGGTCATCGATTCGCTGCTCTTCGCCGTCGCCCTGGCCGTGGGCATGGCCCCCGAGCTGCTGCCGGCCATCATCAGCGTCAACCTCTCCAAAGGCGCCAGGGCCATGGCCCGGCGCGGCGTGATCGTGCGGCGGCTCAACGCCATCGAGAACCTCGGCAGCATGGACATCCTCTGCACCGACAAGACGGGCACGCTGACCGAGGGGGTGGTCGAGCTCAACGGCGCCGTGGACATCGACGGCCGTCCCTCGGAAGACGTGCTGCGCTATGCCTACCTCAACGCCGCCTTCCAGACGGGCCTCTCGAACCCGCTCGACCAGGCCATCCTGGCCCAGCCCCATCCCGACACGACGGGCATGGACAAGCTCGAGGAGATCCCCTACGACTTCGTCCGCAAGCGCCTGAGCGTCGTCATCGACGCCGACCCGGGCACGGCGATCCGGCCCCGGCTGATCACCAAGGGCGCGCTGAACCACGTCCTCGCCGTGTGCACCCATGTCCGGGACGGAGACCGGGACCTTCCCCTGGACACGGCCCGGCGGGCGGAGATCGACGAACGCTACGCGGAGTGGAGCGGCCAGGGCATCCGCGTCCTGGGGCTGGCCGTCAAGGACGTGCCGCGCCAGGCCGCGTACAGTGTCGAGGCCGACGAAACCGGCCTAGCCTTCCTGGGCTTCCTGTTGTTCTTCGACCCGCCCAAGGCCGACGCGCAGGACACATTGGCGGCGCTCGCCCGTCTGGGCGTTCAGGTTAAGATCATCACCGGCGACAACCGGCTGGTCGCCGAGCAGGTGGCCCTGACCGTCGGATTGCCGGTCAAGGGCGTCCTGACCGCCTCCGAAATGGACGAGCTGCGCGACGAGGCCCTCTGGAACGTCGCGGAACGGACGACGCTGTTCGTCGAGGTCGACCCGAACCAGAAGGAGCGCATCATCCTGGCCCTGCGCCGGATGGGGCACGTCGTGGGCTACATGGGCGACGGGATCAACGACGCCCCGGCCCTGCACGACGCGGACATCGGCCTTTCCGTCGACCAGGCCGTGGACGTGGCCAAGGAGGCGGCCGATTTCGTCCTGCTCCGGCGCGACCTGGGCGTGCTGAAAGCGGGCATCGAGGAGGGCCGGCGGACCTTTGCCAACACCCTCAAGTACGTCTTCACGACGACCAGCGCGAATTTCGGCAACATGCTCAGCATGGCCGGGGCCTCCCTTTTCCTGCCGTTCCTGCCGCTGCTGGCCAAGCAGATCCTGCTGAACAACTTCCTGTCGGATTTTCCGGCCGTCGGCCTCGCCAGCGACCGCGTCGACGAGGACAAGCTCGAACGGCCGCACCGCTGGGACATCCGCTTCATCCGCGACTTCATGATCATTTTCGGGCTGGTCAGCTCGGTGTTCGACTACCTCACCTTCGGCGTGCTGCTCGTCGTCATCAGGGCCTCGCCGGTGCAGTTCCGCACCGGCTGGTTCATCGAATCGCTGCTGACCGAGCTGGTGATCGCGCTGGTCGTCCGGACGCGTCGGCCGTTCTATCGCAGCCGCCCGGGCACGATGCTGTGGACGACGACGCTGGCCGTCGCCCTGATCACGCTGGCGATCCCGTACCTCCCGTTCGGTGGGATCCTCGGCTTCACGCCGCTGCCGGGGTGGCTGATGCTGATCATCATGGGGATCACGGGGATGTACGTGATGGCCGCTGAAGTCGCTAAAAAGTTCTTTTACGCTCGCGTGACGCCCTGATCGGCGGACTGGCAGACCCGGGGGGACTTGCCCGAAAATCGCAGTTGAGTAAAATAGCAGAGAGCCGCAACGATGCCCGCCATCCTGAGCCCCATCCGCACCAAGGAGGACGTCCTTTTCGAGGACAGCCTCCGGCCCAAGACGTTCGACGAGTTCGTCGGCCAGGAGAAGGTCAAGGCCAACCTCAGGATCTTCATCGAAGCGGCCAAGAAG
Organism: uncultured Eubacteriales bacterium; assembly: GCA_964541055.1. Classification (GTDB taxonomy): domain Bacteria; phylum Acidobacteriota; class Aminicenantia; order Aminicenantales; family Saccharicenantaceae; genus RBG-16-66-30. The sequence goes on from CAZIQR010000086.1 coordinate 11,453, forward strand.
CGCGACGAGCACCTCGACCACGTCCTCCTCTACGGGCCGCCGGGGCTGGGCAAGACGAGCCTGGCCTACCTCATCGCCAAGGAGATGGGCGTCGGCATCAAGCCCACCTCCG
>CAZIQR010000087.1:0-4974 GCA_964541055.1 uncultured Eubacteriales bacterium
CTGTACACCTCGACCGTCGGCAGCTGGCCCGTCTTGAGAAGCGGCAAAATGATGAGCAGGACGATGACGGCGACATGGCCGGCGACCGACAACGGGAACAGGAAGGCCCGCTGTTTCGTCCTTTTTTCCGGTTCAAAGAAGGAATCCTGGAACATCTGGACCTCCGCAGCTTGGGGTGCGGGGGCTCCGGCCCGCTCGCGGGCGATCCCGGCCCGGACGCGGCCGGGGAACGTTTCCCAGTAATCCTTGTCCATCAGGCCCAGCGGAGACGACGCGGCGGCCGCGGCCGTACGGCGGATGAGCTCGAGGTCCCGCCGGCACGACGGGCAGCTCTTGAGATGCTTCTCCACCCGCGGCTTGTCGGCCGCCCGGAGCTCGCCGTCGGCGTAGGCCCCGATGAGTTCCTGGAGTTTGCGGTGTCTCATCTCAAGCTCCCCTTCCGAGGGCGTCAGCCAGCTCGTCCTTCAGCTTCTGGCGGGCCCGGTTGAGCCGCGACATCACGGTGCCGAGCGGCAATCCGAGGGTCTTGCCGATCTCATCGTAGCTCAGGCCCTCGTGGACCCTCAGGACGAAGACGCTTCTCTGGTCGGCGGGAAGGGAGGCCACCGCCCGGTCGAGCCTGGCCTGGAATTCGGCGCGCTCGAACTGTTCCTCGGGATCGTCGCCGCGAGGGGCCGGCGGCGCGATCCGGCCGCCGGACGGTCCGTCCTCGAGGGGCCTCTCGCGGCCGCGCGCCTTGAGGTAGTTCAGTCCGGAGTTCACGGCGATCCGGCGGAGCCAGGGGTACAGGGGCCACTGGGCGTCGAACCGGGCCAGGGCGAAATAGGCCTTGATGAACGTCTCCTGGGCCAGATCGTCGGCCGACTGGTGCGCGCCGGTCAGGCGGCGGCACAGGGCGTAGATCCGTTCCTGGTATCTCCGGACCAGGCTCTCGTAAGCGTCCATGTCTCCTTGCTGGGCCTTCCGGACGAGGACGGCGTCCTCCACATGCCCATCGGGTCTCGCCGGAGCTCCCATTTCAGTTACACCTGGTCGCGGAGGTTATTCCGCCCCCATGATACACCTTTTAGGGTGGCGCGCCGAAGATCACTTGCCCGGGACGGAGTGCTTGATCTTGGTCCAGGCAACTTCAAAATCGAACTTGATGCCGTGGGCGTCCTCGTGGCACTTCAGGCACATCGCCTTGACGGCCGCCGGGCCGTCGTAGAGAACGAGCCCGTTGGCCGCGGCCTTGGCCCGGTCCTGCATGATGGGCAGCTTCCGGTAGGCGCTGCCCGGGCCGTGGCAGACCTCGCATGTGACGCCTTCCGCTTTGAGCTCGGGCGCCTTTTCGAAGAGCGGGGCATGGCACTTGAGGCAGCGCGGGTCCTCGGCCGGCTTGTCGACGCCCATCGATCGGGCCGCATCGACGGCCTTGGGCGAGCCGAGGGCCTCGGGGGACTTGGCATGCCGGCTCTCCAGCCAGATCTTGAACTGCGCGCCGCGCGCGTCCGCCTTATGACAGAGGGCGCACTTCTGGGCGCCGACATAACTGGCGTTCTGGCCGGGAAGGGCGGCCGCAAGGATCAGGCCGGTTACCGCCGCCGCGGACAGGAACGCCGTGATCGTCATCGATTTCTTCATGCTTCTCTCCGATCGGTTCCATGCTATCGGAAGGTCCGCGGGCTGTCAAAAACGGGGCCGGGACCGGGGCTCAGGCATAGGAGTGCAGCCCCGCCAACAGATAGTTGACGCCGAAATAAGTGAACAGGGCGGCCAGGAAGCCGATGACGGCGACAAACGCCGACCGCTTGCCCTTCCAGCCCATGACGATGCGGGTGTGGAGATAGAGGGCGAAGACGAACCAGGTGATGAGGCTCCAGACCTCTTTTGGGTCCCAGGACCAGTAGCTGCCCCAGGCCCGGTAGGCCCAGACCATGCCGAAGACGAGCCCCCCCAGCGTGAAGAGCGGGAAGCCGACGGCCACGGCCCGGTAGGCCAGGGCGTCGAGCCGGACTTTCTTCTCCTCGTCCCCCGCGGCCAGGTAGAGAAGACTGGACACGAAGGCCACGGCGAAAAAGGCCTCGCCGAGAAGGGTCACCGAAACGTGAAGCCAGAGCCAGTAGCTCTGGAGGGCCGGGACGAGGGGCGTCGCGCCCTTGGGCATGAGCGGGGAAGAGGCCAGGGCGTCGAGGGCGACGACGATGAGCATGAGATAGGGCCCGAGGCGCGGCACGCGCGAGGTCCGCCCGAAGACGATCAGGGCCAGGACCATGGCCCAGGCCAGGAACGACAGCGACTCGAACATGTTCGTGAACGGGGCGTGGCCGCTACTGACGGTCCTCATGATGAGGGCGGCCGTCTGGGCGGCGAAGCCGAGGACGGCCAGGGCGAGCCCGCCGCCGGCCCATCGGTCGCGCCGGGCGAAAAGGCCAGCGAAATAAACGACGAGCGAGAGGACATAGAGAGCGAAGGCGAGGGTGAAGAGCGTCGATTCGGTCATTCCGGCCTCCGGATGGATGCGAAGATCTCGTCGAACTCGGCTTGGAACGCGTCCCGGCTTTTCGAGGCCTGCCCGCCGGCGGCCAGATCGACGCGGCCCTGGGCCGTCTCGAGGACGACCCGGATCTCGCGCGGCGGCCAATAAAAGGCCAGGAATAAGCCCAGGGTGACGAGGGCGCAGCCGATCCAGATGACGGTCGCGCCGGGATCTTTGGCCGCCTCGATCACGGAATATGCGGCCCCGGTGTAGTCTTTGAGGACGACGGCGATCTTATTGGCGTCGCGGGGGGAAGGTCCGCCCGTTCCATGTCCCTGCCCGAACTCGGGGAACTTGGCGAAGACCCAGCCGGAGTAGACGCGCTCCTCCCCTTTCCAGGCCTCGACGAGGGCGGCCGGATTGTTCGGCTCGTCGGACCGGCTCTGGACCTGATTGCCTTGGCCGATAACGAAGTCGGGGACGAAGCTGCGGACACTGACTTGGGTGACGCCGGGGACTCCCTCGACCGGGACGCGCTCGCCGGCCTTGAGGGTGACCGTGCGGGACGAGGCCGCGTCGCCGGGCGCGCGGATCTCGAGGACAAGCCGGGCGCCGTCCCAGGTCCAGCCGTAGCCCTGCTGGTAAAAGGAGACGCCGTGATAGGTCAGCGGTTCATTGACCTCGACCGTTCCGGCACGGACGCGGGCGCCGCCGTCGAGGACCGAGACTGTGCTCTTCCAGTCCTTGACCCCGCCCTGGGGATAATACTCGGTCTCGAACTTATCGAGGCGCAGCTCGAACGACGCGCCGGGCACCGCGGTGGTCTGGCCGTTCGAGAGGGAGAGCTGTGTCCGGCGGCTGGCCAGGCCGCTGGTGAAGCCGCCGGCGAGGATCACCAGGAGCCCGATATGTACGACGTCGGAGCCGAACCAGCCCAGCCGGCGCTTGCGGGCCTGGATGACGGCCTTGTCCCCGTGGAGAGACCGGCTCAGAACGTAACGGCGGCGGCGAAGGGCCCGCTCGACCGATCCGCGTGCGGCGTCGAGATCGAGAGGCAGGCGGAACCGGCAGCTCGATCGCATCGAGAGGACGGACTTGGGATCGCCCTCCGTGGCCTGGCGGAAGGCGCGGCGCCACTTGGGGGCAAACCGGGTGACCGTGCAGACGACGGTGTTCGCGACGAACAGCGAGAGAAGGGCCAGGAACCAGGGCGAGCGAAAGAGGCGGGTCAGCCGGAGGGCGTCGAAAATGCCCGCCAGGCTGCCTCCGTAGCGGGCCGTGTATTCGACGGCGCTCCGGCCTTGCGGGATGAGGGTCCCGACGATCGAAGAGACGGCGAGCAGGATGATCAGGACAATGGCCAACTTGACCGACGACAGGAATTTCCACACCCGTTTCATGCGCTCTCCCTCGTGAGGGCGGGCCAGGCCGTCCAAAACTCTATTCATAATATCGGATTGACCTCGGGTTGGCAACGAAGAGGACGGATCTCCCCTTGAACCGGCCGGGCCTCTCTGCGTATTATGGGACAGGGACGAGAATAACCACCGGGAGGTCCAGATGGCCATCCAATTCATGGAACCGCTCAGCTTGGCCTGGAATCGGATGAAGACCGCGCTGTTCAAGCCGTTCGACATCCACAAATGGTTCGTCGTCGGCTTCAACGCGTTCCTCGCCGGGCTCATGGACGCTTCGAACGGCGGCAGCGGGACCCGCTTCGGGAAGCAGGGCCACTTCGCCGAATTCATCCATTTTCCGCAAACCGCGTGGCACTGGCTCCAGGCCCACCCGCTTTGGGCCGCCCTCATCGCCTTCGGGCTGCTCATCGCCATCGTCGTCTTCGTCGTACTGACGTGGGTAAGCGCGAGGGGCACGTTCATGTTCATGGACAACGTCGTCCGCAACACCGTCGAGATCGGCAAGCCCTGGCGGGAATATCAGAAGGAAGGCAACTCCCTGTTCGTCTGGCGCCTCGTCCTCGGGATCGGGGCCATCATCACCTTCGGCGCCGTCCTCGCCGTCTTCTTCACCCGGGGCGTCGTGCTCTATGAGGCGGAAGTCAGCCCTGTCCTCCCGATCGGCTTCCTCATCGGCACGGGATTGGCCGTGCTGGGGCTCGTCATCATCTGGGGATACATCCACCTCTTCCTCAAGGACTTCGTCGCCGCGCTGATGTACCGCGACCGCATCTCCTGCGGCCAGGCGTGGAAGGTCTTTCTCGGCGTCTTCGGCAGGGCGCCCTTTCCTTTCATCGGTTACGGCATCTTGATCTTCCTGCTCGTCATCGCCTTCGTCATCGCCGTGGTGATCGCCGGGCTGGCCACCTGCTGCATCGGCTTTATCGTCCTGGCCTTTCCCTACATCAGCTCGGTCGTGACCCTGCCGGTCTGGTATACGTATCGGGCTTTCAGCCTCGAGTTCCTGTCCCAGTTCGGCCCGGAATATGACGCATTCAAGCGGCAGGGGCAGGGCGCGGCCCCGGCGGCCCCGGCGGCGCCGGCCGTCTAGGCGCCGGA
>CAZIQR010000087.1:5074-11385 GCA_964541055.1 uncultured Eubacteriales bacterium
AGGGGCAGGGCGCGGCCCCGGCGGCCCCGGCGGCGCCGGCCGTCTAGGCGCCGGACGTTCGGATTGACACGGCCCCGCGGGATGCCTCATGATGGGCCCTCGGCTCTGAATCCATCGAAAGTTGAGGCGCGCATCATGGACGAGAAGAACCGCACGCGGGCCGGACGGCGCTCCCCCGTCCGTTCCGTTCTCGGGCTGGTCCTGGGGATCATCGGCCTGTGGGCCGGATTCGCGATCCTGAATCTCGTCGGGGACATTCCCGACGCCGGCGCCGGGGAAAAGGCGCTGCGCATCGTCTTCGGGATCGTCTGGTTCGTCTTCTGGATCGGGGCCCTGGTCTACAACAGCCTGAATCTCTCGGCCTACTCCCGGTCGAAAAAAGCGGGCTCGCCGAATCCGTGACGGCTTACTTGTCCTCTTTGCCGACCGCCCGGGCAATGAGGTCCACGACGCTTTGCACGTCGAGCGTCAAGCCATAAACGAACGAGGTCCGGGCGTAGGTCTTCTCGGGATCGTCGCTGGCCGCCCGGAACCCGGCCCCGGCATAAACCTCGAGCCCGGTCATGAGCTTGTAGCTGAGCCCGGCGGAATACATGATGGGGCTCACGGACGGCGCCACGCCGATGCCCAGCCCCAAGGGGAACCGGGAAACGGGCCGGTTGGCCAAGAGGAGGTCCGCTTCGGCGGCGTTCCCGCACCACATGACTTTGACATAATGGACGGCCGGACGGCCGTCGCCGGCGGCGTCGGTCATGACCTGGAAACGGATCGTGCCCTTGCCGACGAACCGCGGGCTCCGGTCGTGCGTTTCGGCCTTGAACTTGAAGCGGGCCGAGAAGAACATCTGCGGTCCGTCGTCCTTGGTCTGGAGAAGGCCGAAATGGAGGCCGGGATTGGCGGGCAGCACGCTGAGAATAGGCCCGAGAAGCGGGAACGAGCCCGTGATCCGGCCCACCGCGTCCTGGACGGAGGTTTCGGCGGTGGCCAGCGTCGCCATGGAATCCTCGAACCCGATGGACTTCTCGGAAACCCGCTCCTCCTGCCGCGGCGTTTCCATGCTCTCGCCGAGCTTGAGAACGAGGTCCTGGCGGGTCCGCAGTCCGGGCCGGATCGCGACGTATCGGGGCTCCATCACCGGGACCGTCCCGACCCCTCCCCCGCTCACGCTCAGGAAAAAATCGCCCCCGAGCTCCGGGACGCCGGCCAGGCGCGAGAAACAGAAGAAAGGACGGTCCTTGATCTTCTGCGACGCCATTTCCCGGCCCTCCGCGTCGGCCAGGCGAACGGTCAGGCCCGCATACCTCGAGAGCCAATCGCCTTCGACCGGCCGGCCGGCGTCATCGACCAGGACCAGGAGCCCCTCGACGCCCGTCACGGCCCGAAGCATGGCCGTGATCGTCTCGTCCTCCCTCTCGCTGCCGGCCTTGCCCGGGCCGAAGGACAGCGCGACGTCGGCCTCCGCCTTGTCGGCCGGGTCATCGCCCGGGAACGCGACCCGGAGGCCGAAGGCCGGGCGTCCCGCGCCGTCCTTTTGGGCCTGCGGGAGCTTGCCGAGCGAGGCCAGAAGGTCGTCCACGACCTCGGTCCACACCAGGAAATCCCCCTTGGCGTCCGGCGCCAGCCCCAAGTTCCGGCGGACGGCGCGCCAGCGCTCCTCGGGGTTCATTTTGCCGAGCATGACGGCCAGATCGAACCCGACCTCCCAGGTGGCGCCGGAGGCCAGCCGGGCCCCGTCGGGAGGATCGAAGAGCACCCGCTCGTAATAACCCCTCATGGGGGACAGGGTCGGACCGAGAGAAAGGCCGGCAAAAGGGGCCGGGGCTGGCGGCTTGACGTCGGCCTCCGGGACGGGGGGCAGCTCGTCCTGGGCTACCCCGGGCAGCACGATGGAAAATATCAACACGAGTCCGGTCGCGAGGGTGCTCCGGAGGGACGGATGTCTCATGGATCGTCTCCTTGAACGAAAAGGCCGAGGCCTATCGAAACTTCAACACGTTTTAGTCGCGCCGACGATACATGCGGACGGAATTTCTGTCAATGGAAAATGTCTGGAGAACACGGCGCGGACGTGAGATAATCGCCGCGACTCGTGAGACGGAGGTTCCCATGTCGAATCGAATGCGCGTCCGGCCGACCAAGCCCGTGACCATCATGGGGCTCGTGGTCGCCGTGGCCATGCTGATCTTCGGGATCGTCTTTTTAAGCCTCGCGGCCCGGGACAGCGGCGGCGAGCCGGGGCCGGCGAGGGCCTTCATGGTCATCTGGTTCGTCGCCCTCGGCGTCATCATCGCCTACGGCATCTACAACCTGGTGAGCCACAAGGGCGTCATCGAGATCGAAAGCGGTCCGACGGGCCCGGACACCGCCGACAAGGGAGATTTCGAGGCCAAGCTGCGCCGGCTCGAAGCCCTCAAGAAGGACGGGCTCGTCACGGACGAAGAGTACCGGTCCAAGAGGGCCGAGATCATGGCCGAGAAATGGTGAGCCGCCCCGTCAAGACCGCCTGGCGGATCATCCTGGTTCTCGGAGCGTCAGCCCTACTCGGCCGTTGTGCGCCGACCGGCCATATCCGGCCGGCCGGGGCCGGGCCGTCGGCGCCCGCGGCGGGTTCGATCATGGACGCTTGCCGGAACGATCTCGCGGCAAGGCTCAAGATCGAGCCGGACCGGATCGAGGTTCTCAGCGCGCAGGACGTCGTTTGGCCTGACGCGGCCCTGGGGCTCAACAAGCCGGAGGAGGTCGTCGCCCAGGTCCGAACGCCCGGGCAGCGGCTTGTCCTTCGGGTCATGCCCCGAATGCGGGACTATGTTTACGCCGCCGGCGGCGGGAGCTTCCGCTACGGCGGGCCGCTGGACCTTTGGCAGGCGTCCGCGTTGACCGTCGAAGACGCCGAAGGCGACCCGAACCTCAACGGCCGCCTCATCCAATGCTCCCTGACCGGCACGAACCGATCGATCCTCCTCGAGGGCGTGGAGGAGATCTATCCCCAGGAGAACGGCTCGCTCTTCGCCACGCGCCGGACCTCACGCTCGGGGCATGACCTTCTTTACGCCGCCCCGGGAAGAGCGGCGGCCGGCGCCGCCCGCGTCGCCGCGGCTTTCGACTTCCTCGACGCCGTTGTCAGCCCGGACGGGACGCTCGGGGCCGCGATCGCAAGGACGGGACCAGAAACGGCATGGCAGCTCGCCCTGGTCTCCCTGCCTGGTCCTCAAAGTCAGAGCCGGCGCTTCGACATGCCGGAGGGAGTGAAACCCGAACGCGTGCGTTGGGTCGACGGCGAAACGTGGCCGCAGATCGTTCTCATCGGGCAACGCGACGGCAAGCTCGTGCGTTTCGGCGTCAAGCCGCTCGATGCCTCCCCGCGCTGGGAGAGCCTTCCGAGCTATGTCGCCTCCGACGAATGGGATTTCGTGCTCAGCAAGAGCCATTCGCTGGCCATCTACGAAATGGACCTGCAGGGGCGGCCCGCCGTGAAGGTCGAATACGTGTGGTGGAACCGAGAGCCGGAGGAGATCGCAACGATTCCCGGTCTCAAGTTGGACGATTTTCGTTGGGCAGCCGGCCGGGAATTTGTCTTTATCTGCGGCCGGACGGACGCCGGACACGCCGGCCTGACCGTGGACATCGATACGGGGGAGGTCGTGACCGCCGTGACAGGGGCGAGCCGGCCCGTGAAGCTGTTCAAGGCCCCTCCCCGCGCTCCGCTCTCCCTCGCCCAGCCTTCAGGGCGGGATTAGGCCGGCCTGAGGGCTCTGGAAGGCCGCCTGGATGCCGGGCTCGCGGGCTATCGGCCGCTCCCGGTTTTCAGGGCGACGAGCTCGCGGACCTGGCGGACGATCTCGCGAACGGTCGCCTCGACGATCACTTTGCCTTTTCCCCGGGTCGCGAGGGTCGGATCGCCGAAAACGCCGGTCGCGCTATAGGTGCCCTTGCCCTCAGGATCACGGGTCAGGCCGCGGCGGCCGGGCCGGGCGTCATAATCCTTGACGGCTTTGGACATGTCCACGATCTCGGGGGCGATATAAAGCATCATCGACGTTTCGTTCTCGTCCGCGTGGGTGCCGCCGTCCTGCCTCAGTAGCCCGGCCGGGAGTGCCTTGTCCACTTCGAGGACGTTCAGGGAGCGGAGGACGATGCCGAGGCCGGCCAGTTCCTTCGCAGCCTCCTCCAGGGGCCCGATCGTCGAAACGCCAGTGTTGAGGCAATAGATCTTGTCGATCCCGTAGCCGTGCATGGACTTGCAGATGTCCACGACGACGTTCCTGAACGTCTCCGCCCCGATCGAGATCGAGCCCGGGTATTCGAGGAACGCGGGGTAGTATCCATAGGGAAGAGTCGGCAGGACAACGACGGGGACCTCGGCGGCGACGCGCTGCATCAGATACTCGGCGAGCACGTAATCGTTCTTGAGCGGAAGGTGGGGGCCATGCTCTTTCGACCGGGCCCCGAGCGCGATGAGGGCGACGTCATAGCCCTTGAGCGCTTTCTCGGCCTCGACCCAGGTCACGTTCTCGAGGAACAGCGACTTGGCGGCGGGAGCGGACTGCGCCGACAGCGGGAGGGCGGCCGCGAAGATCACGGCCAAGCCGATGGAGAAAAGGGCCAGCGCGCGGATCGATCTCATCTCGGCTCCTTCGAGGGCGGCTCGTTGAGGCGGCCGTGCGCCTTGAGGATGGCCCTCAGGCGGTCGTGAGGGATGGCGTAGACGACGTGGCCGTTGATGCCTTCCATGGTCTCGGCGGCGATCATGGCGTTGAGGACCGCTTCCTCGACGGCCTGGATGGTGGCGGTGAAGAGCGGGTTGATCCAGTCATTGGGCAGCATGTTGAGCTTGATGAGATCGGAGCTGCCCGCCGCGCCCGGGTTGGCCGTCGAAAAGGCGATGAAGATGTCGCCCGAGCTGTTGCTGCCGATGCCGCCGGTCCGGCCGATCCCGAGCGTGGCCCGCTCGGCGATCCGCTTGAGCTGGTGGGGCAGGAGCGGCGCGTCGGTAGCGATGACGGCGATGATCGAGCCCGCGTCCTCGGCCCCGCCCGCGGGCCTGAGGTCCTGGATCTCCTGGCCGACCGGGACGCCGGCGATCACGAGCTGGCCCCGGCTGCCGTAGTTCGCCTGGACGAGGACGCCGAGCGTATAGGTGTACGGCTGGATCGACACCACCCGCGACGACGTGCCGGTGCCGCCCTTGAAGCCGTGGACGATCATGCCCGTGCCGCCGCCGACATTCCCCTCGGCCACGGGCCCGGAGGCGGCGCCGTCGAGGGCCTGGAAGACGTGCTCGGGCTTGACGTGAAAGCCGTTGATGTCGTTGAGGTCGCCGTCCCACGTCTCGGCCACGACCGGCAGGGACCAGGCCGGGAACTTGTCCCCGAGCCGATTGAACTGCCAGGCGATGACCGCGTCACGGACGACGCCGACGCTGTGCGTGTTCGTGATGAGCACCGGCCCCTCGAGGAAGCCCGATTCGTCGAGCCAGGTCGTGCCCGTCATCTCGCCGTTGCCGTTGAGCGTGAACCAGGCCGCGAAGACCTGGTTCAGCTTGTCCTTGCCGCGGGGGATGACGGCCGTGACGCCGGTCCGGACCGGGCCCTGGCCGACGACGAGCGGCCCGCTGCCGGAGATGAGCGTCGTCATCCCGACCTCGACGCCGGCGACATCGGTGATGGCGTTGAAGCGTCCCGGTTTTCCGTCGAACGGGATGCCCAGGTCGCGGGCTCGAGGCTTGGCCTGGCCGTAAGCGGAGACCGCCAGGGCCAGGAAGAGGCCGGCGGTCCAGGCGGCGTTGCGGGTCCTCATGCGGGTTCTCCTTCGGAAAAATCCCCGCCCCAATCTACCACCGGAGCGGAGACGACTCAAGGAAGAGGGATGAGGGTTGGCTGGGCCGGGTCAGGTAAAGGGTCCGCCCAGGGGCCGCGCGCTCAGTCCTTCTTCTAGATCCAGTGTCGGGTCTTGGCCAGGGCCCAAAGCGCCGCCGTCAGGATGAAGAAGAAGGCGATCCCGGTGAGGGGATTCGCAGCGATGGCCATCCAGATCGAGACGGCGACGATCACCACCAGGCTGATGCCGATGACATTCTTGGCTTTAGACATCTCACTTCACCGGAACGCAGGATAGGCGCGCACAACATACCGCCGGCCTCGAACTGAGTCAACCGGCAAAAAGGCTCCTTGGCCAGGCGACCTATGCGTCCGCCCGGCTGGCCAGAACTCACGAAGAATATCGGTTCGACACCGAGGTCAAGGTCTTCTACGGGCCCCTCGAGAACGGGGGCTTTGGGTGGGAGATCTCGCCCATCCATGAATCCTATGACA
>CAZIQR010000088.1:0-11329 GCA_964541055.1 uncultured Eubacteriales bacterium
GGTCGACGCCGGAGACGCGGACCGGGACGCCGTTCAAGGTCGCGCCACGGCCGGCCTCGGCCTGGAACATCTCCTCCCGGACGGGGTCGTAGACAAAGCCGAGGGCGAGCCGGCCGTCGCACTCGAGGCCGGCGGAAACGCAGAAGACGGGAAAGCCGTGGGCGAAGTTGGTCGTGCCGTCGAGAGGGTCGATGACCCAGCGGCAGTCCGAGGCGCCGGACCTCTCGAGGCCTTCCTCGGCCAGGAAGCCGTGGTCCGGGAAGGCCGCCGAGAGCCGGCCGACGAGGATGTCCTGGGCCCCCAGGTCGAACGGGGTGACCAGGTCGACCGCCCCCTTGTAGGAGGTCCGGCCGGCGGCCTGGCCGAGGTTCTCCCTCAGGTACCGCCCGGCTTCCCGGACGGCCGCCTCCCCGACCCTGGCGAACTCCCTGAGATCGGCCATGGGGCTATCTTATAGGGTAAGGCCAGACGGGGTCAAACCTCCATTTTTACAGTCTTAGCCTTCAAACGGATCTCCAGGCAGAAAAACTGTAAAAGTGGAGGTTTGACCCCGTCCCGCCCTCCGAGTTGACCCTCTGCCAGAACCGGAAACCCGCTCTTTCGTAGTATAATGGAGCGTTCATACCCAGACTCATATTCCGAAAGGCTGACACTCATGAGCGAAAAGGCGAGTTTTTTTAAGCGGCGAAAGAAACCTCTGATCATCGGGGCCGTCGTCATTGTCCTGGGAGCGATCATTTACGGCAATCTCCAGGCCCGCCGGGAGAAGTCGGTCCAGGTCACGGTCGATAAGGTCAAGCGCCAGGACCTGACCTCGATCGTCTCGGCCTCGGGCGAGATCAAGCCCAAGAAGAACATCAACATCAGCGCCCAGGTCCCGGGCCGCATCGTCAAGATCGGCGTCATCGAGGGTCAGGAGGTCAAGGCCGGCCAGTTCCTGCTCCAGCTCGACGCCACCCAATACGAAGCCAACGCCGACCGCGACCGGAACTTCATCCGGGCCTCGAACGCCGACCTGATCCAGTCCGAGGCGCGCCTGCAGCGGGACAAGAACTCCTACGACCGCCAGCAGAAGCTCTTCGACGACAACCTCATCTCGAAGGACACGCTCGAGGCCGCCAAGGCCCAATACGACGTTTCCGTCGCCCAGACGAACGCCATCAACTTCCAGATCAAGCAGGCCGAGGCCTCGCTCAAGAGCACCCTCGACAGCCTGGCCAAGACGACCTACACCTCGCCGATCGACGGCATCGTCACCAGCCTCCAGGTCGAAGAGGGGGAGACGGCCATCATCGGCACCATGAACAACCCCGGCACGGTCATGCTGACCATCGCCGACCTGTCGGTCATGGAGGTCGAGGTCCAGGTCGACGAGACCGACGTCATCGGCGTCGGCCTCGGCCAGGACGCGAAGGTTCGCGTCGACGCCCTGCCGGGCACGGTCTTCAAGGGCAAGGTCACGGAGATCGGCAGCTCCGCCATCCAGAAGAGCACCTTGAACGCCTCGACCCAGGAATCCAAGGACTTCAAGGTCGTCGTCACCCTCGAGGACCCGTCCCACAAGCTCAAGCCCGGGCTCTCCGCCTCGGCCGACGTCATCGTCGCGGAGCGCCAGATGGTCCCGGCCGTGCCGATCTCGTCGCTCGTCCTCCGCGAGAAGCCCGACGCCGACAAGAACGCCCCGGCCGCGGCCCGCGAGCAGGAGGGGGTCTACACGGTCGAAGCGGGACGGGCCAAGTTCGCCTCGGTCGAAAAGGGCATTACCGGCGGCATGATGATCGAGATCACCTCCGGCCTCAAAGAGGGCCAGGAGATCGTCACCGGCCCCTACGCCTCCCTCCGCGAGCTCAAGGACGGCGTCCTGATCAAGACCGAGGCCAAGAAGGGCCCGGCCACGACATGAGCGAGAAGGACCCCGTCGTCATCTGCGCCGAGGACCTCTGGAAGGTCTACAAGCTCGACGAGCAGGAGGTCGAGGCCCTCCGCGGCGTGTCGCTGACCGTCGGGCGCAACGAGTTCGTGGCCATCATGGGCCCCTCCGGCTCGGGCAAGTCAACGTTGATGAACCTCATCGGCTGCCTCGACACCCCCAGCTCGGGCACGTACCGCCTCAACGGGAAGCTCGTCAGCGCCATGTCCGAGGACGAGCTGGCCTTTGTCCGCAACCGCGAGATCGGCTTCGTCTTCCAGGTCTTCAACCTCCTGCCCAAGGCCTCGGCCCTCCGCAACGTCGAGCTGCCTCTGATCTACGCCGGCGTCAAGAAGTCCGAGCGCGAGGAGAAGGCCCGCCGGGCCCTCGAGCGGGTCGAGATGAAGGCCCGTATGAGCCACAAGCCGGCCGAGCTCTCGGGCGGCGAGCGCCAGCGCGTGGCCGTCGCCCGGGCCCTCGTCAACGAGCCCTCGCTGCTCCTTGCCGACGAGCCGACGGGCAACCTCGACAGCCGCACCGGCCGGGAGATCCTCAACCTCTTCCACCGCATCCACGAGCAGGGCAACACGATCATCATGGTCACGCACGACCGCGAGGTCGCGGACCAGGCCCAGCGGATCATCCACATCCGCGACGGCCAGATCGAGCGTGACGAGCGGAAAGGAGCCTAGCCCATGAACCTCTTCGACCGGATCCAAGGCGTGTTCTTCAGCCCCAAGCGCACTTTCGAAGGCCTGGCCGCCAAGCCGGTGTGGATCGACACGCTCGTCCTCGTTCTTGTCGCCCTCGTCGCCTTCATGGTCCTCGTCAACCCCTACATGCAGAAGGACCAGCTGTCCCTGCTCAAGGACAACACCGCCCTCAGGGAGCGCATGGGCGAGGACAGCTACAACAAGATGATCGAACGGACCGAGCACCCCTCGGCGTCCTATCGGATCATCCAGATCTTCGTCACAACGCCTCTCTTCTTCCTGGCGGCGATCCTGCTCCAGGCGCTCATCCTGCTCATCCTGGGCCGTTTCATGTCGACCCAGGGGGTCTATGTCCAGGTCCTGTCGGCCCTCGTCCACGCCAGCCTCATCGACAAGCTGCTCGGCAACGCCGTCCGCCTCGGCTTGGCCGTGAGCCGCGGCTCGGTCATGCAGACCTCGACCAGCCTGGCCCTGCTCTTCCCGCACATGCCCCTGACCTCGACGGCCTATCTCATGCTGACCCAGGTCGACGTCTTCCAGCTGTGGATGTTCGGCGTCCTCGCCTTCGGCCTCGCGGCCGCGTTCAAGATCCCGGCCAAGAAGGCCCTGGCCGTGTCCTATGGGGTCTGGGTCCTCAAGGCCCTGTTCAACGTCGGCATCGGCATGATCGGCATGAGCTTCCTCAAATAACGGCTCGATTGACTTCGCCCCTCCCCGCCGATACAGTAAGGTCATGGACGATTGGCTCACGTCGGAGGAGTTCGCCCGGGCCCCGCTCCCCCGCGTCCTGGCCGAGATCTGGCGCCAGGGCCTGAGCGGCTCGCTCTACGTGCGCGCCGGCGGCGGCCCGAAGTGCCTCTCGTTCGAGCGCGGCGCCCTCGTCCTCGATTCCGCGTCCTTCGAAGAGAAGGATTTTCTCCGTTTCCTTCTGACGTCGGGCCGGTCCGACCTCATCGCCCTGACCCGGGTCGAGGAACACGCCCAGAAGTCGGGCGCGTCCTCGCTCCGGTCCCTCGTCGAGACCGCGCTGTTCGAGCCGGACACGCTCTGGGCCCTCCTCCGCGACTACGCCCGCGACGAGGCCCTGTCCCTGCTCGAGGGCGGCGGGGCCGAGCGCGAGTTCCACGGGCGCAGCAGGCCGGCGGCGCGGGTCTATGTCGAGGGGATCGACGTCCCCGGGCTCCTGCTCGAGAGCGCGCACCGTCTCCACAACGAGGACGCGCTCGACCGCATCCTGCCCGGGCCGGACGAGGCCGTGCGGCGGCTGCCGGCTTTCTCCCCCGACGCCTTTGGCCTCTCGCTCACCGACCGCTACGTCCTCGGACTCCTCGATCCGCCCCGGACCGCGGAGGAAATCTGCGAGGCGAGCGACCTCGGCCGGGCGGCCACGCGCCGCGCCCTCTACGCGCTCGTCCTCCTCGGCCTGGCCGGCGCGGCCGGCGCGAAGCCCAAGACAGTCCGGCTCCCCGGCGACCTGACGCTCGCCGGCATGGACCGCATTCTCGGGCACTTCAACGCCAAGTGCGCCTTTATCTTCAAGCATGTCTCGAAGGAGATCGGCCCGGTCGCGGCCAACCTCATCGGCAAGGCCCTCGACGAGGTCCGCGACCGCCTCGACCCGGCCTTCCGGTCGGCCGAGCTCCTGCCCGACGGGCGGCTCGAGCTCAAGTCCCCGCTGCGGGTCAACGCCAACATCGTCGGCGACGACCACCGCAGGTCCCTGCTGCGGAGCATGGACGAGGTTCTGGCCGCGGAGGTGCTCCTCGTCAAACGGACCCTCGGCCCCGAGAACGAGTCGGCCCTCGTCCGGAGCCTCGAGAAGCTCGGAGAGACCCCGTGAAGCGGCGCCAGCTCTTCGCTCTTCTCGTTCTCGCCTCGCTGCTCGCGATCTGGATCCTCATCGAAATTGGAACCTGAAGCCCCCTTCCTCGTCGTCGTCCTCGGGCCGACCGCCGTCGGCAAGAGCCGCGTCGCCGTCGATCTCGCCCTGCGCTTCGGCGGCGAAGTCATCAGCGGCGACTCCATCCAGGTCTATCGGGGCTTCGAAATCGGCACCGACAAGCCGGGGCCGGAGGAGCGCCGCGGCGTCCCCCATCACCTGATCGACATCGCCGATCCCGAGGTCCAATACACGGCGGCGGATTTCGTCCGGGACGCGCTCGCCGCGGCCCGCGCCGTCGCCGCCCGCGGCCGCCTGCCGGTCGTCGCCGGCGGCACCGGGCTCTATCTCAAGGCCCTGATCGAAGGCCTTTTTCCCGGGCCCGGCCGCGACCCGGCCCTCCGCGCCGCCCTCGAAGCCGAGGCCAAGGCAGAAGGCCTCGAAACGCTTTTCCGCCGGCTCGAGGCCGTCGATCCCGACTACGCGCGGAAGATCCGCAGCCGCGACCGGGTCCGCATCATCCGCGCCCTCGAGGTCCACACAGTCACCGGCAAACCCATCAGCGAGCACTTCCGCGAGACGCGCCCGCCCGTCGAAGGGCACCGCCTCGTCCGCGTCGGCCTCGAGCTCGACCGGCCCGCCCTCATCCGGCGCATCGACGAGCGCGTCGAGCGGATGTTCGCCCGCGGCCTCGTCGAAGAGGTCCGGGGCCTCCTCGAGCGGGGCGTCCCGGAGGGCTGCCCGGCCTTCCGGGCCCTCGGCTACAGCCACGTCCTCCGGCTCCTCCGCGGCGAGGTCTCCCGGGCCGAGGCCGTGGCCCTGACCAAGACCGACACCCGCCAGTACGCCAAGCGCCAGATGACCTGGTTCCGGAAGATGGCCGAGGTCGCCTGGTTCTCCCCCGACGACCGTCCCGGCCTTGAGCGCCACCTCCAAAACCGATTACAATAGCGGCGGATATTCATGGAAAGCGCGATCCTTGTCAACGTGGCCGTGACCAAGGCCGAGCGGGCGGAGGCCGAGGACTCCATGGCCGAGCTCGCCGGCCTGGCGGCGGCCGCAGGGGCCGAGGTCGTCGGCGAGATCTACCAGGTCCGGCCGCGCCTCAACCCCCGCTGGCTCGTCGGCGAGGGCAAGGTCGGCGAGATCGCCCACGAGGCCAAGCAGGCCGGGGCCGACCTCGTCATCTTCGACCACAACCTCAACGCCTCCCAGCAGCGGAACATCGAGGACGAGGTCCATGTCAAGGTCATCGACCGGGCCCAGCTCATCCTCGACATCTTCGCCCAGCGGGCCCGCACGAACGAGGGCAAGCTCCAGGTGGAGCTCGCCCAGCTCAGCTACCGCCTGCCGCGCCTGCGCGGCCGCGGCCTCAGCCTGATGCAGCAGGGCGCCGGCATCGGCACCCGCGGCCCGGGAGAGAAAAAGCTCGAGGTCGACCGCCGGCGGATCACCAACCGCATCGTCAAGATCCAGCGCGAGATCGACTCGCTCGAGAAGCGGCGCTCGAGCCAGCGCGAGGGCCGGCGCAAGGGGGCCATCCCGACCGTCTCCCTCGTCGGCTATACGAGCGCCGGCAAGTCGACCCTCTTCAACCTCCTGGCCAAGGAGCACCGCTACACGTCGTCGAACCTGTTCTCGACCCTGGACCCCCTGCTGCGGCGGGTGACCTATCCCGACGGCGTGTTCTTTTTCCTGTCGGACACGGTCGGCTTCATCAAGCGCCTGCCGGCGGAGCTGGTCACGTCCTTCCGGGCCACCCTCGAGGAGGTCACGGAGGCGGAAGCCATCTGCCACATCGTGGACATCGCCTCGGCCTCGTCGGAGCGGCAGCTCGCCGCCGTCGAATCGATCCTGGCCGACCTCGGCGTCGGCGACATCCCGGTCGTCAAGGTCCTGAACAAGATCGACCTTCTGCCCGAGGACGAGCGGCAGGTCCTGCTCACGCGCAACCGCGATCCCGAGACCCGGACGGTCGTCCTCTCGGCCAAGACCGGGGAGGGCCTCGCCGACCTGCTGCGTCGCCTGCGCGAGGTCCTCTTCGCCGGCTACCGGACGTATTACATCAAGGTCCCCCGCGAGGACCGGTCCCTGACCGACACGCTGGCCCGCCGCTCACTTGTCCTGAAGAGACGGGAGAGCGACGGCTTCGTCGAGTTCAAGGTCCTGGCCGAGCCCGCGGGGATGGTCAATTTCCTGCCCTATCTCGAGCAAGGAGCGGAGCCATGGTGAAACGGATCGGTGTCATCGGTCTGGCCCTCCTCGCGGCCTGGTCGTGCGCGACCCTGCCGCCCGCGCCTCCGGCGTTCTATGTCCAGGAGCTGCCGGCCGCGACCACGACCAAGCTCAAGCTCGACGACCGGATCGCGGCCGCGGACGCCTGGGACGCCCTCAGGGCCGGCCGGCCGGAGCAGGCTCGCAAATACCTGATGAAGCTCGGCACCGCAAGCCCCATCCGCGAGACGGGCCTGGCCTATGTCGATCTCTTCCTGTCCAATTTCGGCGACGCGGAGGCCCGGTTCAAGTCCTCGCTCAACGCGGTCCCGGGCATGGTCCCATCGCACGTCGGGCTGGCCCAGATCTACGAGTCCCGCCGGGACCGGGACAAGACCCTGGCCGAATACCGGGCCATCCTCGACCTCGACCCGGGCAACCGCTGGGCGGCGCCCCGCTACGAGGCCCTCCGGGGCGAGCTCATCAAGGACGCCACGGCCGCGGCCCGGACGGCGCTCGCCGCCGGCAACCGGGTGACCGCCAGGAACGAATTCCTCAAGGTCCTCACCTACGACCCGAACGCAACCGGCGCCCACCTGGAGCTGGCCCGGCTCTACCGCCAGGAGAAGAACACCGCCGAGGCCCTGGCCCACTTCAAGGCGGCCATGGCCGCCGTCACCGACGACAAGGCCCTCCTCCGCGAATACGCCGAGTTCTTGGCCGAATCCGGCGAGCTCGGGCAGAGCCTCGAGGTCCTCGAAAAGCTGGCCGCGGCCTCGCCGAAAGACCCGGCCATCGGCAAGCGGGTCGAGGAGCTCAAGACCAAGCTCGGCGTGTACGAGATCCCCAGCCAGTACGACGCGATCCCGTCCCTTGAGTCCGTGACCCGCGAGGACCTGGCCGCGCTCATCGGGGTCAAGTTCGAGAAGGAGCTCCAGGCCCCCGCCCGGACCGAGATCCTCGTCGACATCGCGACCTCCTGGGCCCAGCGCTACATCGTCCAGGCGGCCTCGCTCGGGATCATCCGGGCCTCGGTCAACCACACCTTCCAGCCCCGCCGGGTCATCAACCGGGCGGAGCTCGCCGACGCGGCCGTCCGCCTCATCGGCGTCCTCCAGGAACGAGGGGCCAAGTTCGTGCCCATCGTCGAGACGCGCCGCATCCAGATCGCCGACGTAGCCCCCGATCATCCCTATTTTGCCTCGATCACCAGGGCCCTCGGCTACGAGATCATGGCCCTGACGCCGGAGCGGAAGTTCGAGGCCGAGCGGACGGTCTCCGGAGAGGACGCCATCCGGACGATCGATCTCATCCAAAAGCTCGCCCGCTAGGACACCGCCATGGACGAACGGAACGAGCCGGCCGCCGAGATAGGGGAAGCCCGGGCCGCGGCCCCCGGCCGCCGCTCCGAGATCTGGCTCCTGCCCAACCTCTTCTCGCTCGCGAGGATCCTGCTGACCCCGGTCTTCGTCGTGCTCATGATCCAGAAAAGGCCGTGGCCCGCGTTCCTCGTTTTCCTGGCGGCGGGGGCCACGGACGCCCTGGACGGCTTCGCGGCCCGCTGGCTGAAGCTCCGCTCGACGCTCGGCCTGTGGCTCGACCCGATCGGCGACAAGGTCCTGCTGACCGCGGCTTTCGTCGCCCTGACCGTCCCGGCCCTGGCCCAACCCAACACCCTGCCCTTCTGGCTGACGGCGATCTGCATCGGCCGCGACGCGGCCATCGCCCTCGGCTCCCTGATCATCATCGCCCTGCGGGGGAAGCGGACCTTCAGGCCCGTCCTCCTGGGCAAGGCCAGCACGATCGTCCAGGTCTTCCTTCTCTATTTTGTGCTCTATCTCAACGCCGTGGACCGTTCCCCCCAATCCCTCGGCTGGGTTTACGCTCTGGCCGCGCTGCTCGCCGCCGCCTCGTTCATGCAGTACGCTTTCATCGGCGTCCGCATGCTCGGGGAAGGCCGCCCGGCGGCCCGCTAAGGCCTGTTCCTTTGTTTTTCGCGCCCGGAATGGTAAGATTGCCGCCGAGATGTCCTCACGCCAGGAGCGTTCCATGAATTCGAACGGATCCTACGATAAGCTCGCCAACCGCATCGAGCAGTACCGCGACGAGATGGTCGACCTCCAGATGAAGCTCTGCGCCATCCCCGCGATCGCCCCGTCGAGCGGCGGCGAGGGCGAGGCCAGGAAGGCC
Source organism: uncultured Eubacteriales bacterium (assembly GCA_964541055.1). Taxonomy (GTDB): domain Bacteria; phylum Acidobacteriota; class Aminicenantia; order Aminicenantales; family Saccharicenantaceae; genus RBG-16-66-30. The sequence continues at coordinate 8,906 of CAZIQR010000088.1, forward strand.
GCCTTCCTCCGCGAATGGCTCAAGGCTAACGGCTTCGTCGATGTCGAAGTGGTCAAGGCCCCCGACCTTGACGCCCCGGTCGGCTACCGGCCGAACGTCCTGGCCTATTACCGGGGCCGGAGCCAGGCCAAGACGATCTGGGTCATGACCCACATGGACGTCGTCCCGCCGGGCGAACCGGCCCTCTGGCGCGGCGACCCGTTCAAAGCCTGGGTCGAGAAGGGCCGCATCCACGGCCGCGGTGTCGAGGACAACCAGCAGGACATGGTCGCCTCGCTCTTCGCCGTCAAGGCCCTCCGGGCCGAGGGCATCGTGCCGCCCTATGACATCGGCATCGCCCTCGTCGCCGACGAGGAGACGGGCAGCGTCAAGGGCATCGAGCACGTCATCCAGAACCACAAGTGCTTCCGCAAGCAGGACCTCATCATCGTCCCCGACGCCGGCAACGAGCACGGGACCATGATCGAGGTGGCCGAGAAGACGCTGCTCTGGCTCAAGTTCAAGGTCCTCGGCAAGCAGGCCCACGGCTCGACGCCCGAGAAGGGCGTCAACGCCTTCAAGGCGGCGAGCTTCTTCATCGCCGCCCTCGACGACCTTTACAAGATCTACCCCGGCCGGGACAAGCTCTTCGACCCGCCGATCTCGACCTTCGAGCCGACGAAGAAGGAAGCGAACGTCCCCAACGTCAACACCATCCCCGGCGAGGACGTCTTTTACGCCGACATGCGCATCCTGCCCAAGATCAAGGTCCAGGACGTCGAGCGGACCATCCGGACGATCGCCGGGAAGATCGAGAAGAAATACAAGGTCAAGATCCACACCGAGATCGTGCAGAAGGCCCCCGCGGCCCCGCCGACCCCCGTCCAGGCGCCGGTCGTCGTCGCCCTCCAGAAGGCGGTGAAGGCCGTCTACGGGAAGAACGCCAAGGCCATGGGCATCGGCGGCGGCACCGTGGCCGCCATCTTCCGCCGGGCCGGCATGAACGCGGCCTGCTGGTCAAAGCTCGACGAAACCGCCCACCAGCCGAACGAGTATTGCATCATCGACAATATGGTCGGGGACGCCAAGGTTTTCGGCCACATCTTCCTGCAAGACTAGTCGGGAACGGATTCAGACCGGCCGTCTGGCCGCGGCCGGCTCCGAGGGGGGCTCGGGGTAGATCCTCTGCACACGCTGGGCGATCCGCACCGTGTTCAAGTGGATCTCGACCGTGTCCTTGATCTCGAGGGCGTAGCCCCCGGCGAGGACGACGGCCACGGGGATGCCCAGGGCCCGGGCGTTCTCGATGACCAGCCTATCGCGGTCCTTGAGCCCTGTCTTGGTCAAGGCGAGACCGCCCAACTGGTCCTTCTCATAGGGGTCGGCCCCGGCCAGGTAAATGACCAGGTCCGGCTGGAACTCATTGTAAAGCTTGGGGATGCGGGCCCGCAGCTCGCTCAGGTACTTGGCGTCGCCGTCGCCCGCCCAGAGGCCGATGTCGACCGTGCTCTTGGGCTTTTCCTGGGGGTAGATGTCCATCTGGTGGATGGACAGGGTGAAGATCTCCGGGTGATGGGCCAAAGCCGCCGCCGTGCCGTTGCCCTGGTGGAGGTCGCAATCGACGATCATGACCCGGTTGGCCCGTTTCTCGGCTGTAACCTTGCGGGCGGCCACGGCCACGTCGTTGAGCAGGCAGAAACCCTCGCCGTGGTCGGGGAAGGCATGATGGAAGCCGCCCCCGATGTGGACGGCCAGGCCCGACTCGAGGGCCTTGCGGACGGCGAGGATGGTGCCGCCGACCGAGAGCAGGGCAAAGCGCACGATCTCCGGCGAGTAGCGGATCTCGAGGGCCTTGAGCTCGGCCGCGGAGAGGCCGCCGGTCTTGACGTGCTTGAGATAGCGGGGCGTATGAACGAGCAGAACGTCCTCGTCGGGCGCCGGCCGCGGCCGGAGGAAATTGTCCTTCTTGGCCCCCATCGCCAGGAGGTTCTCATAAACCAAACGATATTTCTGAAGGGGGAAGACGTGCCGGCCCGACTCGACCATCCAATACTCATTGGAGTAAATGAGCTGGAACGGGAAGCGCTTCCCGATCAGGACCTTGACGAGATTGAGCAGATCGCCCATGCGGAGTTCAAGATATCAAAAAACCGCCGTCGAAAAAAGGATCTTCTCCCGCATCAGGCAATCCCTCTCTCCGGCTTGGCTCAGGGTATTGCCCCGTAAAAACGCTTTTCCCGGATATTTCGCAGAAATCCGCCTTCGTGCATCTCCGGCAGATTTCTGCCCTTCGCTCGCTTCCCTCGCTACGGTCGGATCGAGGCAACACCCATCGCCGCCGCGAGAGGGCTCGGATTAGCGCTTTTTCCCGGGCCTCTTCGGGGTTTTCTTCGCCGGTTTTTTGGCTTCGGTCTTAGGCGCGTTGAGGATCGCGGCCCGGGCCGC
>CAZIQR010000089.1:0-6236 GCA_964541055.1 uncultured Eubacteriales bacterium
CGGGGTCGTGGATGTTGCGCCCGTCGAGGAGGATGCGGCCCTCGACCCGGCTCCCGGCGACGACGTCGTTCATGCGGTTGAGGGTCCGGATGAAGGTCGACTTGCCGCAGCCCGAAGGTCCGATGAGGGCCGTGACCTTGCGGTCGAGGCACTCGATCGAGACGTTCTTGAGGGCCCGGTTCGCCCCGTAGTAGAAATCGAGGTTCTCGGTCTTGATCTTGACCGCGTTCGTTGCGGAGCTCATCGCTGTTTCCTTCGCAGCCGGTATCGGAGGATGACGGCCGTCATGTTCAGGCTCATGACCAGGACGATCAGGACGAGGGCCGTCCCGTAAGCCAGGGGCCGGACCTGCTGGATCGCGTGGTGCTGGGTGGCCATGATGTAGAGGTGATACGGGAGGGCCATGAACTGGTCGCTGAGCGACTTGGGGAGGAACGGCAGGTAGAAGGCCGCCCCGGTGAAGAGGATCGGCGCCGTCTCGCCGGCGGCCCGGGAAAGGCCGAGGACCGTGCCCGTCAGCATCCCGGGCACGGCATACGGCAGGACGTTCGTCCGGATGGTCTGCCATTTCGTCGCACCCAGGGCCATCGCCCCCTCGCGATAGGAGTTAGGGATGGTCTTGAGGGCCTCTTCGCTGGCGGTGATCGTCCAGGGCAGGGTCATCAGGCCCAGCGTCAGCCCCGCCGAGAGGACCGACGTCCCGAAGCGCATGACGTTGACGAAGAGGATGACCCCGAAGAGGCCGTAGACGATAGAAGGGACGCCTGACAGGTTGCGGATCGAGAGGCGGATGAGGCGGGTCAGGCGCGATTGCCGGGCGTATTCGTGAAGGTAGATCGCCGCGCTCATGCCAAGGGGCACCGACAGGGCGGCGGTGATGACCGTCACGAGGAACGTACCGAAGATGGCCGGGAAGATGCCGCCGGCGGTCATACCCTTGCGCGGGGCCTGGGACACGAATTCCCAGGAGATCGCGCCGCCGCCCTTCCGGCCGATGTCGTAGAGGAAGAGGAGAAGGACGGCGAGGACGAGGCCCATGGCCGCCCGCAGGCCGACGAATCCGATCGCCTGGACGATGCCCTTCCGGGTCGAGGGTTTCATTGCTCGCGCTCCTGGTATTTGTGGAGGACGACGTCGGCGACGAGGTTGACGGCGAAGGTGATGACGAAGAGGACGAGGCCGATGGCGAACAGGGCGTAGTAGTGGGTCGTATAGTAGGGCACCTCGCCGAGCTCGATGGCGATGCCCGCGGTCATGGTCCGGACGGAGCTCAGCAGCCCGTGAGGGAAGGCCCGGGCGTTGCCCGTGGCCATCAACACGGTCATCGTCTCGCCGATCGCGCGGCCCATGCCGAGCATGACGGCGGCGATGATCCCGGACAGGCCGGCGGGAAGCTTGACCCGGACGAGCGTTTGCCAGCGGGAGGCGCCCAGGGCCAGGGAGGCCTCGTTGTAGGCCTTAGGGACGGCGTTGAGCGAGTCCTCGGAGATGCTGATGATCGTCGGCAGGGCCATGACGGCCAGGAGGATGCTGCCGTTAAGCGCGTTCAGCCCGTTCCCGGTGTGGAAGGTCTTCGCGAGCAAGGGCCCGACCAGGACGATGCCGAGGAAGCCGATGACCACCGACGGGATGGCCGCCAGGATCTCGACGACCGGCTTGAGGACCTCCCGGACCCGCCAGTGCGCGACGTCGGAAAGGTAGGCGGCGACGGCGATGCCGATCGGCACGGCCAGAAGAAGGGCGCCGCCGGTGACGAGGAGCGTGCTCGCGAGCATCGAGAGGATGCCGTATTCGGGCTTTTCCGGCGAGGTCGGGTCCCAGCCGGTCTTCAGAAGGAACTCGCCGAGCTTGATCTCGCGGAAGGCCGGGACGGCCGTCGCGACCAGGGTCAGGAAGATGCCGACGAGGACGAGGACGGCCAGGATGCCGGAGGCAAAAAAAGAAGGCCCTGATCGCGGCCTCCCGGATGTTCCGTCCCTTTCGGCGCATGTTACTTGAAGCTCTTGTCGTTGGCCGCCTTGTATTTGCCCTCGCCGATGGCGAAGAAGCCCTCGCGTTCGACGATGGCTTGACCTTCGGGCCCGACGATCCAGCCCAGCAACTGGGCCACGGGGCCCTTGGGCTTGCCGTTGGTGGCCATGAAGAGGGGCCGCGAGATGGGATAGCCGCCGGATTCGACGGCCGCCTTGTCCATGGGCAGATACCCCGTACCGTTCGGCTCCTTGGAGATCTTGAGGACTTTGAGGCCCTTGCGGATCTTGTGGTTCTCGTCGTAGAGGTAGCCGACGCCGACGTAGCCGACGGCGCCCTCGTCCTGGAGGATGCCCTCGATGATCTGGGCGTTGCCGTTCATCTCCTTCATGTCGGCCGAGTAGTTCTTGTTGCCGAGGACGAACTCCTGCATGAAGACGTAGGTGCCCGAGTTGGATTGCCGTCCGTAGAGAGAAACGGGAGCCTGGTAGTTGCCCAGGGTCTTCCAATTCTTGATCTCGCCCCGATAGAGGGCGCCGACCTGGGCCATGGTCAGCTGGTCGATCGGGTTCTTCTCGTTGACGACGATGCTCAGGCCATCGACGGCGACCACGAAGAACCGGGGCTGAACGCCCTTTTCCCAGGCCTGGTCGATCTCCTTCTGCTTCCATTCCCGGGAATGGTCGGCGATGTCGCAGGTCTGATTGATGAGGCCGGTGATGCCCGTGCCGGAGCCGCCGCCGAGGACGGCGATGGCCGCGCCCGGGGTCTTACCCATGTACTCCTCGGCCAGGATCTGGACGAGGTTGACCATGGTGTCGGAGCCCTTGATCTGGATCATCTTCCCGGCGGGCATGGCCGGGAGGAGAGAGCCCAAGAGGGCCACTGCGGCGATGGCGATGATGACGATTCTTTTCATGTGTTGACGCCTTGATCTCTTGCGCATCAGAAGGACAGGAAAAAGGTCATGTTGAACTGGATATCGGAATTCGACGTGGCCGAGGCCTTGTATTGCGTGCCTTCTTTGTAATCGTAGATCCAGATGTTCGGCTGGAACTTGAGGCTCGAGTGCAGCGGGGCCCAGTCGAGGCCGAGGATGGCCAAACCGATGTCCTTGGCCTTGGCCAGACCCGAGGTCGCGCTCACGAAGCGGTTGTTCGGCGTGTAGCGGTCGTAGCGGGCGAAGGCATTGAGCTTGTCCGGGACGAGCGTATAGCGGCCGAAGACCGACCAGCCCGAGCTGTTGAACCTCTGCGAGGCGGTGTCGCCGGGCGCGGTATACTGGTTGAGATCGTTCTTGTAGGTGAACCATTCGCCGGCCAGGACCAGGCCCTTGACCATCTCGAAGTAGGCGTCGGCCTTGTAGGTATAGGCCTTGGGGGCGGTGAGGCCCAGGGGATTGGCTTTGTATTGCTGGGGCTCGTAGTCCATGTAGCCGAAGAGAGAGATCCCGGCCACGGGAACGAGGTGCAGATAGCCTTCGATCTTCTTGTGTTTATCGGTCTCCAGGTGGGAGTAGCCGCCGCCGTTGACGAGCTGGATGCCATAGCGGAGCTCCTTCCTGATCGAGCCCTTGAGGCTGACGCCGATATCGGCGCTCGAAGCCCGAACGTCGACGCCCGTGATGTCCTTGTAGCCGTCGACGAGGGTCTTGGCCACGCTCCGGTAGCTCCAGCGGTCCTCGGCCAGCTTGAAGGTCAGGGTCTCCTCCATGCCGACGGTCAGGGTCTGGTTCGGAATGAGGAAGTTGGACCACTCGAAGTAGAGGTGCTTCATGAAGGGCCGCAGCTTGTCGTCCTTGGACAGGCTGACGCCCGAGACCGGGGTGCCGGAGAGCGCCACGCCGGTGACGTTGGCCGTGTTGTCGGCGTCGAGGCGGAAGCGGAACTTCAGGTTGTCGTTGATCTTGTTCTCATAGGTGAAGTACGCCCGGCGGAACACGAACTGATTGTTGAGATAGGCGGCAGCCGGGTCCGTCGGCTTCAGCGTGATGGGGCCCGCGCTCGACAGGAAGTACCGGTAGTCGAGGTAAACGGTCGCCGAAAAGGTCTGGGGAGGCGGGGTCGTCGTCTGGCCCATCAGGCTCATCACGGTGACCATGGGCAGCATCAGCAGGCCGAGAACGAGGTCCCCGAGCTTTCTCAGGACGTTACGCATACAGTCTGTCTCCTTTGGTAGTTTATTCATCGCCATCATAGGGAGGCCGGGTTAAGGAACGATTAAGGAACGGACAAATCTCGGTTAACGGGCGTCTTAATCAAATCTTAACAATCCCCTGCTTTAAATGGGGCCGGAAGAGAACCATCATGCCCGCGGTCAGCCTCATCCTGGTCGTCTTCATCATCGTCGTCGCCCTGGCCTTCGATTTCACCAACGGCATGCACGACGCGGCCAATTCCATCGCCACCATCGTCTCGACCCGCGTCCTGACGCCGCGGCTGGCCGTCGTTTGGGCGGCCTTCTTCAATTTCGTCGCCTTCCTCATCTTCGGGACGGCCGTCGCCCACACCATCGGCGAGGGCATGATCCATCTCGGCGCCGTGACGCCTTACGTCGTCTTCGCCGGCCTGTTGGGGGCCATCTCGTGGAACCTGACGACCTGGTTCCTGGGCCTGCCGACGAGCTCCTCCCACGCCATCATCGGCGCCTATGCCGGCGCGGCGGTCCTCAAGGCCGGGTTCGGCGCGATCATCATCAAGGGCTGGATCAAAACAGTGGCGTTCATCTTCGTGGCCCCGATCCTGGGCATGGCCCTCGGGATCTTCCTTTATTGGCTCACGGTCTGGGCCGTCCACAAACAGACCCCGGCCAGGATCAACCGGTGGTTCAGGAGGCTTCAGCTTCTCTCGGCCTGCCTGTTCAGCCTGGGGCACGGCGGCAACGACGCCCAGAAGACCATGGGCATCGTCGCCAGCCTGGTCTTCTCCGCCGGCTACATGAAGACCTTCCACATCCCTCTGTGGATCGTCCTCAGCGCCCACGGGGCCATCGCTTTGGGCACGCTTTCGGGCGGCTGGCGGATCGTCAAGACGATGGGGCAGAGGATCACCAAGCTCCGGCCCATCGACGGCTTTTGCGCCGAGACGGCCAGCGCCGCCAGCATCTTCTTCGCGACCCACATGGGCGTCCCGGTCAGCACGACGCACGTCATCACCGGCGCGATCTCGGGCGTCGGGGCCACCAAGAGGCTCTCGGCCGTGCGCTGGGGCGTCACCCTTCAGATCGTCTGGGCCTGGCTCTTCACCATCCCCGGGGCCGGCCTGATGGGCGCCGCCTACTATTTCCTCATCAAGCTCTTTCTCAAGGGCTAGGATCCCGAGATTTCCCTGTCAAGCCACTCAAGAACACTACCCAAAGGGGTATCGTCTTGCCATTTAAAAACCTTACCCAAGCGCGCCGCCGATAGAAGCTCATAGGCTGTTCGATATGACCCGGGGAGAGGAGAGCGTTCTCGATAGGACTCGCGAGATCTCCCTGTCCGAAACGGGCTTGGGTTGAGATGTTCGATTCCCGGTATGCCTCATCTCCCGGACCCGCTCGAGCTCCCGAAGCACGGATAAGAAATGGAGAAAATCTCCCGGCGTTCTCGGATCCAAGTAGCCTGGCAAGCCGGAAGCGATTTCGGGATCTTCTCCTGTTCCAGGGCGAGCTCCCATTTGACGATAGCGCCCTTGGCCGCCGGCACGTCCGAAGCGTCGGGCCTGGCCTGGAGGTAGCGCCTCATCGAGCGGATCGCTTCCGGGTAATCCATGAGGGTCTCGTTGATCAGGGCATAATTGAAGCCGCACGCTTATGCCGCACGCTTAGCGGCAGAGGCGGCTCAGTAAGCCCGATTAGCCGCGGGTTTCTGTGCGGCCATCCCGCGCCGGCGGAGATGGCTCCTCGATCGCTACTTGCCTGCGGCTCCCGGCATCTCCACGGCCGCGATCAGGAATCTCTGTTTCTGGCTATAGAAATTCGACGGCCCGATGTAGATGCCAAGGACCCGCTTGTAGGGAGACCATGAGCCTGGAACCGGAACGCCGGCCTGGACGAGCGCCCAGCGGGATGTCTCCGAGCACACCATGTTGTCGTTGCCGAAGAGACCGTAGCCGGTCTTGTCGAAGGCGCCCTGGCCAAGCCGGTCCTGGTTCTCTTTCTGCAAGTCCTTGGCGGTCTCCCACAGCTTGTCTCCGTCCGGTTTCGACAACGGTTGGGCGACGTCCATGGAGCTTTTTTCGTATTCCTTCAGGATCTGGTCTTCGTTCTTGATGCGGGGGCCTTCA
>CAZIQR010000089.1:6336-11220 GCA_964541055.1 uncultured Eubacteriales bacterium
ATCGTCCAGCGAATCCAAGACGGCCACGGTCAACGGATCCGGCTTCCCCGAGAGTCGTTCGGAGATCAGTTCGCTAATCTCCCTTTTCCAGGCCAATTCCTTGGCCCGGGCGGCTTCGAGCGCGATCCCGAGCTCTCGGAGACTCGCTTCGAGATTGGCCCGGCTCGCGAGGTTCTTCTTCTTGGCCTCCTGGGCAATACGCAGGGCGTCGCGAGCGGCTGCCTCGGCCTGGGCATTGTCTTCTTCTTTGGCCAGGGAGATGATCTCCCCGGCCTTCTTGATGATCCTGTCGTTCTCCTGGATCTTCCGGTCGATCTCTTGGATGTTCTGCTCGACCTCCGCTATTTCCCGTTCGGCCCTTTCCCGGTCGATCTCCTGGACCTGTTGGTTCATGGCCTGGACATCCTGGCCGTTACGGGCGGCGGCGGGCAGGCTCGTAAAAAGCAGGATCACGACAGCCAGCCCGCAAAGGGCGCAATGTCTTGCGGCCATCAGGCTGGATCTTCCCGTGCTCATGTTCAGGCCTCCTTTTTCTTCCCTTGTTCTTCGAGCTGGAACTCCCACTTGTAGATCTCATCCTTGGCCGCCCGGGCGTTCTCGGCGTCGGGGCTCAACTGGAGGTAGGCGTTCATGGAGCTGATGGCCTCCCGGTATCCCTTGAGCTCGCCGCAGATCAGAGCGGTATTGAAATGGAGCTTGGGATTGAGCGGCGCGAGCCTGACGGCCGTCCGGTACTCGGCGAGCGCCTCGGCGAACGCGCCGTCCTTGATGAGCACGTCGCCACGCAGGGCGTGCTTCCGGGCCTCCTCGCCGAGCTCGGCCAGGTAGGGATGGGCCTTGAGGAGAATGCCAACCCTTTGCCGGATCGAGGCGGTCGTCGCCTCGTCGGCGATCTTGGCCGCCTCGGTATATTCGGCCATCGCTTCGAGGAACCTCCCCAGGGATTCCGACGCCCCGGCCTTCTCCAGTCTCTGTTGAACGTAGCCCTGGAGCGAACTCAGAAGGGCCGCCCGGGCGTTCCGCCTCAGCGCCGTCGTCGCCAGATCGGCTCCGGGAACGCCGGTGTAAGCCTCGACGGCCCGCGGGATATCGCCCTTTTTGGCATAGGCCGTCGCTTCGAGGATGCGGACAAAGGGATTGTCCTTAAGGGTCGAGAGAAGCCTGAGGGCCTCTTCGTATTTCCCCAGGTCGATGTCGACGGCCGCCAGGCTTTGTCGGGCATCGACAGCGTCGGGGTCGAGCGAATATGCTAGGGCCGCATCTTCGGCCGCCCTGTCGCGGTCCCCCTTCTCCCGAAATATGAGACTCCGCAATCCGAAATTGGATGCGGCGGCCTTCGGGATGATCCTCTTCCTGACGATCGTTCGATCGAATGGCTCGGCCAGACCTGGTCTTTCGATCGTCAGGACGACTGAAGCGTTCTCGGCGCCTCTTAGGTTCCGGCTGATCTTATTCTGATCCCATCCTTTCGTGAGCTGGCCGTCGATCTTGATCAGCCTGTCGCCGGCCATGACCCCGGCCTCCTTGGCCGGCCCGTCGACGAGTCCCGTCTCGCCTTCGACGTCCCGCTGCACGACGGGGACCTCGTTTTCCACCTTGGTGGTGATCCCGATCCCCGCATAGGTCACGATCCCGATGAGCTTATCAAGGGCCGCTATCGCTTCATCGAACTGGCCGGCCCGGGAGAGGGCATCCGCGAGCCAAGAGAGAACCGAGGCGTTGTTGGGAGCCAGTTCAGAGGCCCGGGTGAAGGCTTTGACGGCGCCGCCGTAATCCTGCTTGGCCACGAGGGCCCGGCCCAGTCCCATTGGGATGTCCGGATTACTGGGCGCGGCCGCGGCGCCCTTCTCGTAGGCGGCGATGGCCTCATCGTACCGCTTCTGGGCAAGATGAACGTCGCCCAGGGCCCTATAGCTAGAGGCTGTGGGCTCGAGTTCGACGCTCCTCTTGGCGGCGGTCAGCGCTTCGTCGTATTGCTTGAGCCCTGAGTAGGCCCGGCTCAGGTTCCTGTAGTAATCCGCGTTCTTGGGATCTCGCTCGACGGCCATCTTGAACGATCCGACGGCTTCCTGAAAAGCGCCGAAACGCAGTTGCGAATCTCCCAGCCAGGAGTAGCAGTGCTCTTTTTTCGGCTGAAGGACCCGCAGCCGATCCTGGGGCCAGAAGTCGGGCGGGATCGTCTCGGGGGCGATCTTCACGGCTTCGGCGAAACTCACGGCGGCTTCTTGGTAATGTCCGAGGCCGTATTCGGCCCGGCCCCGCCAGAAATGCCAAGCCGGCAGGAATCCCCAAGTATTGCTCTTCATCTTATAGACATGATCGAAAAGGGCCTTGAAAACGGCGGCAGCCTCGGGAACCTGCCGGTCCTGAAAAAGGGCGAACCCCAAGTAGAAAGAGTGGCTGCCCCATTCCACGCCTTTCACCGTCTGGGTCAGCGTCCTGAAGATGGAGATCGCTTCCTTGTAGTTGCCGGCCACGATGGCGTCGTGCCCGCGCGAGGCCTTCTGGGCGGCCAGGGGCCCCGCTCCCAAGAACACTCCTAACGCGAACATCGCCGCCAATAGCCTTGATCTCTTCATCCGGTTGCCCTCCTCGGGTCCCTTTCCGGGCTTCGCGGCCAGGGAGACCTCCCCGGCTATTTCTTGCCCTTGCTTTCCTGGAGCTTGGCGCCGAGCTTTTGGACCTCGTCCTCGGCCTTGCGCGCGTCGGCCGTGAGGGCCTCTTCGTTGTCCGTAGCGACCTTCAAGGCCCGCTCCGAATCGCTCTTGAGGGCCTCCGCTTCCTTGAGCAGGTCGCTGAGCTTCTGCTTTTCCTGCGGCTCGGTCGCGGATTCGGCTTGGGTCTTGAGGCGCGTGATCTCGCCGTCGGCCTGGTTCACGGCCAGTTCGGCCTCGAACTTCTGTTTCCTCAGGTCGTCCATCTGCTTGGCCAGTTTGAGCAGCTCGGTAACCTTCACGTTGTATTGTTCGATGACCTGCTGGACCGCCGCCGATTCCGGGGCCGGGACAACGGGCTCGGCCGCCGCCGGGCATGGAACATCGGTGGGCTCGCCGGACATCGCCTTCTGGGCCTGGAGGCTCATGAACTCGGCCTCTTCGTTCTTCCCCTGCCCTGACAGCTCGCGGGCCTTTTCGGAAAAGTAGGCCGCGCAGCGCACCTGTTCGAGGACCGGTTTCGGCGCGGGGTACGGCCCCCCCAGCGGGAATGCCGACTCCGGCTTCGCCGCCACCCACTCTTTGAAATCGAGCTTCTCGCCGGATATGGACTGATAGCCCAGTCCCTGTCCGCCCGATGCGCCCATCCTGTCGAGAAGCTCCTGCCCTTTTTTGCGGGCATCTTCTTTATCGAGCAGGGCCTGGTTCTTTTGGCGATCCAGCAGAATGTTATATCGATCTAACGCTTTCTGTCTCTCTTCTTGCTGTTGCCTGAGAAAATCCTCCTGCGCCTTGAGGGCGGCCGCGTCGGGTGCGGCGGTGTTCTTAGGAGGGGCCTTGTGGATACTGCTAAAAAGCCCGTGGATCAAGGACTGGACCGCGGTAATGGCCAGCTGCTGGCCCGGATTGAGCCCGCTCAAGTCGAGGCCGCCCGATCCGCTCGAATCGGAAGAGCCGGCCGGCTTGCAGACGGGCGGCCTGTTCGATGCCGGGCATTCGCAAATATATTCAACGCCGTTGTAGACGACGGAGAGCTTGGTCCCGACAGAAATCCAGTGCCGGCTTGAATAGATCCTTTCGAGGAACATCTGCTCGAGCTGGTCCCGGCATGTCCCAGCCATCTCCGGCTGTTGGGCAAGCATCATGAGGGGAGAGACAGCCAGGAACAGGCCTCCCGCGAAGATCAGCCTAACCCATCTCTTGGCCATTAGGGAGCTCACGGCTCGACTCCTTTTCACAGTCGCTATTTCCCATCTTGTTCATAGCATGAACCTTTAAAAGTTAAGTAGCAATGTATATTTATGGGTCATGCTATATCGCCCGCTCAGGAGACTCCATAGTCCGTTCCGATGAAGCGGGGGCTGATTTCGATATCGGGCCAAGACCCTTCTGGCCGTGATGATCCGGGGCTTGCTGGCCGGTCGCCGGCCGCTTCGATATCGCTCGGGGGAAACAGGAGAGCGCGCCTGGAGGGATTGGGACCCCCGACCCGCTCCTGTGAAGGCAGCTGCTCTGCCTCCTTAACTGATGGAAGACGAACGGTTTGCGAGTGGCATATGGCGAGATGGGCTCAGAATCGTGCACAGGTCAGAAGCCGAGGCCTCCGCGGGGGAACGATATCTGGCCTCGATCGTTAGCCCACGGGCTTAGGATCCGGCAGGTCCTGGCCCGCTCGCTTGAGATACCTCCGGCCTTCCTCATAGATGTCAAAACCCTCTTTCTTGTCCAGGCGCACTTTTTTTCTTTGCCCATCGTCGGTCTGGAAAATGACAAGATAAGCGTGCTTAGAGAGGGCCCGGGTCTTCTTGGCCTCGACGGTCCCTGACCATACCTCATGGCGATCTCTTTTCCTCTTGGACCAGGGAAAAAAGACGAGCAGGATATCCAGGATATCAAGAATCAATGAGCTCATGCCTGCCCCCCTCGCGAAAAAAAGCTACTGAGCTTGGGCCGCCAGGGCTTTATGACGATGGAGGAAATAGCTGATCATGAAGAGGCTGCCGACGACAACGAACGGGGCTCCGATGAGGGCGGCCCGCAGGCCCGTCGAAACCGAGTGAGACCTGCCGTAATTGAGGCTGTAAAAGTAGGCCGAAGCCGCCAGCCCGACGAGCGTGATCACGGCGCCGCCGGCCAGTTCGTGCTTCCAGGCGATGATCAACAAGATGATCAGCCCGAACGAGGGGATGTTGTGCAGCAGGAAGGCGAGGATCTCCTGCCCGAGGCCGGT
>CAZIQR010000090.1:0-11113 GCA_964541055.1 uncultured Eubacteriales bacterium
TGGCGACGAGGAGGAGACCGGCGATGGCGGTGAGCTTCTTCATGCGGTCCTCCTTGAAGAACCTTGTCCGGGGAAGGATACGGTAAATCCTACGCCGTGACAAGCCGAAAGGCTGCGGCCGCACGTCAGTAGCCGGGGCCCCCGGCGCCGGCCTTGCCCTTGAAGACGCGGAAGGCGTAGATCGTATAGCCAATGACGAGCGGCATGCCGATCGCGGCGATGATCAGCATCGCCTTGAGCGTCAGGGCGCTCGAAGACGCGTTCGTGATCGTCAGGCTCGCGGCCGGGCCGGTGGCCCGGACGAGGTTCGGGTACTGGATGGAGGCGACGAGACCCCAGAGAGCCAGGAACACGGCCGAGGAAAAGACGAAGGCCCGGCCGTCCCGGCCCTTCCGGAGCGACGTGGCGACGAGAACGAGAGAGAGGACGACAAGGCCGGCGAAGATCCAGGCCGGGAGGCTCTTGAGGGCCGCCGGCAGATAGAGCCGGACCATGACGAACGAAAGAGCGAAGGCGGCGGCGAACACGGGGACCAGCCTGAGGGCGGCCTTCTGCGCCCTTTGCCTCAGCGCGCCTTCGGTCTTGAGCGCGGCGTAGGCGGCGCCGTGGAGGAGGAAGGCGCAGAGCCCCAGGATCCCGAAGACGAGGGGCAGCGGGCGGAGGAGCGTGAAGAATGTGCCGGTGAAATCCCCCTTGGCATCGAGCGGCACGCCGACGACCACGTTCCCCAGGGCGACGCCGAAGAGCAGGGCCGGGAGGGCGCTGCCGCCGACGAAGGCCGCCTCCCAGAGGCCCTTTCGGTCCGTGTCGTGGGCCCGGAATTCGAGCGAGACGGCCCTGAGGATGAGCGAAAAGAGGACGAGCATCAAGGCCAGGTAGAATCCGCTGAAGACCGTCGCGTAGGCCATGGGGAAGGCCGCGAACAGCGCCCCGCCCCCCGCGAGAAGCCAGACCTCGTTACCGTCCCAGACCGGGCCGACCGCGCCGATGAGAGCGCTCTTTTCCTCATCGGTCTTGGCCAGGAAGGGAAAAAGCGCGGCGACGCCGAGGTCGAACCCGTCGAGGATCGAGTAGCCGGCGAGGAGGACGCCGATGAGAATGAACCAGGCGTGGCGGAGGAGGTCCCAGGCGCTCATGTCCGGTCTCCTTCCGGTCCCTGGACAAGCGGATGTCCGGGCCCGCTCCGGACCGTTCTCAGGATGACGGTGAGGCCCGCCACGGCGATGAGCGCGTAGATCGCGGTGAAGACGATGATCGAGAAGAGGATGTTCCCGGCCGGAACGGCCCCGGAGACGGCCGCGGACGTCCGGAGGAGTCTGAAGACCGCCCAGGGCTGGCGGCCGACCTCGGCCGCGACCCAGCCGGCCTCGTTCGCGAGATAGGGAAGCGGTACGGCGACGATCAGGAGCTTGAGGAAGCGGCGGCTCGTCAGGAGCTTCTTCCGCCGGACGAGCCGGAGGCCGGCGAGGCCCATCCCGATGAAGATGAGCCCGAAGAGGATCATCAGGTGATAGCCGGCGAAGGGCACCAAGACCGGCGGACGCTCCTCCTTCGGGAACCCGTCGAGGCCGGCGACGCGGGCGTTCGGTTTGAGCTGCGTGAGCAGGCTCAACATCTTCGGGACGCGGACGGCGAGGAGCGTTTGCTCGTTCTTCTCGTCGGGGATGCCGAAGACCGTGAACGGCGCGCCGTCCATGGTCCGCCAAAGCGCCTCGTAGGCGGCCATCTTCTCCGGCTGGGTCCGCCAGACCTGCATGGAATGGGCGTGCCCGGAGCCGAGCTGGAGGACGGCGGCGGCGGCGAAGACGATGAGCGCCGGTTTCATCAGCCGCGCCGCCGGGGCCTCGTCCCGCGAGCGGCCCTTGAGGATCAGCCAGGCGGCGACGGCCATGGCCGCCAGGGCGCCGGTCATCCAGCCGCCCAGGATCGTGTGGCTGAAGCGAATGACGGTCGAGGGATTGAAAGCTGCCCCCCAGAAGCTTTCCAGTACCGCCCGGCCGCCTTCGAACCGGAAGCCGGCCGGCGTCTGCATCCAGGAGTTGGCGATGATGATCCACAGCCCCGAAAGATGGGAGCCGAGGAAGACGAGAAAGGCCGAGAGCGCATAGGTCCGCTCCGAAACCCGGTTTCTGCCGAAGACGAGGATGCCGAGAAAGACCGATTCGAGAAAGAAGGAGAACACGGCTTCGGCCGCGAGAGGCGCGCCGAAGATGTCGCCGACCGTCCGCGCGTAGGCCGCCCAGTTGTTGCCGAAGGCGAATTCGAGGGCGATGCCCGTGGCCACGCCCATGACGAAGACGGTGCCCAGGATCCTGACCAGGTAGATCGAAAGCCGCTTATACGCCTCGTCCCGTGTCTTGAGATAGAGCGCTTCGACGATGACCACGAGGAGCGACAGGCCGAGCGTCGTCGGCGGGAAGAGAAAGTGGAACCCGGCCGTGAGGCCGAATTGCAGCCGGGCGAGGAATACGGCGTTCATGGCCTCCCTCCTTGTCGAGTCCCTTATAGTCCAGCCCCCGGGGCCTGTCAACGGACGGGAATTGCCCTCGCCGGCGCGCCGTGGTACTATTCCCTCTTGCCTGGGGCGGCATGATCATGTCAACAGAAAACGGCGACGCCACGGCCATCGATCTCGTCCAGAAGGAAAAGAAACAGGTCGCGGCGAATTCCGTCTTTGCCGCCCTCGGCCTGACCGGCATGAAGCTCACGGTCGGTCTCCTGAGCGGATCGCTGGGCATCCTGGCCGAGGCCGCCCACTCGGGCCTCGACCTCGTCGCGGCCTTCGTCACCTTTCTCGCCGTCCGCGTCTCGGACCGCCCGGCCGACGACTCCCACACCTACGGCCACGGCAAGATCGAGAACTTCTCGGCCCTGGTCGAGACGGTGCTGCTCTTCCTGACCTGCGCCTGGATCATCTACGAGGCCGTCATGCGGATCTTCATCCGCCATATCAAAGTTGATCCGAGTCTGTGGACCTTCCTCGTGGTTATCGTCTCGATCGCCGTCGATATCAGCCGCTCGCGGATGCTCTACCGGGCGGCGCGCAAGCATCAGAGCCAGGCCCTCGAGGCCGATGCCCTGCACTTCTCGACCGACATTTGGAGCTCGGCCGTCGTCCTGGGCGGCCTCATCCTGGTCTGGCTCGGGCGGCACCTTCTCCCCGGCCGGAGCCCCCTCCTCGACAAGGCCGATGCCCTGGCCGCCCTCGGCGTCGCCTTCATCGTCCTCTTCGTCAGCTACAGGCTCGGCAAGCGCACCATCGATGTCCTCCTCGACACGGCCCCCGAGGGGCTCAAGGACCGGATCGTGGCCGCGGCGGACGAGGTCGAGGGCGTTATCCATGCCGGCCAGGTCCGCCTACGCCGCTCCGGGGCCCGGATCTTCGTCGACATGACCATCGAGGTCGACCGGAACCTCTCCTTCGAGCGCACCCACGCCATCTCCGAGGACGTCGAGGCCCGCATCCAGGCCCTTGCCCCCGGGGCGGACGTCGTCATCCATACCGACCCCCGCGAGACGGAACGGGAGAACATGGCCCGGCGCATCCGGACGATCGCCGAGCGGAACCAGGTCCCCGTCCATAACATCAGCATTCACGAGGACCACGGCGAGGTCCACGTCGACCTCCATCTCGAGGTCGACGATCACCTCCTCCTGCACCAGGCCCACGACCTGGCCAGCCACATCGAGCGCGACCTCCGCGCCGAGATCCCGTCCATCGCCCGGGTCAACACCCATATCGAATCGCGGGGCACCGGCGTCGGCAGCGGCCGCGACGTCACGGCCCAGGAACCCGCCCTCGTCGCTTTGATCAAGCGGACCGCCGACGGCATCGTCGGGCGCGACTGCTGCCACAGCATCCTCGTCCGGCGCCAGGACGACCGGCTCTCCATCTCGCTCCATTGCGCCTTTGACCCGAACCTGCCCGTCATCGAGGCCCACCGCCTTTCGTCGCGGATCGAGGAGGCGCTGAAGAAGGACGTGGCCGAGATCGAGCAGGTCCTGGTCCACACCGAGCCCGAGGCCGCGGGCTGATGGCTCCCGACAAGACCCCGATGACCCCGGCCGTGCGCGCCCTCCGGCAGGCCGGCGTCGAATTCACGGAACACCCCTATCCCTACGTCGAGCACGGCGGCACGGCCTCCTTCGCCCGAGAAGCCGGTGTCGACGAGCACACGGTCGTCAAAACGCTCGTCCTGGAGGACGACGGGAAGAAGCCTTTTGTCGTCCTGATGCACGGCGACCGCGAGGTCTCGACCAAAGAGATGGCCCGGACGCTCGGCGTCAAGTCCGTGCATCCGTGCGCCCCCGAGACGGCCGAGCGCCATTCAGGCTACATGGTCGGCGGGACGTCGCCGTTCGGGCTGCGCAAACCCCTGCCCGTCTATGTCGAGGCGACCGTCCTGGACCTGCCGAAGATCTACATCAACGGCGGCAAGCGAGGGTTCATCGTCGGCATCTCTCCGCAAGATCTCGCCCGGGCCCTCAAGCCGGTCCCGGTCCGAGTCGCGATCCCCTGATCTGCTGCGATCGGCCGCCGAGGGGTCTCGGGGATCATCTCTTTATGCTCCCTCCGATGATCCCCCTCGGCCCCTTCTTCGGCGGCCTTGTCCAGGAGCCTTCCACGATCTTTCGTGTTGACGCTCAGACGTGAAGTTGGCCGGAAATGATCGTGACGGCGCGGCCGGCGATCTTGACGCGATCGCCGGCGAGGCGGAGGTGGAGGACGCCGCCGCGGGCCGAGGCCTGGAAGGCCGTGAAAGAGGTCTTGCCGAGGCGCCGGGCCCAAAAAGGCACGAGGACGGTGTGCGACGACCCGGTGACGGGATCCTCATTGACGCCGACCGCCGGGGCGAAGAACCGGGAGACGAAGTCGTAGCGGCCGTCGGACGACCGGCTGGTGACAATGACGCCCCGCGCTGGCAGGGAGCGGAGGGCGCCGAAGTCCGGCTCGACGCCGCGGACGGCCTTTTCGTCGGCCGCCTCGAAGAGGATGTCCTCCGCGCTCATGCCGATCGAGACCGGCTTGAGGCCCAGGGCCCCGACGACGTCGTCGGCCCAGGCCGGCGGTTGCGGCAGGGGAGGCCGGGCCGGGAAATCGAGCTCGACGAGGCCGCCGTCGCGGCGCGCCGTGAGGAGGCCGCTCAGCGTCTGGAACCGCGCTTCCTCGTCCCGGGCGAGAAGGCCGGCCTCCCAAAGGATGTGGGCCGTGGCCAGGGTCGCGTGGCCGCAGAGCTTGACCTCGCACTTCGGGGTGAACCAGCGCAGGCGGAAGCCGTCGCCTTCGCGAAGAGGGAAGGCCGTCTCCGCCAGGTTCATCTCCGCGGCCACGCGCTGCATCCAGGCCGGGTCCATCGGCCCCGGGAGGAGACAGACCCCCGCGGGATTGCCCTTGAACGGCTCCTCGGTGAAGGCGTCGACCTGGTAGATGGGGATGGCCATGATGTCCTCCTGCGCCGGGATCCGTGCCAGGATATCACATTTGCCAACCGGACCTCATCTCTCATATCATGACCGGAGGAGCTCCGCATGAACGAGGCCGGCCACCCTTCGATCTACGATTTCCCCGAGCTGTATGATCTCCTCTTCGACCAGCTCGATTTCGACCTCCCGTATTGGCTCGGAAAGGCCCGGGCGGCCGCGGGGCCGGTCCTCGAGGTCGGCTGCGGCTCGGGCCGCATCCTCCTCCCGGTCGCCAAGGCCGGCGTCGACATCGAGGGGCTTGACGCCAGTCGGGCCATGATCCGGCGGCTCAAGGCCAAGGCCGCGGCGGCCGGCCTCCCCGTGCGGGCGAAGAAGGCCGACATGCGCGATTTCTCGATGGGCCGCCGCTATGCTCTCGTCTTTTGCGCGTTCAACGGCTTCGCCCACTGCGAGACCGTTGCCGACCAGATCGCCTGCCTGCGAGCCTGCCATCGCCATCTCATGCCGGGCGGCGCTCTCGCCGTTCACATGACCTATCCCGGACCGGCCTATTGGCTCGAGCCCGAAGGCCGGCCCGTCCGCGAGCTCGAAACGCCTCTTCCGGGTGGGGGCAAGCTCGAGCTGTGGGACGATCGCCGGAAAGATCCCGTCGCTCAGAAGCAGGAGTCGACGATGGAGATCCGGGAATTCGACGGCGCGGGGGGCAAGGTCGAGGCCCGGACGTTCCACACGGTCCAGCGCTGGGTCTATCGGTTCGAGCTCGAGCTCCTGTTCGCCGCGGCCGGCTTCGCCCGCTGGGAATTCTACGGGGGGTTCGATGGGCAGCCCCTCCGGTCGCCCGAAGACCAGATGGTCGCCTGGGCGTTCCGGGGCGACGGCCAAGGAGGCGCCGATGAATAAGCGCCGCGGGAGGTGGATCGCGTTGGGGCTCGTTGCGGCGGCCCTGGCCGCCTGCCAGACCAACTCGGCGCCGGAGCCCGGACTCGACGCGACCGTCAAGGTCAGCGGCGCCTCGGTCCTGCGGGCGGTCTCTCCCGGCCTTGTCTTCGGGGCCAATTTCGGGGCCTGGGTCTCCGAGGCCAAGCTCGGCACGGCGGCCCGGGACCTGATCCTGGCTTTGCGCCCCTCGGTCGGCCGCTTCCCGGGCGGGAACATGGCCAACAACTATTGCTGGGTGACGCAGAAGGTCAGCGGCAACGACCACCTGGTCTGGGAGGACTGGAGCTGGGGGACCGACGTCCGCGGATATCTGGCGTTCCTGAAGACGATCGGGTCCGTGCCCATGTTCTCGCTCAATCCCTTTGATCACGCCATCGACGGCGAGCCGCATTCGGCGGTCTCCGAAGCCGGCGCCCTGGCCCGGCTCTTCGTCACCGAGGGGTTCACGGGCGCTTTCTACGAGGTCGGCAACGAGAACGACGGCTCGTGGAACCCCATGCTCAGCATCAACGATTACACGGACCGGTTCATTCTCCTCGCCCGCGCCGTCAAGACCGCCGATCCGGCCGCCCGGACCATGGGGCCCGTCGTCTCGTCCTACAGCATGGCCTGGATCCGCGGCTTCCTCGACCGGCTCGCCGCGCTCGGGGCCACGGACCTCCTGGACTGGATCAGCTATCACCATTACGGCGGTTGGATCTCGAACAGCAACTCGAACGGCATCGACCTTGACGATCCTCAAGGCCTCGCCGACGAGCTCGTCACCATCCGCAACGAGCTTGACGGCCGCGGCCTGGCCAGGGTCAAGATCGCGGTGAACGAGCTGAACGCCGCCATCTGGGACACCGGCTGCACCCGGGACCAGTTTACGATCAAGCAGGGGCTGTGGCTCGCCGACGCGCTCGGCGTCGCGATGGACGCGGCCGACGCGGCCAACGTGTGGATCCATCTTCACCCGGGGACGGACCCTCACGCCCTGATCGACAGCGAAGCCAGCCCGCCGGCGCCGACGAAGAACTATTGGCCCGTCGCCCTGGCGGCGCAGGCCCTTTCGGCCGCGGATCCGAGGGTCGCCGTCGAGGTCCTGTCCGTCGACGTCGATCTCGCCTCCTCGGCTTTGACGGCTTACGCCGCGAGAAAAGCCGGCGCGGGACTGGGGATCCTGCTCGTCAACAAGACCGATCGGGCCCTGGCGGTCGAGGTCGATCTCCCGTCCATCCCCCGGAACGCCAGCGGCCGGGTCATCGGGGCGGCCGAATACGACGCCGGATCGGGGCCCGCCGTCCTGACCGTCGCCGTCGAATCGCAGCGGCTGACCCTGACCCTGCCGGCGATGTCCGTCACCGGTCTCGACGTCCGTTAACCGAGGAATATCTTGGCAGAGTGCTTTACTTCTTTTCCTCGGCCTTTTTTTCGGCTTCCGTCTTGTACAGGGCGTTGATGTCGCGCTTGCCGCGCTCGAGATAGGGCACGCCCCGGGTCATCCACTCCGGCGCCGGCTTGCCGAGCAGGAAGTGGTCGAAGAACTCGTCGAGGTGGACGGTCCAGTATTTCTGGTTCTCCCGTTCGCGCAGGCCGTGCTTCTCGCCGTTGAAGTTGAACATGTAGGCCTCTTTACCGAGGCGGCGAAGGGCCGAGAAGAACTCGATCCCCTGGTACCAGGGCACGGCGTCGTCCTCGTCGTTGTGGATGGTCAGGTAGGGCGTCCGGACCCGCTCGGCCCAGAAGAGGGCCGAGTTCTCGAGGTACTGCAGGGCCCGGCTCCAGAGCGGGGCGCCGATGCGGCTCTGCGTCTTCTCGTATTGGAAGGCGCGGGACATGCCCGTGCCCCAGCGGATGCCGCCGTAGGCGCTGGTCATGTTGACGACCGAGGCGCCGGCCTCGACCGCCGCGAACAGGTTCGTCTGGGTGATCATGTAACTGATCTCGTAGCCGCCCCAGCTGTGGCCCTGGATGCCGATCCGCTTGGGATCGATGAAGCCCATGGCCAGGACCTTTTCGACGGCCGGGATGACGCACTTGAGGGAGCTTGGGCCCGGGTAGCCGACCTCGTAGACGATGTCCGGCGAGAGCAGGACGTAGCCGTTGCTCGCGTAGCGGGTGAAGTTGATGTTCGTCCCGGGGGAAGGCGGATAGTAGCGGTTCAGGCCCACGGCCTCGGTCTCGTAGATGTAGACCATGAGCGGGTATTTCTTCGAGGGATCGAAATCCTCGGGCTTGATCAGGACGGCCGGCAGGACCTGGCCGTCGCCGTTGGTGTAGTCGATGAGCTCGGCCTTGCCCCAGTTGTATTCGGCCTGCTGCGGATTGGCGTCGCTGACCTTGCGGGCCGCGGCGAAGTCGGGGCCGCTCACCCAGAGGTTGGGGAACTCGTCGAAGCGCTGCTCGGTGTGGACGAAGACGTCGGCGTTCTTGGCCTTGCGCAGGCCCAGGAGCTGCTTGTCGAGCATGACGATCTTGGACGGGTCGCCGGGCGCCGTGAGATCGGCGCGATAGAACCCCGTGGCCTTGGTCGTGTCGTTCAGGGCCGAGAGAAGGATGGGCCCCTTGGCCGGGACGAACTTCCGGTCCGGATCGAGATTGACGTAGCGGTAGACGATCTTGTCGCGGCGGCCGGCGCCGTTCGTGACCAGGCGGGCCTTCGAGCCGTCGGGCGCGACCTCCCAGGTGTCGTACCGGTCGTAGATGAGGACCGAGGCATCGCCGTCCGTCCAGCCCGCGATGCCGTAGGGCCTGGGCTCGTCCGGGGTGTCCCAGGTCTCATCGACCAGAGGGACGCCGAGCTTGGCCGTCAGATTGAACGTCTTGCCGTCGAGGACCCGGTAGGCGTAATAGTTGCGGTCCTCGTCCTTGAAATAGACCAGGTACTTGCCGCCGGGCGATAGGCGGCCGCCATAAGGGGATTTTTCGAGCACCTTCTTGCGCGAGCCGTCGGCGACGGCTATGAGGTAATCATCCTCATAGCCGCGGTCCCAGGATTCGAGCTGGCGATAGGGGAGATCGGACGACCCGACGGCCAGCTTGGCGTCCTCGGACAATACGATGTCCGGGACGTCGTCGGTCGCCAGCCGGACGAAAGTGTTTCCCTTCGGGCCGAGATGAACGACGCACAGCTGCGTCCTCTTCTTATCGACGTCGGCCCGGGACTTTTGCATGGGCTGGAGGTAGGGGTCCCTCCAGTTCCAGATGTCGACCTTGACCGGCTCCGGCGCGTCCTTCGGCTCGGGCTTGGGGGCGTCGGCGATGCCGAAGAAGAGCTTCGTGCCGTCCTTCGAGAACTCGGGCTTGCCGTTCTCGCTCACGGCCATCCCGGCCGGATAGCCCTTGGCGCCGGCCGGCGCCATCTCGACGGCGGCCGCCGCCGAGACCGTCCAATAATAGAGCTTGGAGGCGGATTTGTCGGCCTTGTAGTCGTCGCGGTCGCTGGTGAAGGCCAGCTGCAGGCCCTTCTCGTCGAAGGCCAGGTTCTTGTAGTTGCCGAGGCCCTTGAGCAGGGCTATGGTCTTGCCCGTCGCCGGTTCGAGGGCGAAGGCGCCGTCGTTCTCGGGCGTCTTCGACGAGACGGCGTAGGCC
Source organism: uncultured Eubacteriales bacterium (assembly GCA_964541055.1). Taxonomy (GTDB): domain Bacteria; phylum Acidobacteriota; class Aminicenantia; order Aminicenantales; family Saccharicenantaceae; genus RBG-16-66-30. The sequence goes on from CAZIQR010000090.1 coordinate 9,937, forward strand.
AGCCACGCGCCGGGCTTGTTCCAGGCGTAATCGACGACCTCGGCGATCTTCGTCTCCTTGCCCGTCGCGAGCTCGCGGACGATGAAGTCGGTGCCGGGCTCCTTCTTGGCCTCTTCCTTCTTCTCCGCGTCCTTCTTCTCGTCCGGCTTCTTCAACGGCGGCTCGAGAAGATAGGCGACAAAGGCGCCGGCGTCCTCGGCGACCTTGAAGCTCTTGACCCGGTCGACGGTCGTCACCTGGCCCGTGGCCAGGTCCATGATGCCGAGGGCGTTCTTGGGCTGCTCTTCGGGCTTCTTCTTGTCCTTCTTGGCCTTGTCGACCTCGGCCTTGAGAGGGGCGACCGTGAAAACGATATATTTGCCGTCGGCGGTGATCGCCGGCTGCTTGCCGCGGGCCGCCCGGACCTCCTTGTTTGTCTTCAGGTTCAGGACGACGAGCTCCCCGTCGCCGTCCTGGGGGACAAGGGCGTAGGCCAGCCACTGGCCGTCGCGGGAAAGCTCGGTCCCCTGGATCGCCCGCCAGCCGTTATAGGCGTCATAGCTGAGCGGCTTCTTGGCGGCTCCGGCCGCGGCGCCCGCCGTGAAGGCGAGCGGCACGACGAGGGCGAAGAGAACGATGAACCGAGCGATGGTGCGTACGGGTTGTCTTTTCATGAAGCCTCCTGGATGCTCTGGAGCTGAAAAGCCTCGAACATGAGAGGGGACTATACGTCAACAAAGACGGAGAACTCAACACTCGTGTCCCCGCCGGGACGACGCGGGCCGGCCTCACCCCGTGAAGTAGAGATAGGCGCCGATGATGAGCGCCAGGACGATCCCCGACGTCACGAGGTCGATGGTCGTCCAGCTGGCCCGGGATTCCTTCTTGTGTTCGGCCGTGACCGTGCCGTAGGTCAGGCCGCTGATCTTCTCGTAGGACGGCGCCTCCGTGAGATAGCTGACGACGATCATCACCAGGACGCTGATGAGGAAGATGATCAGGCTCCAATACTGGAAGAAGATGTTGTTGATGATCCACAGGAACGAGCCCTGGGCGTAGGCGAAGCCGTGGCCGAGCTTGACCGGCGTGTCGACGGCCAACCGGAAGAGCCCGAGGCCGAAACCGGTGCCGAGCGCGGCCAGGCAGCCCTTGGCGTTCAGCCGCTTCATGAAGATGCCGAAGAAGAAGACGACGAAGA
>CAZIQR010000091.1:0-10793 GCA_964541055.1 uncultured Eubacteriales bacterium
CCTGAATTTCTTGACCGCTTCCAGGTGTTCGCTCAAGGTCCGGCTGAACCGATGCGAGCCGTCGCCACGGGCGACGAAATAGAGATCGTCCACGGCCGCCGGGTGGAGGGCCGCGTCCAGGCAGGCCGTCCCGGGGCTCGAGATCGGGCCCGGCGGCAGGCCGGCGTGAAGGTAGGTGTTATAGGGCGACTCGAGCTTGAGATCGCGCAGAAGAAGCCGTCCGGTGTAGCGCCCCTGGAGCTTGAGGGCATAGGCGACGGTCGGGTCGCAGTCGAGCTTGATGCCGCGCTTGAGCCGGTTGTGGAACACGGCCGAGACGAGGGGCCGCTCCTCGGGAAGAGCGGTCTCCTCCTCGATGAGCGAGGCCAAGGTCACCGCCTCCCGGACGGTCAGGCCGAGCTCGGCCGCTCTCTGCCGGCGGTCTTCGTGGAAGACCCGGTGAAAACCCGCCACCATGGCCGCGACAATGTCGGCCTCGGGCGCTTTTCGCGGCAGGTCGTAGGTGTTCGGGAAAAGATAGCCCTCGAGGTCCCTGGCCCGCGGGTCTAGGTCCGCGATGAGGGAGGCGTCGAGAGCGGCCCGGCGGAAGGCTTCCGCCCCGGCAGGATCCCCGGGCCGGACGGCTTCCGCGGCCTCCTTGATCGTCAATCCCTCGGGGATGGTGACCGGCTCGAGGTAGACGCGGCCGTCGAAGAGGACGAGGAGCGCGGCCTTGGCCGGGACCGCCTCGGCGAACCGGTATTCTCCGGCCTTGAACCGCTCGCCGGGATAGAAGATCCGGCAGGCGAGCCTAAGAGGAAGGGCGGCCGGCACCAGGCCCTGGCTCTCGAGGTGGCCGAGGACGGCGCGGGCGCTCAGGCCTTTCTCGACTTCAAAGAAGCCTGCCGCGGGATCCGCGGCGATCCGGATGGGGCGGGCGAGCTCGCGCACGATCCAGCCCGTCGCCGCGGCGACCAGGAACACGGCGACGGCGAGGAGGGATTTAATCGACTTCAGGACCATCGGGGGCACTGCGCTTGCTCTCGAGGTAGGTCGAGAGGATGATGACGGCTGCGATCCGGTCCTCCCAGTCCTTCTTCTTCCGGCCGCGGAGCTTCTCGTCGTCGAGGGTCTTCAAGGCCTGGCGCGTCGTCAGCCGCTCGTCGAGAAGGAGGACCCGCCGGCCGGTGGACTTTTCGAGCCACGCGGCAAAGACGCGCGTCTTCTCGGCCCTCGTCCCGGCGCTGCCGTCCATGCGCAGCGGGTTGCCGAGGACGATCTCCCCCACCTCGTGCTGAGCCACGAGATCCTGGAAATATTTGCGGTCGACGTTCTCCCGCCCCGTGAGCTCGTACGAGCCGAACGGCTGGGCCGTGATCAGCAGGGGGTCGCTCAAGGCCAGGCCGACATGGCGGTCGCCGTAGTCGACGCCGAGGACGCGCATGTCAGCGCTCCCTTTCGACGCGGGCCTTCCGGCCCCGGTGGCGTTCGAAGCCGAGCTCGACGAGGCGCTCGAGGAGGCGGGGGAACGGCAGGCCCGAGGCGTCCCAGAGCTTGGGATACATGCTGATCTCGGTGAACCCGGGGATGGTGTTGATCTCGTTGACGAAGAGCCTGTTCGTGCCCTTCTCCAGGAAGAAATCGACCCGGGCCATGCCCGCGGAGCCCAAGGCCTTGAAGGCCGCGACGCCGAGGGCCCGGACGCGGGCGAGGGCCCGGGGCGGCAGGGCCGCGGGGATGATGAAACGGGTCTTGCCGTCGAGGTACTTGTCGCTGTAGTCGTAGAACTCGCGGAAGGGGATGACCTCGCCGGGGACCGAGGATTCGGGCTGCTCGTTGCCGAGGACGCTCAGCTCGAGCTCGCGCCCCGCGATGCCTTTCTCGACCAGGACCGTCGCGTCATAGCGGAAGGCGAAGTCGAGGGCCGCCGGCAGGCCGGCATCAGCCGTGACCTTGGTGATGCCGACGCTCGAGCCGAGGTTGGACGGCTTGACGAAGAGCGGCAGGGGCAGGGCGCGGCGCAGGCGCCGCAGGATCGTCGCCGGGGCCTTGGCGTAATCGTGCTCGCGGACGACCTCGAAGGGGACGACCGGAAGACCGTGATCGCGGAGGACCGATTTGGAAAGGGCCTTGTCCATGCCCAGGGCCGAGCCCGTGACTCCGGCCCCCACATAGGGGACGCCGGCGAGCTCGAGCAGGCCTTGGATCGTCCCGTCCTCGCCGAACGGCCCGTGGAGGACGGGAAAATAGATGTCGGCAAAGGGGGCGTTCCGGGCGGCCCCGGCCTCCCAGGGCAGGAACGAAAAGGCCGGGCCTTTCTCGAGGGCGGCGATGTCGGTCGAGGGCCCCGCAGCCGACTTCCAGAGGCCGTCGCGGGTGATATAGATCGACCGGACCTCGAATTTCTCCCTGGGGAGGTTCTTATGGACGGCGCCCGCCGAGATCAAGGAGATCTCGTGCTCGGCCGAGCGTCCCCCGAAGATCAGGGCGACGGTGATCTTTTTCGACATTCAGGCCTTCGCCACGACTAACCTTTTGGTTTGAATCATTTTAAGCGATTCGAAGCGAATTGTCCATCAGGCGCGAGCCCTAACTCTGTGTTGACAGGCCTCGGGAATGGCCCTTATAATACCGCCCGGTGGAAGTCCATCGGCCAAGAGGTGTGACCATGAGCAGAAAACCGGCGCTTTTGGCGGGACTGGCCCTCATCGCGGCGGGCCTGCTGCTGATCGTCCCGGGGTGGCCGTTCGCCCAGGAGATTCAGGCCCAGATCCAGAAGGCCAAGATCTTCGAGGACACGTATCAGCTGATCAACGAGTCGGACCTCAACTGCTCGTTCTACATGCACGAAGAAGGCAAGCCCCTGCCCGACACGCGGATCGTCGGGGCCGAGCGGATGAACGAGAAGAGCATCTTCGAGGACGGCGATCTGGTCTACATCAACAAGGGCTCGGCCGACGGCCTCGAGATCGGCCAGCTGTTCCTCACCGTCGGGCTGCGGGCCAAGGTCGCCAAGATCGGTACGGTCATGGAGCGGCACGGGCGGGCCCGGATCGTCCGCCTCGACGGCGAACGGACGGCCTCGGCCCGGATCGAGAAGGGCTGCGGCCGGATCCTCATCGGCGACTACCTGCTGCCGTTCGAGGAGGAGCAGGGCGAGATCGGCAAGGACCTCGGCTTCGGCGACATGGACCCCAACGCCAGCAAGCGGGGCCGCGTCATCTACATCGAGAACGACTTCCACATCTCGGGCAGCGGCCAGTGGGCCCTGATCGACATGGGCCGCCAGCACTGCGTGCAGATCGGCGACCAGCTCAACGTCTTCCACCAGGCGGCGCCCGGACTGCCGCGCGAGGCCTTCGCCAGCGCCATCATCATCGACGTGCGGGGCGCGACCTCGACCATCAAGATCCTCGGCGCCCGCGATGCCGTCGACATCGGCGCCGAAGTCCAGATCAACACCGCCCGCTGATTGACAGCCGCAGACGATTCTGCTAGTTTAAGGCGTGCTGTCCCTCGGGTGAGGGACGAGCGGGCGGGCGTAGTTCAGTGGTAGAACGTCTGCTTGCCATGCAGAAGGTCGTGGGTTCAAGTCCCATCGCCCGCTCCAAGCACCCGCCCGACCTCATGACGAACCAGGCGCGGTACCCAAGTGGCTAAGGGAGAGGTCTGCAAAACCTCTATCCGTCGGTTCGAGTCCGACCCGCGCCTCCATTCTTCCCCTGTCTTCCGGCGGGGGTCCCGTTGACACCCCCCGGACCTTGACATATCATGGGGTCCAGTTGAGGGAGGAGGGAGCATGGATATCGCGCAGAGAGTTCAAGCGATCCTGCTGACGCCCAAGGCGGAATGGGCCAAGATCAAGGACGAGCCGACGACCGTCGCCGGTCTCTTCCGGTCCTACGTCCTGATCCTGGCGGCCATCCCCGCCGGCTTCCAGTTCCTCGGGAACATCATCGTCGGCCGGCGCCTTCCCCTGGTCGGCGTCTATCGGTGGCCGATCGGCCGGGCCATCGGCTACGCCGTCCTCTCCTATGTACTGGCCCTCCTGGCCGTCTATGTCTTCGCCCTGATCGTCAACGAGCTCGCTCCGACCTTCGCTTCGGCCAAGAGCATGACCCGCGCCCTCAAGCTCTCGGCCTACAGCATGACGCCGGGCTGGCTGGCCGGGGTCCTTTACATCGTGCCGGGGCTTTGGGCCCTGAGCCTGCTGGCCAGCTTCTACGGCCTGTACCTGCTCTACCTCGGGTTCGATACGCCGATGATGGAGACGCCCAAGGACAAGATCCCGGGCTACATGGTCGTGAGCATCATCGTCGTCGCCGTGCTCTACGTCGTCGTCAGCTGGATCGCCCGCGGGGCCTTCGCCGTCCGCTACGGCCAGCTCTAACCGAGTTCTTCGACGATCCGCAGGAAGGCCTCGTTCGGCGAGGGCGCGCCGGTGATCGGCCGCCCGACGACGAGATAATCCGCCCCCTTGGCCACGGCCTCGGCCGGGGTCATGATCCTCTTCTGGTCCTGGGCCGCCGCCCACACCGGCCGGATGCCGGGCGTGACGATGACGAGGTCGCGGCCGTATTCCTTGCGCAGGACCTCGATCTCCTGGGGCGAGCAGACAACGCCGTCGAGGCCGGCGGCCTTGGCCAAGCCGGCCAGCCGCAGCACTTGGGAGGACACGTCCGAGGCCATGCCCACGTCCTCGAGGTCGGCGCCCTTGAGGCTGGTCAGGACCGTGACGCCGAGAAGGATGGGCTTGGGGCCCTGGCCGGCCTCGGCCGCGGCCTTGGCCGCCTCCGCCGCCTTGGCCATCATCTCCCGGCCCCCCGACGCGTGGATGGTCATCATCTGGACCCCGTGCTTGAAGGCCGAGCGGACAGCCCCGGCCACCGTGTTGGGGATGTCGTGGAGCTTGAGGTCGAGGAAGATATCCTTACGCAGGGCCTTGAGCTTGCGGAAGAGGGCCGGGCCCTCGGCCGTGAAGAGCTCGAGGCCGATCTTGAAGGTCCGGGCGTCCTTGAGCCGGCTGACGAGGGCGATGCCTTCGTCCTTGGTTTGGACGTCGAGGGCGATGATGATGCGGTCGGCGTTCGTTGCGGCCATGCGGGCGTCCTTTCGTTCCTACGATGTCTTGAGCGTGCCGATGACCTCGCGGACGGCCGCGACCTTGTGATCCAGGCACCAGCGCTCGATGCCGGCCACGATCCGGACGGCGGCATCGGGGTCGACGAAGCTGGCCGTCCCGACCTCGACCGCCGCCGCGCCGGCGATCAGGAACTCGAGCGCGTCCGTCCCGGTCATGATGCCGCCCATACCGATGACGGGGACCTTGAGGCGCGAGGCGACCTGGTGGACCATACGCAGGGCGATGGGCTTGATGGCCGGCCCGCTCAGGCCGCCGTAGACGTTGCCGAGCTTGGGCCGCCGCGTCTCGAGATCGACGGCCATGGCCAGGAAGGTGTTGACCAGGGCCACCGCGTCCGCCCCCGCCTCTTCCGCGGCCTGGGCGATCTCGACGATGCTGGTCACGTTCGGCGAGAGCTTGGTGATGACCGGGCGGCGGCTTTGGGCCTTGATCCTCTTCACGAGGTCGTAAGTCGTCCGCGGCGAGAGGGCCGGGCAGGCCCCCTCCTTCTTGACGTTGGGGCAGGAGATGTTGAGCTCGTAGGCGTCGATGCCCTCCTGCCGGTCCAGGAACTCGACGACCCGGGCGTACTCGTCATCGTCCGCGCCGCAGACGTTGACGATGACGGCCGTATCGATCTCGCGGAGCTTCGGCAGGGCCTTGCGGGCGAAGGCCTCGACGCCGACGCCCTGGAGGCCGATGGCGTTGATGAGGCCGCTCGCCGTCTCGACCAGCCGCGGCGGCGGATTGCCCTCGCGCGGCCCGTAGTAGAGCCCCTTGACGACGATGCCGCCGAGCCGGGCCAGATCGAGGTAGGGCTCGAACTCGAGACCGTAGCCGAAGGTGCCGCTGGCGGTGAGGACCGGGTTCCGGAGCTTGAGGAACCCCAGGTCCACGCCCAGATCGACCGTCCTCGGCGTCACCGCCATAGGATGCGCTCCCCGGGGAAGACCGGGCCTTCCTCGCAGATCTTGACCCAGCCGTCGCCCGCCTCGTTCTTGACGCGGTGGACGCAGCCCCAGCAGGCGCCGACGCCGCAACCCATGACCGATTCGAGCGAGAACTCGGACGGGACGCCGGACTCGGCGGCGACGGCCGCCAAGGCTTTCATCATCGGGTCCGGGCCGCAGGCGTAGATCATGGCCGGCTTCTCGCGGCCGATCTCGATCGCGGCGAGCTCGGTGACGAGGCCGGCGAAGCCGAAGCTGCCGTCGTCGGTCGAGCAGAGGACATCGATCCCGGCCGCCTCGAACCGCTCGCGGAGGGGGATATCGGTCAGGCACCGGCCGCCGTAGAGGACGAGGGGCCGCAGGCCCGCCTCTTGCAGCTCGCGGGCCAGGAAATAGAGCGGGGCGATGCCCCGTCCGCCGCCGACGAGATAGGCGGTCTTCCCCTTCGCCTCCGCGGGGACCGTGAATCCCTTGCCTAGCGGGCCGATGAGGTCGATCCGGTCGCCACGCTTCTTCCGCGACAGGATCTCCGTGCCCTGCCCGGCGATCTTGAAAAAGAGCTCGAGGCCGGCTTCGTTCGCGTTGTGGATCCCGAGGGGCCGGCGGAGAAGAGGGAAACCGCCGTCGGCGACCTTGACCATGACGAACTGACCCGGCCGGGCGGCCCGCCCCATCTCCGGGGCCTCGATCACGAAGTGGAAATGGTCGCCCCAGATCTGGACGTCGCTCAGGCAGGCGTGGCGCTCGATGGGCATGGCGGTTCCGGGGCTCGTTCGGCCCTCCTAAACTAGCAGAAAGGTCCCTCGCTTGGCAACTCCTGACTTATTCATAAAAACGCCCTTTTTCTCGTTCTCTCTTTTAATGGGCGTTTTTTCCCTACGGCCGAACCGATCCGGCCCCATCTGCTTCGTTCTCGGGGTTCGCAGTACCCAAGAATACAGCTTCACCCCTCGGGCCTCGCATCTGAGGCCGCCTCGATTCGTGAATAATCCAGGTTGAAACGTTCGGGCCGGAGGGACCGGCCCGCCTTGACGGGACAGTGAAAAAGCATATGATGTCTGGGCGTCGGATGAGGACCTCCAAGATCGCTTTTTGGGCCGTTCTTTCCCTCATGGGCCTGTCTTCCCGGGCCCTGGGCCAGGATTCCCATTACTGGACCAATCAGTACGGCTCACGGGCGACCCTGCTCGGCGGGGCGGTCATCGGCAGCGTCCTCGACCTGTCGGGGACCTATTACAATCCCGGCGGCATGGCCCTTGTCGAGAAGCCGCAAACCATTCTGGCCGCCAATGTCCTCCAATATCCGCGCGTGACCTTGGCCGGCTCGCCCGCCGGCAGCGTGCCGCTGAACCGCTACAATCCCGGTCCGGCCCCGGTGCTTCTCGCCGGGACGATCCGCCTCCGCAAGCTGCCCAGCCACTGGTTCGGCTATTCCTACGTCGCCCGCCAATCCGTCAAGCTCGGCCTGTCGGCCTCGGCGACGGGCATCCAGGACGTCTTGCCGGACCTCCCCGGCCCCGAGGACACCGTCACCCAATTCAGGCTCGACGAGGTGCTCTCCGAAAGCTGGTTCGGGCTGACTTGGTCCTATAAGATCTCGCAACACATCGGCGTCGGCGTCACCCAATACATCGCCTATCGTTCGCACCGGGCCATCATCCAGGAACTAGCGGAGGCGCTGAGCCAGGGTCGTACCCTGGCCATGGCCCTGGGGGAGAGGCAGTATTCGTATCGACATTTCCGCGCCCTGTGGAAGATCGGCCTGGCCGCCGACTACCAGTGGATCACGCTGGGCCTGACCCTGACCTCCCCCAGCCTTTCGATCGGCGGCACCGGATCGACCGGCATGGACTCGTCGCTCGCCGGGATCGATACGAACGGCGACGGCGCCCCCGACGATTTCGCCGCGGCCGATTTCCAGCGCCATCTCCCCGTGACCTATGCGACGCCGTTCTCGCTCGCGGCCGGCATGACCTTCAAGATCCAGAAGGTCCGGCTCTATTGGAGCACGGAGTGGTTCACCGGCGTCCGCCCCTATTCCGTCATCGAGTCCCGGCCCTTCGCCGCCCAGTCGACGGGCGAGATCCTTTCGACCGACGTCACCCAGGAGCTCCGGGGCGTCCTCAATTGGGGAGTCGGCCTCGAATGGTTCTATTCGACCCGCTTCAAAGGCTACGCCAGCTTCACCACGGACTATTCGGCCAGGAAGCCGGGAACGATGACCAACCTCGCCCTGACCGACTGGAACATCCTGCACCTCGTCACCGGCGGCGAGTTCCTGATCAAGAAATCATCCTTCACGGTTGGCCTGGGGGCCGCCTTCGGGGGCCGGGACCTGGGGAGGCGCCCGGACATCATCGCCCGGAGCGGTCTGGCCCCGATCTGGGACCCGTTCGCGAACCTGAAGTTCCGCTATATCTGCTACAGGCTCGTCCTCGGCTTCGCGATCTGAGCGAGAAATGGGCGTTGCGCCCACGCCGCGAAATTTCCTATAATGGCTCCTGACCGATCTCACGGAGGATCACCCATGAACGTTTCCCAGCGCGGGCGCGACATCCAGGCTTCCCCGATCCGCAAGCTCAAGCCCTACGCGGACGCGGCCAAGGCCAAGGGAATCAAGGTCTTCCACATCAACATCGGCGACCCCGACATCCCCATGCCGGGCCCGGTCCTCGAAACGTTCCGCAACTGGACCCAGCCGGTGCTGGCCTACGGGCCGGCCCAGGGCTTCCTCGAGCTGCGCCAGGCCGTGACCCGCTACTTCGCGAACTACAACATCCCCCTTGACCCCGACGAGGTCCTGATCACGACCGGCGGCTCCGAGGCCATCCACTTCACCTTCTCGGTCCTCGGCGATGTCGGGGACGAGATCATCATCCCCGAGCCGTACTACACGAACTACAACGGCTACGCCGCCTTCGCCGGCCTGAAGATCGTTCCTCTGCCCCTCAGCGTCGAGAACGGCTTCCGCCTGCCGCCGGTCGAGGCCCTCGAGGCCCTGATCACGCCCCGGACCAAGGCCATCCTGCTCTGCTCGCCGAACAACCCGACCGGCACCGTCTACACGCCCGAGGAGCTCGACCGCGTCGTCGGCCTGGTCAAGAAGCATGACCTCTTCCTCGTCGGCGACGAGGTCTACAAGGAATTCATCTACGACGGGCTCAAGCACAAGAGCATCCTCGAGTATCCCGAGATCAAGGACAGGGTCGTCGTCGTCGACAGCATCTCCAAGCGCTTCAGCTGCTGCGGGGCCCGGATCGGCATGATCATCACCCGCAACAAGGACGTCTACGCCGCCGCCCTCAAGTTCGCCCAGGCCCGCCTCTGCCCGCCCTCGGTCGAGCAGATGGCCGCCCTGGCCGCCTACAACATGCCGATGAGCTACTTCCAGGGGGTGCGCGACGAATACGACCGGCGCCGCAACGTCCTTTACGACGGGCTCAAGGACATCCCCGGCATCGTCATCCGCAAACCCCAGGGCGCGTTCTACGTCATCGTCCGGCTGCCGGTCAAGGACATCGAGCACTTCGCCGTCTGGCTCCTCTCGGAGTTCTCCCTCGACGGCAAGACGGTCATGATTGCCCCGGCTCCGGGCTTCTACTCGACGCCCAGCCTGGGCACCGACGAGTGCCGCATCGCTTACGTCATCAACGTCGGCGAGCTCAGCGAGGCGATCCGCGTCTTCAAGGCGGGGCTCGCCAAGTACCAGGCCCTCCACGGCTGAGGCGGCAGGCGCCATGAACGAAACGGGGCGGGCCCTCCGTCAGGCCCTGGCCCTGGGGGCGATCAGCGTTCTCGTCGCCGCCGCCGTCCACGCGCCCCTGATCAAGCGCTTTGCTCGGGGCGAGTTCCGGGAGACGTTCTTCGAGGCCGCGGCGCACCCGGGGATCCGGATGATCACGCTTGAGGAAGGAGAGGATCTCTGGCGGACGGGCGGGGCGGTCTTCATTGACGCCCGGAAAGAGGCCGAGTTCCGCGAGGGGCACGTTCCGGGCGCGTTAAGCGCGCCGGCGGCGCGGGCGGAAAAGGCGATGCCGCAGGCCCTCCAGGCCCTGGCGAGGGACCGTGCCCTGGTCATCTACTGCGAGGGCGGGGATTGCCAATCGAGCCTGCTCCTGGCCAAGCGGTTGAGCCAGGACGGCTTCAAGGACATCAGGGTTTACACCGGCGGCTGGGCGGGCTGGACCGCGGCCGGCCTGCCCATGGAAAAGGCGGAAGCGGGCATGAACAGGGAGAAGGGCGATGGTCAGGCATAAAGTCCTTCTTCTCGCCTTCCGCGTCGTCCTCGGGGGTCTGTTCATCTATGCCGGCGTGGTCAAGGTTTTGGCGCCGCTCGATTTCGCCCAGAACATCCGCAACTACCAGATCGTCGGCCCATCGCTTTCCTTTATCGCCGCCCTTGTCTTGCCTTGGCTCGAGATCCTGGCCGGGGCCTTCCTCATCGTCGGGATCTGGAAGCGCGGCGCGGCCCTGGTCATCTCCTCCCTCCTTGTCTTCTTCATCGTCCTGACCGTCGTGACCATGATCCGCGGTTTGGATATCGACTGCGGCTGCTTCGGCGCCGTCGACCGAAAGGCCGGCTGGAGCGTCATCCTCGAGGACCTGGCGATGCTCTATCTGGGGCTTAGCGTCTTGTCAGATAGATCCCGAGAGCTCGATTAGGATATTTCGCAGGATCGGCCGTCGAGTGCTCCGCTTCCCCGCATTGAAATCGCCGGGGAATCCCTGTATATTTGCATAAC
>CAZIQR010000092.1:0-10775 GCA_964541055.1 uncultured Eubacteriales bacterium
GCTAATCAGGGCCCCAGGAACGTCCACCTGCGTTGACACTCAGCCAGGAAAATGGGCTCAAGCTGCCGCCGGGCGACTACACCGTCCGCGTGCTGATGTCGCCCCAGCCGGTCGAGCTCAAGGTGGCGGTCAAGTCCGGCGAGCCGCGGGAGCTGAAGCTGAAGAAGGCGGGAGGCGCCTGGATCCTGCAATAACTAGGCCGAAGCGATGACGAGAAAGATCCGCAGAGAAGTCGGGAAGATGAGGACGGCGATAGGGCCCGGGCTCTTGGTGCTCCTGACCGCGTGCGTGGTCGGCGGCGTCGCCGACAGGCCCGCGGGTCTGCCGACCTACGCGGACGTCATGGCGCGCGACGCCGCCGTTCCCGGGACACCTCCCCTCGTCCCCGCCGGTGTTTCGGCGAAAGGCGGGAAAGGGTCGGTGATGTTGAACTGGACGCCGGCCGCCGGCGCGACCTCCTACAACATCTATTACGCGAGGTCGTCGTCGGTCTCCAAGACGAGCGGCACGAAACTCGCGGGCGTCGTCCGCGCTCCGTTCAAGGTCCGGCGGCTCTCCGACCGGACCCCCTATTTTTTCGTCGTTACGGCGGTCAATGCAGCCGGCGAGAGCGGCGAGTCGTCCTGGGTCATGGCGGCGCCCAGGGCCAAGGCCCCCGGGCCCGGGCTCGTGCGCGTCCCCGCGGGCCCCTTCCGGATGGGCGACAGCCTCGACAACACGGCCTACGCGCTCCCCGTCCGCACGGTCGATCTCGACGAATTCTGGATCGACCGCTATGAGACGACCTACGCCCTCTGGAAAGGGGTCTACGATTGGGCCGTCGGCCACGGCTACGCCTTCGACAATCCCGGGCAGAACGGGTCGACCCGCCAGGGCGACTTCCTGCCCGTGACGATGGTCAGCTGGTATGATGCGGCCAAGTGGCTCAACGCCCGCTCGGAGAAGGAGGGCCGGACCCCCGTCTATTATTCCGACGAGGCCCATTCGTCCGTCTACAGGACAGGGAACGTCGACCTGGCCGCCGCCCAGGTGCGTTGGGAGGCCGACGGGTATCGTCTGCCCACTGAAGCCGAATGGGAGAAAGCCGCCCGCGGCGGCCTCGAGGGCCGGCGCTACCCCTGGGGCGACGAGCTCGGCCCGGGCCGTGCCAACCACAACATGGGCGTGGCCGTTCCCGTCGGCCTCTTTCCGCCCAACGGCTACGGGCTCTACGACATGGCCGGGAACGTCTTCGAGTGGGTCTGGGACTGGGGCTCGGAGACACAGGCCTATCACGGGGCCCCCGACGGGGCCAAGAATCCCCGCGGGCCCGACGCGAGCGACAAGGGCACGAGGATCCGCCGGGGCGGCGGTTTCTCCTACGGCGCCCAGCACCTCAAGTGCTTCGGCCGGATGTTCCGGAAGCCGACCTACACCGCGCCCTACTTCGGCTTCCGGGCGGCTTCGAACAAGCGTTGACGAGCCGGCGCGGGACGGCGGCCCGGGCTCTTGCCCGGGCCCGGCGGTTGTGTTAGAAACGGCAAGACGGCCGCGCGAGCGGGCCGCCTGAAAGGGAGGGACCGTGAAAAAAGCCTGGATCGTCATCCTTGTCATCCTGTTGGCCGCGCCGCTTCTCGCCCAGGGCAAGAAGATCGGCCTGCTCCCCTTCGACGACGCGGCCGGCGTGGGCCCGGAGCTCGGGCGGCAGGTCGCCGCTTACATCCGCTCTGAGCTGCTGAAGTCGAAGAAGCTGCTGCCCAAGTTCATCACTCCGGAGACCGAGGAAGGCTACGAAGGCGAGGACACGGGCCTGATCGACGTCGAAAAGGCGCTCGCCCTGGCCCGCGCCAACGAGGTCGACTACGTCCTTATCGGGACCGTCCTCGAGGCCGACATCGAGGAGAGCGAATCGAGCATCGGCGGCATCTCCTTCGGCAAGGGTTCGGTCGGCTCGTCCCTGCGCAAGGTCAAGGCCACGATCACGATCCAGGGCGACCTGCTCTCCGTCGCCGACGGCGCCCTGGTCCAGAGCTTCGAGGCCAAGGGCGACAAGACCGATTCGCGGGTCGGCGCCGACCTGTCCACGGATTGGGGCGGCTACAGCAGCGGCTCGGCCGCGGCGAACACGCCCAACGCCAAGGCTGTGCGCGAGGCCGTGGAAAGCCTGGTCAAGCGGATCCTCAAGAAGATCTGAACTCAAGCCGGAAAAAGCGCCTCTGGACGATGCCGCCGTCGCAGCGCCCGGGCCGTGAAGGATCCTAATATATGGTTCTTCTCCGGATTCCGGGAAGTCCCTCTCTCGGGCTTTAGCTCGGGGATATCCTCTGGCTCCCCGGCCCCCCGGGAACCGGTTCGCACGGTTCCCCCTACGCGGGTCCCCTCCTCCAGCCACGGGGATCTGCTAGGCCACTAGCTCACCCTGTCCCGAAAGGGACGAGGATAATCCCCTTGCCGCCTCAAGAGGGAATCCCGGAAATGGGAGAAGAACCTAATAAATGGAGCCCGTCGAGGAGCTCAACGCTCCCGCGGCCGCGGAAACCGTATAAGGCGGCCCGGCGCCCTGCCATTGCAGGATGTTGAAAGACCCTCCGGTCCGGACCTTGTGGACCTGAAGCCCGGCGAAGGTCAGCGGTATTCCGGCGGCACAGACATCGGGGACACGGTCGGCCAGGACGAAATAGGCCGCGCCGGACCCGCTCGCGGAAACAGTGCCGTCGGGCTCGACGAGCAAGGCCGTCCCTTCATCGACACCGATCCCCTTGGCCTGGGAGGCCCACCCGTCTTTCACGATCCGGGCCAGGAAGACCACCAGCCTGCCCATCCGGTCGCTGCTTACGAAATGGCTGTCGGTGATGACCCCCGTCAGAGCCGGGACGGACAGAAAATCGCGGGCCAGGGTGACCCGGTGATCATACGGATTGGCCAAGGCCTCGTTCGAATAGACCGTGCCGCGGAACGCGGAGAAGACGAATTCGCCGAGGACCGCCAAGCCGGCGCTGGTGCCGCCCATCGGGACGCCCCTCCGGATCGAGTCCTCGAGGGCTTCCTGAAGCGCGGTGCCGTTCCAGATCCGGATATAATCCGCTTGGTTCCCGCCGGCGATGAACAGCGCCTCGGCCTTCCTGATCCTGTCGGCGACGAAGGGGGCGTCGGCCCCGGACCTCTTGTCGACGACCAGCGTTTCCACGGAATCGACCTGACCCAGGCCGTAGACGTAGGGGTTGTAGGCGTCCGTGCCGCTGGCCCGGATGACCACGAAGTCCCCCCCTCCGCTTTTCTGGATAAGCCACGAGAAGGCGGCGTCGACGTCCGTCCCGCCGCCCATGAGGGCCAGGCCGGGCGAGCAGGCCGTTGACCGGTCGCCGGAGTCGCCGACGGAATAGTAGCGGTAGCCTTGTCCATCGTCCGGGCCGGGCGGCTGCGGCCCGGCGGGATTGCCGCAGGAAGAGAAAATCGACGCGGCGATGAGCAAAAAAACGGGGGCGCGCTCGATGGCGGCTCGCGCGGACTTGGCTTTCACGCCCCCATTATGCCACAATTCCGACCTCGCGCCGTTGACATCCGGACCGCGGGCCTCGACCCTCGGTCCATAGGTCTAAGATCCGAAGGGGAGGACGCCATGGCCCGAAAGACCCTCTGCGTTTCGGTTTTATTCGTGCTGGCCGGCGCGTGGGGGGCGGCCGCGCTGTTCGGCGGCGGCGCCGCCGCGGACCCGAAAGGACCGATCCACTTCATGTCCCGGGTGGCCGAGCCCCGCGAGAAGGCCTTCACCTTCCTCCTGCCGCGCGGCTGGTCCGTCGAGGGCGGCATCTTCAGGCTCGACGCGTCGAGGGCCGGCGGGCCGGGCAACGCGATGGAAGCCAAGGTGGACATCGCCTTCAAGCGGGAGCCCGCGGGCCTGGTCATGCTCCGGAGGCTGCCGAAGGTCAATTACGCCGACGGCCCGATGGTCCGGGCCACCTGGGCCCCGGGCGCCAATTACCAGGGCATGCAGGTGGCCGCCATGCCGACGGTCGAGCAGTACCTGGACAACCTCTTCCGCGGGCTCCGTCCCGCGGCCGCCGACGTCCGCGTCGTCGAGCGCCAGGACCGTTCCGACCTGGCCCGGGCCATCGCCAAGGCCGCCGAAACTCTCAACGCCAATCTGAGCATGGGCGGCCTCCCGCCCGTCACGTTCTATGCCGGGGCCAAGGTCGTCACCTACACCGAGCGGGGCGTGCGGTTCAAGGAGGCGCTGTTCACCGTGCTGGTCGATTTTCGCGGCGCCGCGGCCCTCTGGGCCAACGACTTCACCACGGTCATGCGGGCCCCGGAAGCCGAGGCGGCGACGTGGAAGCCCGTCTTCGACATCATCATGGATTCCGTGAAGTTTGACGCCCGATGGGTCGCGGGCGAGATGCGGGGCCAGGACGAGCGGGGCCGGGCGGTCATCGACGTCATGCGCGACCTCCAGCGGATCGACCGGGAGATCGCCGACCGCCGGGCCCGGACCAATGCCGAGATCAACACCGACCAGTACCTGACGCTGACCGGCCAGGAAGACTACGTCAATCCCCACACGAATGAGATCGAGCGCGATACGAGCGCCTTCAAATACCGCTGGGTGACCCCGAACGGCGAGTACGCTTACACGAACGTCGAGCGCTACGATCCCAACGTCGATCCGGAGGAACAGCGGCGGGGCTGGAAGAGGACGCCGGTCCGCGAGCGCAAGATCGACTGATCCGCGCGCGGGTCATCGATCGCCACGCTCCCGGGATATCGACATCTTCCCGGGGGCCGCATCTCTTCCTTGTGGCGTATTCCGAATGACCACGCTCACCAGGCCGGAGTTTGGGTCCGCGATCATGGCCTTCCTGCGTTCCGGCAAGCTCACCTAGGCCGAGCCGCCGTGGGGCCCCGGGCCTATTTGGCTTTTTCGAAGTCGGCTTTCTTGAGGTTCTCGAAGACCTCGCTCACGGCCGCCTTGGCGAGGTCGAGGGTGATCGTGCCGCCGAGGTCGACCTCCAGTCGGACGTTGGCCGTGAGCGCCACGCCCTTGAGCTTGACGTGGGGGGTCGGAGGATACTGGGTCTGCTTTCCGGTGTCGATCGTCTCCGGCTGGCATTCGGTTTCGTAGGCGATATAGACGATCTCGCCGCCGCCGAGCTTCTCCCGCATGGGGGAGGCCTGGTCCTTCTTGAGCCCTCTCATGGCGTCCGCGAGCGTCTGCTGGTTGGCCGCGTCGCCCTGCATCTGGAGGAGCTGGGCCACCTCGGCGGCATAATACGTGACCGCGATGCTGATGCGGGCCGGGAATTTATTGGAATTGGCACAGGGATGGTCGAAAGGTAGGTCCGCGGACCCGTTGCCCATGCCCATCGGTCCGGAAGCGTTATAGGCGCCGCCACGGATGGAGCCCGTCTTCGGCAGCAGGGAGGCGATGATCTCGGGACAGCTTCCTTTGGATTGGGCCGAGGACGAGACAGCGGCCAGAGGGGCGACGATGGCCGCGATCGACGTGAGCCAGAATAGGAACCCGAACCGGGCGATCATCGCGGGCGAGTAACGGGAAACGCGCATGAGATCCTCCTTATTCCCCGGAACTCTAACGTCACTCGGCGCGGAAGTCAAGGCCGTCGGCGCCTGTTCGAGGGGCGATTGACTTCGACCGGTGAATTCTCTATAGTCCGCTCCTTCCATGAGCATTCAGGCCGACCGCATCCCTAGGAGGTGGCAGATGAGATCATGTTTGACGGTGTTAGCCATAGCGCTGCTTCTCGTTACGGCCGTCGAGGCCCAGGATGTCGAGCTCCAGGTGGAATTGATGAACGGCCTGGGCACGGGCACGAGCCACAAGGGCGACCTCGTCTCGGCCCGGGTGCTCAGCCCGGCCGCCCTTCAGGGCGATATCGTGGAGGGCAAGGTGGGGAAAGTCGAGCAGGGCGGCGGGAAAGCGGTCCTGACATTCGCTTTCGAGACCCTGCGGCACGCCGGCCAGGCGGTTTCGATATCGTCGGAGATCCGGTCCATCGCCAACTCCAAGGGTCAGGCCGGCGTCGACGAGAACGGCAACTCCGTTCAGGGGAGCCGCAGCCAGGCGAAGCCGTCCGGCGTCGCCCGGGCCGGCGGGGCCCTCGGCGGCCTGATGGGGGGCAAGAAGGGCGCCGCCGTCGGCGCCGCGTCCCGTACGGCCGAGGCCATCCTGTCGATCGATCTGGCCTCCGACGGCCCGAGCCTCACGCTGGCTCCGGGCAGCCGGATCACGCTCATGGCCAAGTCCCGCAGCGGAGCGGCGCTCGCCAGCCTCGCGCCGAACCCGGCCCCGGCGGCCGCTCCGTCGGTCCAGGCGCAAGCCGCGCCCGCGGCGGCTCCGGCCGCGACCCCCGCTCCCCAGACTGGCGGCCAGCCCGACCTGGCCGCCGTCAAGGCCGAGTTCGTCCCGGGAGACAAGGTCATCCTTTACGACGACTTCTCGGACATGGAAGGGGACGAGCCGCCGCCGCATTGGAAGGTTCGGGGCGGGACGGCGGAGCTGCGCGTCGGCGACGGCATCCGGCAGCTGACCATGACCGCGCAGAGAATGACCCTGACGCCCAACGTGACCGGCCTGCCCGCCAACTTCACGATGGAGACCGACGTCGCCTACAAGGGGCACGGCGCTCGCGCCTGGTGGAGGTTCCATGATAAGGCGGGCAAGGACACCCTCGACATCATCACCGGGGTGAACTATAAAAAGCTCTCCCTGACCATCAGGCAGGCGACGGACGGGGGGTCCGAAGAGCTCGCCGACCAGCAGATCGATATGGATTGGACGAAGCCCGTCAAGCAGGCCCTTTGGCTGCAGAACGGCCGCATGCGCTACTACGTCAACGGCCAGCGGGTCATGGACGTCAACCAGATCGTGCTGCCGGAGCTGGGCAAGATCGAGGTCTATATCGACGGGCCTGGCGACAACGACAAGACCGGGTACGTCGGCTTCCAATTCGCCCGGTTCGCGGAATCGGCGCCGGACTTCAGCAAGGTGCTGATGTCGTCCGGGCGATACGTCACCCGGGGCATCCTGTTCGACACCGACAGCGACCGTATCAAGCCGGAGTCGGCTCCCGTGGTCAGGATGATCGCCAAGGGCCTGGAGGCCAATCCCGCGTTGAAGCTCCTCATCGAGGGGCACACGGATTCGACCGGCGACGCCGACCACAACCTGGACCTGTCGAAGAGGCGCGCGGAAGCCCTCAAGACCGTCCTGGCGGCGCAATTCAAGATCGATGCCTCGCGGCTCACGACCGCGGGCCTGGGCGCCACGAAGCCGGTCGACACGAACGACACGCCGCAGGGCCGGTCCCAGAACCGCCGCGTCGAGCTCGTCAAGCAGTAGCC
Source organism: uncultured Eubacteriales bacterium (assembly GCA_964541055.1). GTDB lineage: Bacteria > Acidobacteriota > Aminicenantia > Aminicenantales > Saccharicenantaceae > RBG-16-66-30. Next base: position 7,339 of record CAZIQR010000092.1, read on the forward strand.
TCCAGACCGCCGGCCCGTCCCCGGTTGACACCTGCCGACGTCCGGCCTATCCTGAACCCAGGGAAAGGCCGGTCGCACCTGGCCGTTCGCCGGGCCCGGGAGGTAAGTGATGAGCGTTTCAAGGACGCGGCTTTCGATCCTCCTTGCGGTCGCGGCGGCCTTGGCCCTTTTCGCCGGGACGGTGTCCGCGGAGCTGGTCGCCAAGCTGCCTCAGGTGATGAACCCCTTCTTCCTCGCCATTTCCGAAGGCCGCGTCTATGTCGTCGAGGATTCCGTATCCGTGCATATCTTCGATCTGGGTCCTCAGGGCGTCACCTTCGTCAAGACCTTCGGACGGAAGGGACAAGGACCCGGCGAGTTCGATACCATCTACACGGTCCGCCCCTTCAAGGACCACCTGGACATCCCCGGCTCCCACAAGCTGGCCCGTTTCTCGCGGGACGGCGACTATCAGAGCGAAGTGGCCGTGACGGTCGGCGTGTTCAAGGGCGCGGCCTACCGGCTGGGCGACGGCTACGCGGTCAGGGACCTGAATTTCGACGAGAAGGGGACCTCGACGACGATCCGCCTCTACGACAAGGACTTCAAGCTGGTCAAGGAGATCGGCGTCCGAACGAATCCCGAGGGCTTGACGAAGATCAATCTCGTCTCGGACTATTACGCCCCGCGCGTGGCCGGCGACCGGCTCTACGTGATCGACGCCGGCGAGGATTCCCTAGTCACGGTCTACGACCGGAACGGGGTCCGGCAGAACGAGATCCGCCTGCCCCTGGAACCGCTCAAGATGACGGACGCGCTGAAAGCCGCCGTCATCAAGCCTATCAAGGACAGTTGGACGGGCCCGATCCGCTGGGAGGACTACGAAAAGCGCCTGTTCTTCCCCGACCGCGCTCCCGGCCTCGATCACTTCGAGGTCCTCGGCGGGACGTTCGTCGTCCGGACGTACAAATACCGGCAGGACCTGGTCGAATTCGCCCGTTTCGACGAACAGGGCCGCGAGCTCGGCCGGCTGGACCTGCCCTTCACCGGCCGGCTGTCCAACGGCATCCTGTTCTGCTTCTCCCAGGGCCGTTATTACTGGCTCCGTGAGAATCCCGATGAAGAGGTCTGGGAGCTCCACTCCGTCAAGGCCTGGTAAGACCCGGTTCCGGTTTGACGAACCCCGGGCGCTTGACTCCGGTCCCTCAGCCCGGCTATCCTCCAAAATGATTCGGGATAGGCCGGTCCCGAATTCGGAGCCGGAGATCTCAAACCGGTAGGACCGGCCGAGGGCCTATCGAGCGGCGGGAGGCGGGCATGAAGACGATAGGGCTGATCATGTTGGCGGCGGTCGTCTCCAATCTGTATTCCCAGCCCGTGGAGATCTATGATCGCTCGCGGCCGCCCCTCCGGCTGGTAAGACTGGATTACGACAACAGCTCCGGCGAGAAAGGCACGACGTTCTTCGACCATGGCAGGACCGGCCGGATCGAACGGGCGCTCTGGGAATTGGAGAGCGGCGAGCGGTATTCATTGAACCTCTACGCCTATGATGAGCAGGGCCGGCTGATCCGGAAGACCCGCGAGTACTCGGATCACAAGGATACCGTTCAGATCTACCGTTACGACGGCGAGAACAGGCTCTCCAGCGAGGAATTCGTTTTGGGGGATGTCTCCAAAGGCATGACGACCTACGAATACGACGCCCGGGGCCGGCTGGCCATCATGAGATGCCATGCCTATAACGGTTGGATCGAGGGAACGATAACGATCCGTTATGGCGCCGGGGGGCTGAGGTCGGGAGCGGAGCTCGTCCAAGAGGGGAAGACGGTCGCCGGGATCGCCTATGAATACGACGACAAGGGCGATCTGACGCGCGAAACCTGGAAATTCGCCTCGGGCTGGGAACAGACATTCCGCTACCGGTATGACATGAAGGCCCGAACGAGCGACGTCGTTTACACAAGCCCCAATCCCTTCGTCGTCAACGGGAGCGAACCCGTCAGGCGCGAGGACTACAGGTACGGCAAAAAGATCGGCGGGCCCTCTTTGTATCGCTATGGCGTCCCGGGGAAGCTCCTGGAAAAGACGTTCGAGAGGTCCGACGGCTTTAAAACGAGCACGTTCTATTTCTATGGGACCGACGGCGTGCTCTTGAGGGCCTTTCGAAGGCATTCCGACAACCAGAACGCGCTGTTCAGGTTCCGGTACGACGAAGCCAGGCGGATGACCTCGAAGGGATTCTTCGCGAGCGACGGGAGCCGCGGGACAGATTCCTTCTCCTACGACTCGTCGGGGATCCTGAAAGGGGCGGAATTCGGCAATTCCGACCGGTGGCTGAACGGGACGTTAAGCGTCGTCGGTTTGGAACGCGGTCTGCCGTCCCGCGCTATCTACAAAGACAAGGCGGGCTTCGGGGCCGACGTCTCGTTCGAGTACGACGAGCGATCGCTCCTGAGGAAGATCGTCTGGACGTTAACCGATGGAAGGGTACAGGCGTATTCCTATTCGTACTGAGATGTCGTTTTCTCTCGCTTCGGTCAGGCGCCACGGCGATCGGATCGCCGGGCCGAGTCGAAAGCGTCGCCGGACACCGTCGCCGGAGGATCGAACATGATAAAAGCCGTTCCCGTGACCTTGTCCTCAGCCTGCCTTCTGATCATGGGGCTCGCCTCGTGCGGGCCCGGGCGAACGGCCGGCCCGTCCCCGTCGGCCGCCGCTTTTTACTCGCCTTCGGTCCGGCCTTCCAGCCGGTACGTCATCGACGCCCGCATGGACGCCGCCGGATCCGTCGAGGGACGGGAGACCATCACGCTGAAGAACCCCGGCCGGACGCCTCTCGGCGTCGTCGCTTTCGATTGGGCGGTCGGCGCCCAGGCGACGCTCGAGGTGACGCAGGGGGAGAGGCGGCTCTTTCCGCCGACGCCGGCCGCCGCCGAACCTCGGCCGCGGCCGATCATGGTCCGGCTGGCCGAACCGCTCGCCCCTGGCGCTTCGGTCGATCTGTCCGTCGCTTTCGGCCGGCGGGCCGATGGGGCGCAAGAACAGGCCTCTTTCCAGACGAGCGACCTCTGGTATCCCCGGCTCTGGTGGGACGGGCTCCCGGGGCACGACGCCTACTCGGTCAAGCTCGATGTCCCCGCGGGTCTCGCGGTCGCGGCCAGCGGACGTCTCGACCCGAGGACCGGGCGCTATGAGGCCTCCGCGGCGAGGACGTTCGGGCTCTTCCTGGCGACCGGATTGAAGTCGGCCTCGCGCGAGGTCGACGGCGTCCTGATCACGGCCTATTTCACGGAGCGGGGCGCCGGGGCCGCCGCCGTCTGCCTGGAGACCGCCGCCGACGCCGTCCGCTTTTACAAGGACTGGCTGGGATTCTACCCCTTCCCGTTCCTGAATATCATTCCCGGCGGGCCGGGGCGTTGGGGCGGCTACCCGGTCGCGACCGGCATCGTGGCCAT
>CAZIQR010000093.1:0-10706 GCA_964541055.1 uncultured Eubacteriales bacterium
AGGCCTGGGCCCCGGCGAACTCGGCCTGCATGGTCCCGATGTAGTTGACCATGTGGAGGGTCAGGGTGTCGAGGTGCTTGGCCGGGTTGGAGTGGACCTGGTTCGGGACATGGCCGAAGCCCTTGCGGAGGAGGTTCTCGAGCGACCAGCCGGCGCAGTAGCCGACGATGGGGTAGCTCAGGTCGTGGATGTGGAACTCGCCCGATTCGTGGGCCTTCTTGGCCCGCTCGTTGTAGATCTGGTTCAGGGCGAAGTTCGAGAGGACCTCGCCGGAAACGCGGGCGTTGAGGCCGGCGAAGCTCTGGACGCCCTCGTTCGAGTTCTCGCGGATCTTCCAGTCGGCGTTGTTGAGGTAGTCCTTGACGAGCCGCTCGAGGTTGAGGCCGATCTTCTTGGCCTCGCGGATGCCCTTGTGCTTCTCGCGGTAGAGGATGTAGGACTTGGCGACCTCGTGATAGCCCTGCTTCATGAGGACCATTTCGACGACGTCCTGGATCTGCTCGACGGACGGGATGGTGTAGCCGCCGAACTTCTCCTCGATCATGAAGCAGACGATGTCGGACGCGGTCTTGGCGACGGCCAGGTCCTTGACGCCCTCGGATTCCATCGCCTTGTGGATGGCGTTGGTGATCTTGTCCTGGTTGAAATCCGCGATCGTTCCGTCCCGCTTCTTGATCCTGCCGACCGTGCTGACCATCGCGCCTCCTCCTTTTTCCTCGAAAAACGGCTCACAAGGCTAGAAAATACTCCGCCGACATGCTAATATCAAAACCCTTCCCGAAACCCATGGCGACGAACCGATGCCTCTCGGCGATTATCCCATATCTTGTGGAGCTCTTGCTTGGAAAATACCAAATATTGTATTTTCCGACGAGAATCTACACCCCCGCTTGGAGGCTTGTCAAGACCTTTCGCGGAAATTTTTTAAATTGTTGAGGCAACGATGAATACGATCGAAGTTCGAACCGGATCGCGCGAGATCATGGTCAACATCACGGCCGAGGTCGAGCGGATCGTGGCCTCGTCGGCCGTCAAGACCGGCGTGTGCATCGTCACCGTGCCCCACACCACGGCTGGCGTAACGGTCAACGAGGGCGCCGACCCCGACGTGCAGGCCGACATCCTCATGGTGCTGCGGCGGGGCGCGCCCGACGGTCTCGATTATGCCCACACCGAGGGGAACGGACCGGCGCATGTCAAGACGGCGCTGGTGGGATCATCGACGACGCTGATCATCGAGAATGGGGCCTTGAAGCTCGGGACTTGGCAGGCGGTCTATCTCTGCGAGTTCGACGGCCCTCGGACGCGCAAGGCCTGGGTCCAGATCCTAGAAGCGTAGCCCCAGCTTCTTCAGCTCCGCTTCGAGGTCCGTTTCCGGCGTGTAATGGATCCCCGCGAGCCCGGTCGCGACGGCAGCCGTGACGTTCTCCTCCATGTCGTCGATGAAGACGCACTCCGCCGGTTCGCACCCGGCCTGCCGCGCCGCCGCGAGATAGATGGCCGGGTCGGGCTTGAGAAGATGAAGCTCATAGGACAAGACGTGGCCGTCGAAGAGGCCGACGGCGGGGAAGGTCCGGAGGATGAAGCCGAACCGCTCCGGGTCGGTGTTCGAGAGGAGCAGCAGCTTGTATCCGGCCGCCTTGACCCGGGCCAGGACGTCAATGGCCGCGGGATTGGGGGTGAAAATATCGTCGTAGATGGCGTAGAAATCGCCACAGGACATCCTGGCGCCGACGATCGTCATGACCCTGACAGAGAAATCGGCCGCGGTGATCGCCCCGGCGTCGAAGCGGCGCAGGAGCTCGAGGTCGCCGTGGACGGCCGCCTTGACCTGGTCAAAAGGCTTTCCGGCACGGTCCGCGAGTTTGCGCAAAAAGACATTGTTGTCGAACCAGAGGACCACCCGGCCGAGGTCGGAAATCACCGTGCGGATCATGCGTCAGGATCTCCCTTAGGGTCGCGGACTGAATGGCTTTTATAGCAGAAAGCCGGGATCCCGGCAAATGGAGGCCCGATTTTTTGACCGCTCGATTTGACATTCCTACGGCCTCTGCTCATACTAAAGGCGTCAGACCCAGCCATTGTCACGGATCATCGTGAACGCACCGGCATTGGGAAGGGATCCCTACTTATCAAGGAGGTATTATGGGTAATATTGTGCCTTTGATCATCCAGCTCGTGAGCGGCGCTCTCGGCGGCAACGTCGCCGGCGGCCTGCTGAAGAAACTCTCGCTCGGAACGGTCCTCAATTCGGTCGTCGGCATCCTCGGTGGCGGCCTCGGCGGCCAGTTGCTCAAAGTGCTCGGTGTCGCGGCCCAGGGCGGCGGCACGGACATCGGCGGCATCATCGGCAGCATCGCCGGCGGCGGCGTCGGCGGCGGCGTCCTGATGGCCATCATCGGGGCCATCAAGGGCGCAATCAGCAAACCTGCCCAATAAGCCCATCTCCGCCAGAATCATCATAAGGAGGACACATGCCAATGAAACGGACAACCCATCGCAGCGTGAAGGGGACCAAGCTCTACGCCGTCCGCGACAGCAAGGGCCGCTTCGTCGACATCCAGACCTACAAGCGGGCCCACGCCATGGACATGCGGCGCAAGAGCAAAGCGGAGCTCGCCGCGGCCAAGAAGCCCTGAGCGGGGCATCACGCTCGTCGCGTTCTACTTCGCGAAGCCGTTCTTCACGCCAAAGTCGGGGCGCTGCAGTTTATCGTTTCACCGGCCCTAGATATTTATCTAGCCAGGCCAGGGTTTCTTTGATGTACTCGGTTATCGGCGGGATGTGGTCGGTCTCGAAGAGCTCCAAACGTTTGTCCGCGGCCGGCGTCCCTAGGAGATCGAACATCGGCTTGATCGTGGTCTCCACGGGATTGATCGTATCGTACTTGCCGTTCAACATGAGCGTCGGGACTCTCGCCCTCCCGACGTAGTTGATATCTTTGATCTCCGGCCGCCCCAGTCCGGTCATGGCCCCGCCCGTCAGGATGCTGGCCTTGAAACGGTCCTCGACCGCTCCCACGAGAGGCCCGAGAGCGGCCCCCCAGCTCATCCCGTAAAAGGCGATCCTCCGCCCGTCGATGTCCGGCCGCATCACGAGATAGTCGATGGACCTCCGCAGGTCCTTGATCTCCTGGACGTACAAGTCGACGGCCTGATGGGAGTCGACGTCGCCGGAGTTCAAGAGGGCGGCCAGGGAGTCGTTACCGCGCTCGAACGTCCCCTTGTACGCGGGATACAGGGCGGCCCGGCCGTTCTTGACGATGAAGGACAGGAACATGAGGAATTCGTAATAGTTCTCGATGTCCCGGCTCGATCGTTCGTTGACGGATTGCGAGCCGGGAAAGTAGACGACCGCCTGATATGGGGGCGCCGCGTTCCTAGGCAGGAAAAGGTGGGCCAGGACCCGCTCGCCGCCATAGGCCGCATCGAAGCTCACGATCTCGTGGATCCAGTCGGGTCGCTCTTCCCGCGAATCGATCCGGGCCTTCAGATCGGTCTTGTCATATGAGTAAAGCTCCTGATAAACGCGGAAGACGTCATCGGGGACCGGCTCTTCCTTATAGAGGTCCTTGGCTGCGACAGGCTTCTGCGGTTGGAACGCGGCAGCGGGGACGCTTTTTCGGTCGGGATACACGGCGCAGCGGAAGCCGTCCCTGGGCGAGCGCTCCATGGCCGGGGCCTGGCTCAGGAAGCCGAAGATATAGGGGTTGTCGTCCCAGGCGCCCCCCCTTATGAGGCGCCCGTCCGGCGTCTCGTTCCAACACCATTCCCTGACGTTCCCGGCCATATCCAGGGCGCCATAGGCGGTCAGGCCCGGGAGGCTGCCCGTAGGGACCGGGCCCTTGTCCCGGAAGTTACTGAAGGGGGCAAGGACGGCAAAACCGCCCAATTGGGGGACCTGGATCAGAGTTGTATATTCGCCCCGCGCGATCCCCCAATGCTCGCCCGTCGGCAGGCTCTTGCCGGCGAATTCCGCATAGGCTGCGGCCTCATACCAGCTGACGCCCGACACGGGATAATCCGCTTGTCCCTCGGGATAGTCGCCGGCCTGCCAAGTCGAGGGTCCGGGCAGTCCAGTCTGGTCGACGAGGCCTTTGAGGGCCTCCTCCCAGGTCAGCTCCCGGCCGTCCAGGCTGATCTTTTGCGTCCAAAACTTCTTTTCTCTGTAGCCGCCGGCGGCCACGAATTCCTTGAATTGCCGGTTTGTGACCTCGCACCGGTCAATGAAGAAATCCGGGAGCTTCCCGCTCGGCGTTTCCTCCCCCTTGACCCGGACCATTCCCGGCGGGAGCGTGCCCTTCCTGTCCAAGACCCTGGTCAGGTCATTGTGGCCGATGAGCTCGTTCGGGTCGGAGGAAATGCCCCACGTCGAGGCCGCGGCGAGGACCGTTTCGTAGCCGTCCATTTCGATCTTCCAGCGGAAGATGCCGACGGGCATTCTGGCCTTCGCGACCGGCGCGACCCCCAGCAAGGTCCACTCGCTCTCCGGGGAGGTATATTCTTTGAAAAAGACCTTGGCGCCGGCAGGCTCTGTCGTGACGCTCACGTTCCGGGCGCACTGGGCGAAGATCCCGGCGAGCCGGCTGTCCTTCGGAGTGACGGCCTCGATCCTCTCGGCCAGGCGGTAAACGGGGACAAGGTTGCGCCAGCAGTCGTTGAGCTCGAGGAGCTTCTGGGCTTCGGGGATGGCGACGTCCCGGGCCCAGCGGACCTGGGCTTGGTGTTTAAAGAACCGGACGCCGAGGAAGGCCAGAAGCGCGACCGCGGCGACGGTCGGCAGGGCGACGCGCGGCCTGCGGAGGCGCCGCCCGAGCGTTCTCAGGTTCAAGACGCCAGAGGCCTCCGTCTGGAGAGCCGACTGATAAGCCTTGAGGTCCTTGAGCACCTCGTCCGCCGAGCCGTAGCGGGCCTCGCGCTTCTTTTTGAGCGCCCGGGCGACGACGTGCTGGAGCTCCTCGGGAACCGGCGGCTTGCGGACCTTGAGCGACCGGGGCGCCTCGTGGACGATCGAGTAGATGATCGAAACGTCCCGGTCTCCTTTGAAGGGGAGCTCGCCGGTCATCATCTCGTAGAGGACGACGCCGAGGGACCAGAGATCGGTCCGGCCGTCGACCTCCTCCCCCTGGGCCTGCTCGGGCGACATGTAAGCCACCGTGCCCAGCGTCGTCTGGCTTTTGGTGAGGGACGACCCGCCCCGGAGCTTGGCTAGGCCGAAGTCCATGACCTTGGCCTGTCCTTTCTCCGTGACCATAATGTTGGCGCTTTTGATGTCCCGATGGATGATGCCCTTGCGGTGGGCCTCGCCCAGTCCGGCGGCGATCTGCATGGCCACATCCAGGGCCTGTCCGGGCTTCAACGCCCCCTTCCTGAGCCTGTCCCGGAGCGTCTCGCCGTCCACGAACTCCATGGCGATGTAGGGCCGGGCCTCGTCCTCCCCGACCTCGTGGATAACGCAGATGTTGGGGTGGTTCAAAGCCGCGGCCGCTTGGGCCTCGACGAGGAACCGTTCTTTCAACTCGGGCGAGTCCATGAGATGCGGCGGCAGGAACTTCAGGGCCACGGACCGTTTGAGCTTGATGTCCTCGGCCTTGTAGACGATCCCCATGCCGCCGTGGCCGAGCTCCTCCAGGATCTTGTACTTGCCCGCGATGACAGTCCCGGGCCTCATGACCTGGGCCGGAGTCTCGAGTGTCTTGGTCAAGGATGGAGCTTCGGGTCCTTCCGGATGAAGGAGTGCGGCGCAGCTGCTGCAGAATTTCGAGTCGTCCCTGTTCTCCGCGTGGCACTTCGGGCACTCGATCGTCACGTTCCTCCCCTGCAAGTCGGCTTCACTTCCTATTCCGGAAGCGGCAGCTTCATTTTCTCGCAAACGGCGATGAACCGGGGATCCCCGAACAATCGATCGAAATATCTCGCCGGAGTGGTATTGTATGGCATGATCGGGTCGTGCATCTCGAATCCCTTCTCGACCCAATCCATGGCTTTGTCGGGTCGATCCGCCACAAGATACCTGAAGGCCATATCCCAGAAGCCGACGGGCTGGCTTTCAGCGTATTTCTCCAGACGCCCCACGATCTTTCGATAGGCCGCGGCGATCCCGGATTCGTGGTAGGTCCTCTCGATGTCCCGGTAAGCCTCTTCCTCGAGGGGAAAAGGGAGAATATGTCGGACCGCGCGGAGCACCTTGTCGTACTGCTTGAGCCTGTAAGCGTCGATCTCGATCATCTGATTGAGGTTGAAATTGTCCGGATCGTCGGCCACGGCTTCCTCCGCGAGAGACAAGCTGGCCTGAAATTCGCCGGCCTGCAACAGAATGCCGATATTGTTGAGCTTGACCATGGGATTCAGCGGGTCAAGGCTCAGCGCCAGCTCATTCTGGGCCAACGCTTCATCTTTCCTGTGCAGGATCAACAGGAGCTGCGCATAGAATCCCCTGGAAAGGGCATCGTTGGGGTTGATGGCCAGGGCCCTCAAAAATTCCTTTTCGCTCTTCTCCCAGTCCCAATCCACGAGATACGCGATCATGGCGTTGAGATAATGGGCTTCCGCAAGGTCCGGATCCAAGGCCAGCGCCTTGTTCAGGTTCTCGATGATCTGGGGGGCGGCGACGGACGGCTGCTCGTACGCGTTTTGTTGCATCCACAGCCAGGCTTCCGCCAGACCCGCGTAGAGAGGCGCCCAGCCGGGATTTTTCGCGACGCCACTGGTCAGGATTTCCAGGGCTTTGTTCAAGGCTTCCCTCCGGCCATCATAAACGTAGGAGCGGGCCTTCAGATATTCGTCATAAACGGCGAGGTCCGCGGCCGGGATCTTCTCAATGAGTTTTCTCTCCTCAGGGGATATGACCGCCCGGAGCTCTTCGGCAATGGATTTGGCGATCCTGATCTGGATGTCGAAGATGTCTTCCACGTTGGCGACCTTCTGTTGGAAGGAATCGCCCCAGATGTGGGTTTCCCGCTCGGCCTTGATCAGCTGGGCCCGCAGGCGGAAGGCGTTGCCGTATTTCTGCGCGCTGCCCTCCACGATGTAGTTCACGCCCAGCTCCTCGGCGATCTCGCGGACGGACCTCTTTCTGTCCCGGTATTGTTCGACCGAGGTTCGGGAGATGACCCGGAGCGCCTTGATCTTCTGGAGGTTGCCCAGGATCTCCTCCATCACCCCGTTGACGAAGTAGGTGTTCTCCTGGTCGGGGCTGTCGTTGATGAACGGCAGCACGGCGATGGACTTTTCGGGCTCGGAGGCCCGGGCCCTGGCCTTGAGCGGCTTGAGGCCTTCGGCCAGCGCGGCGAGATCCTCCCACAACTCCTCCATCGTCCGGTAGCGGTCGGCCGCCTTCTTGGTCAGGGCCTGGAAGACGATGTGCTCCAGCTCGGGGGAAAGCGACGGGCGTATCTTGACGAGCGACTCGGGTTCCTTCTGAAGGATCGAATAGATCACCGCCTGGTCGTGGTCGCCTTGGAAGGGAAGCCTGCCCGAGAGCAGCTCGTAGAGCACGACGCCCAACGACCAGATGTCCGTGCGCGCGTCGAGGTCGCCGCCACGCGCCTGCTCCGGCGACATGTAGGCCACGGTGCCGATCGTTGTCTGGCTCTTGGTCAAAGAAGACCCGCCGCGGAGCTTGGCCAGCCCGAAGTCCATGACCTTGGCCTGGCCCTTGGCCGTGACCATGATATTGGCGCTCTTGACGTCCCGGTGGATGATGCCCTTGTGATGCGCTTCGCCAAGGCCCGCGGCGATCTGGCTCGCAATGGCCAAGGCCTCGTCGGGCTTAAGCGGGCCTGTCCGGAGCTTGTCCTTGAGCGTCTCCCCGTCCACGAACTCCATGGCGATGTAAGGACGAGCCTCGCTCTCCCCAACCTCGTAGATCGTGCAGATGTTCGGATGCGACAGGGCCGCCGCCGCCTGGGCCTCGACCAGGAACCTATCTTTGAGATCGGGCGAATCCATGAGATGAGGCGGCAGGAACTTCAGGGCCACAAACCGCTTGAGCTTGATGTCCTCGGCCTTGTAGACAATCCCCATGCCGCCGTGGCCGAGCTCCTCCAGGATCTTGTACTTGCCCGCGATGACAGTCCCGGGCCTCATGACCTGGACCGGCGTCTCGAGGGTCTTGGTCAGGGATTGAGCTTCGGGTCCCGCCGGATGAAGCGGCGCCGCGCAACTGCTGCAGAAGCGGGAGGATTCGTTATTTTCGGAATCACAGCGAGGACATTTCATGTCCCGTTCCCTCCCTGTTGGGGGAACAATATCACCGAAGGGGCCGATGGTCAACGGGGAAGAAAAGGGCCTGGCGCCAGGCGTCGATCAGGCCAGATCCGGCAGGTCCAACTCGCCGAGACGGAGCGGGTAAGTGCCGTATTGCCTGACCAGGCCGATGACATATTCGTAGTTCCGGGCCGAGACATTGCCGGGGACCGAGTGGTCCGACTGGAAGATAAATCCGCCGCTCTTCGCCGCATTGAGCTTAGTCAGGACGACACGCCGCAGCTCGTCCTCCGACCCGTTCGCCCAGGTGAGGACGTCCATGTTGCCGCAGAAAGCGATCCTGTGGCCGTACTGCCGCCTCAGCTCGACGACGTCGAGCCCGGCCTTGGCTTCGAGGGGGTTATAGGCGTCGACCCCGCACTCGATGAAATCGCCGAGAATGCGGGCGACGTTGCCGCAGCCGTGATAGATGACCGGGAGGCCGCTCGCGTGGCATTCGTCGACGATGGCCGTGACGACCGGCTTGTAGTATTTGCGCCAGTATTCCGGCGAAAAGAAGAGATTCTTCCGGTAGGCCACGTCCCCCCAGATGACCAGGCCGTCGAGGAGCCCCGCGGCGGCCTTGATCTGGGCCTTGGTGAGCTCGAGCGCGAACTCGCCCAGCCGCTCGACGAAGCGGCCGACCTCGTCGGGATAGAGCCCGATCCAGAGCATGACGTTCTGGAGCCCGACGATGCGCCAGAGCATCTCCTGGGCCTCGCAGACGCTGCCGTAGACCGGGATCCACGGATGGAGCGACTTCACCGTTCCGACCCAGGGCGGCGAGTTCCGGGCGAAGCCGTCCCCGACCCCGGCGATCTGGTTGTCGCCGGCGGCGAAATAGCGCCGGTCGTCCGAGGGGTCGTCGAAGCGGAAGTCCCGCGTCTTTTCGATCGTGTCCGTGTCAAAGGCGAGGAAGGCAGGCATCGGGTCGGCGAAGTTCTTGCGGATCACGGCCCCGAAGCCGGTCCGCACGGTCACGTGGTCGGCCGTTTCCTCGAGCGTCTCGAAGGCCCGGATGTGCGGGTCCATGTTGGGGGTCGTGACGATCCAGTCAAGATCGTAGTGCTTGTAGATGTCGGCGTCAGGCGGCAGGCCCATCTCCCGCCGCCAGCGGGCGAGAAAAGAGCCCCAGAAGAAATCGCTGACCGGGACGCGGTCCGCCTCCTCGTGCCGGAGCGTCTTCGTCATCCGCTCGAGCTTGGCCAGGCAGCCGGCGGTCCGCACCATGGCGTGTCCCTCAGTCGGTGTGAAAGACCTCATCCATCGGCGCCCACCACTCCCCTTCCGGCCGGCCCGGGATGGGCTCCTGCAGGGGCATCATGATCGCCCACCATTCCTGCGTCTTGGGATCGGCGGCCATCTTGGCCATGTCTGCGGCATAATCGGCCCCCGTGTACTCGAAGTAGGCGAAAAGCTTCCCCTGCCAATGGAAGATCGAATAGTTATGGATGTGGCATCGCCGGATGGTCTCCAGGACCTCGGGCCAGACCTTGGCGTGGTAGGCCTTGTACGTCTCGAAGGCCTCCGGCTTGACACCGATCAGCTGACCGAATCTCTTCATGGGAACCTCCCCGGGCCCGCACCGGCGGCTCGGCGCCGCCGCTCAGGCCTTGACTCTCGCTTTCTCCGGCACCTCGAGCCCGGCGCCCTCACGGTGATCGGCCCGCCTCAGGAGGAGAGCGAAGATGAGACCGACGATCCCTAGGCTGGCGAACATGACCTGGCTCGCGACATAGGACCCGGTCTTGTCGCGCAACAAGCCGTTTAAGAGCGGGAAGAGGCCCAGGCCGATGTTCTGGATGGCCGTCATCAGGCCGAAGGCCGTCCCGACCCGCTCCGACCTGACGATGAGCGGCACGGACGGCCACAGGGCCGCCGGGACGAGGACGAACGAGAAGCCGAGCAGGATCATCGGATAGACCGGGTAGATCTTCGTCAGCCCCATGGCCAGGTGGCACGGAATGAGCATGAGGGCCCCGGCGATCATGAACGTCGTCCGTTTCCCGACCCGGTCGACGAGCCGCCCGGCGAAGGGCGCCAGGATCATCGAGGCGAAAATGATGATGCTGGTGATGCCGCCGGCCGTGCTGAAGATGTGCAGCAGATTGTTGAAGACCTGGTGCAGGAAGCTGCCGGTGGCCGGCGCGGTCAGGGCGATGCCCCACTTGGTATGGAAGAAGTCGGTGGCCAGGCTCTGGAAGGGGAAAATGGCCGCGTAGAACGTGAAGCAGAGGGCCGTGACGAACCAGAAGGTCGGCCTGAACTCCTTGATGTCCTTGAAGACGATCTTGTCGCCGGCGCTCTCGTCCCGGAGGTTGAGGGCCTTTTCGCCCCGCTTGTCCAGGATGATGTAAAACAGGTTCCCGATCAGGGAGAGGGCGCAGGCGCCGACCGCGGCCAGGAGGGCGGCCCGGTAGGTCCCGAAGTTCTTGGTGAACAGCTCGCCGGTGTTGAAGG